>CAZTDH010000259.1:0-3300 GCA_964612615.1 uncultured Paludibacter sp. | reverse complement strand
TAGAATGTAATTTTAGTATTGGAGAGAGTATGATTTTAGAGTTAAATGATTGGTTGCCGTCGAATAAAATGATTTCTTTTGTAAATTCTACAGATTTTCAAAACACGATATTTGGGGATGTTTATATAAGGACAATACAAAGTTAATTTACTCGAGATATTCATATACACATCAATAGCTGCATTTTGCAGCTATTTTTTTATAACGTTTCATATATCAAAGCAATCTCTTTTCCTATGCTATCATAGCTAAATCGATTCTTGACGTCTTCTGCTATGCGTTTCCTGTCAAATTCAGATTGGATAATTTTTTCAAGCCCCTTCATCCATGCAGCAACATTATTTTCGCACAATACTCCATTTGCTTCAGTTATTAATTCTGGCAAGGCACCCACATTGGAACAGATAACAGGTGTTCCTGTCATTAAAGCTTCTACTATTACAACCCCAAATGTTTCAATGGTGCTGGCATGAACAAAATAGTTATTTTGTTGAAGTATAACTGCAATTTGATTTTTGGTTTGGTAACCAACAAAATCAGCATCCAAATTTAAGGATTTACAAAGAATCTTCAATTCATTTACTCTATTTCCATCGCCTACCATAGTAAGCTTTATTTTTTTAGTTGTTTTTTTCTGAATCTCAGCTAATGCTTCAATGAAAAGTTCGGGTTTTTTGTCCGGTTGCCTTTTCGTTACCCAACTGGCGACTGCACAAAACCGAATTTCATCTGTTTTCCCGGCTTTTTCTTTATAATCAAAGACTTCTGAACTTATAACATTTGGTATTACCTTAAGTTTGTTTTGCTTTAATTCAGGCAATAAATCAAGCATTTTCAATTTCAGAAATAGAGATACAGGTAGAATCATGTTTGCCTTTTTATACGATCTTTTCCCCAAAAAAGATAAGTATGGCTTCTTAAGCAAACCTTCAATTTTACTCCAGTGTTCAGTAATAATGTGTGGTTTTTTAAGTTTTCTTGAAAAAAAATCACCAATCATTCCTGCCGGAAAAATAACATTGGAATGTATGATATCAGGTGAAAAATACGGATTAATTGTTTTTTTGAAATACCAATAGGCAATTCTGCTCTGCAATGGTATCAAATGGTATATTAAATCACGCATTTTTGTTTGAATTATAATCTCAAAAGTGCGGATACCCGACTCATCAATATATTCACGGTGTGATGTTTTTAGAAATACATCTGCTTGTTGTACAACAATAGCTAATACACGTAAATCTGTTGTAGTAGTCTTAATAGCTTTCGCATGTTCTTTCACGAAAATCCCATAATTTGGATTTACCGGAGTTGGATACCATGAACTTATAAACAGAACTTTCATTTTGTGGGAAGTTTATAATTGTAACCAATTTTCAGGAATCAAATCGTAGGTTGAAATGCTATATTCCTGATTTTTAAACCATTGTTTAGGTGTAATCACTATCTTATCTGCGTTTTCATTGAGCCATGCTCCCCACCAACTGAATGAGCTATTGGCACATATATTATGTTTGCAATTACTCATCAAAATCAAATCCATATATGATTTATCATCCTGATTATGAGTTATTATTGTCTTATAAATATCAAATGAGGCAAAGTTTTCAGCAACCCATTCGTAATCGTTGGTAAAAATATAGAATGTAGGATTTTCGACTTTTTGCTTTATGAATTCAATGGCTTGCTGATAATAAGTAATTTCCAACAAATTAAATGGAGTATTATGATAGTCTCCGCGACGAATATGAACCGAAACAGCATTCTCTGCTTTAATTATAGCAATTAGTTTTTGGTTTTGAATATCTACCTCATTCTTTAGTTTGAAAGTCTTTAGAAGCTCATCTTTCACATTTGAGAAGTATTTCTCGGTCTGAAAATAGCCGTAAACATAACTATTGTTTTTTATTTGCTTAATTCGAGACTCAAACTGATGCTTTTGTTTCTCGAAATAATAATGATTCCCGTTGAAAACTCGCAATAACTTGTATTTCAGTAATTCTGCCTTTGTGCAATTCCACAAATCAGGAATAAACTCTCGAACTTCATTTAGGCTTGCAATTTCTTCATTAATTCCAAAAACCCCCAATTCATAATCACGAATTGTAAAATTTTTTCGTTCAGTTTTATTGTTTAAAAAGGAAATATCCAGTTTCAATTCAACATCAAGTTTTGTGGCTAATGCTTTTCCACAGGCATATTGAAACATTTGATTTCCTAATCCCCCAAAAATACTGACAATAATCATTCGTTGCGTATGAAACTGTTTAAAAAATAAAATTCTGATTAAACTTAATACTTATTCATCTGCAAATATACAAAGAAAGAAGGAACTGTGAAATTGGAATGACTGATTCATTAAAAAAACGATAGGATGAACCTTGAATGGTCATCCTATCAAAATAGAAAAGAGTGGGAGTAAGTCGATTATTTTTCTATCTCCGCAAAATCAGCAATATGGTCGTCAACATAAGCTGCAAGCAAAGCGGTTTGCTCTTCTTCAATATCGAAATAACGTTCTTCAAGTTCATCAAATGCCTCAAAATCAACGTATAGTGCATTGAATTCTTCGTCGGTAGTTTCACGCTCCAATGCTTTTTTATTGGGATCGTAAATTTCTTTTGCCTTATAAATCAGTCGTGATAGCTCAACAGCTCCAAACTGTTTCATTGCTTTGGCAAATGGATTTGCGAAAATATAACCGCCATATCCATTTTGGATAAGCTGAACAAATCCACCATCACGCATTTCAGAAGTAAAAAAATGCCAGGCGAGTAAAGTATGTTGATTTCCGTTTAATAAAGGCATCGTTTTTTCGTTCAATTCACCACCAATTTCTTCTAGATAACTGTCGATAAATACCTGAAGAAATTCATCCATGCCTTTTTCGGCTGCTTTAGCTAATTCACTGTCTTTAATTTTAATCATATTGCAGTTTGAAAGTTTATAAAGTTTTTAAAGTAATACATCTGCACTAAAAGCGGGTAATTCAATCGTTAATTTGTGATGTGAAATATCAAAATTATGATTAAACGTAGATTTTAAGTGTTTTAGCTTTAATATTTCCGGAATTTCTACTTCGAATGATTTTGGTTTAGATGAATTATTTATAACCACAATAGCTTCATCTCTGAAGTATTTACGAGCATAAACCCAGCTGTTTTTTGTTGTTTGGATATTAATAAAGTCACCATAAATCAGTACCGGATTATCACTTCTCAAATGAGTCAGAATAGAAACCTGTAGAAGAAGATTTGCTTCCTTTTTATTCAACTTATCAAACTTCATCATACGACGGCA
>CAZTDH010000258.1:0-3328 GCA_964612615.1 uncultured Paludibacter sp. | reverse complement strand
TTCCAATTTCCAATTATCAATGAATTGGAAATTGGAAATTGTTCAATTGAAAATTGATGAATATAGCCGTTTTCTGTTCTTCGAGTAATCATATAGCCGACAACTATAAACAAGTTGGATTTCGATTGGGTGAGATGATTGCCGAAAGTGGAAATACACTTGTATATGGAGGAGCAACAGGCGGTTTGATGGATTCGGTTTCGGAGGGTGCAGCCAGTAAAGGTGGACAGATTATTGGCGTAATTCCGCAGGCAGTTATCCGCATGAACCGGCAAAGCGCACTGCCAACTCAACTCATTACGGTGGAAACCATGAGCGAGCGGAAAGCATGTATGAAGGAACTTTCCGAAATTTTTGTGGTATTGCCCGGAAGTTATGGTACCTTGGACGAAATGATGGATATTGTAACTTCTGCAGTTGTTGGTGAACACAAAAAGCCTTTAATACTGCTGAATCAGGATGGTTTCTATAATCCGTTTCTGGCTCAGATTCAGCTTATGAGAGACGAAATGTTTATACCCGTCGAAAATTACAAACCGATTGTTGTTGAAGATATTGACTCTTGTTTTGAATTCATCATTCAATTCAAAAATTCAGGAAAGAGCTTCAATTAGGAATTATAAATTATTAATTGTGAATTATAATGAATCTTTTTTGGAAAGAACTCTTTGGAGCAATCACTCCGACAGCTAAGCTCGAAAAGAATGAAGCTGATTTGGTAAAAGCCATGCACCGCTATGCCGAAGTCGAAAAATCGGTCGAACTTGCCGAATACAAAAAACTCTACCATCTTGTAAAATCTGCTGAATTTCAGGAAAATAAAAAGATTTTGCAAAACCGCAAATACAAAGATACCGAAGAATACCGCATCTTTAATAAGTACAAAAAACTTCAGCATTCCCCTCAAATTTTGCTTTATTACAAAGTGTTGGAATCGGATGAACTGATGCAATACCAGAATTTTAAAGCCACAGCCGAATACGAATTGTTGGGCGATAAAAAGAAAGTAAAAGCTTCCGAATTGCTTCAAAAAATGAAAGCCTATGAGAAATCGAAAGCTTTTAAAACCTACACGCGCTTTCATAATTCCTTTATAATCAAAGAATACGAGGAATTGAAGTTAAAAGTAGCAATGCCTGAGTTTATAAAATCAAACGAGTTTTGGGCTAATGAAAAACGTTGGCACAGCACGCCCGAATTTGTAAAACAGGAACGTTTTTACGAATTAGTAAAAAATGCTGATATTGTTTTTTATGAAAATGAAAAACCCGAACGTTTTGAAAAATATCGCACCCTGAAACTGACTTTTCAGGATGAGTTTGAATGGAATACGCTGGATAAATCGCACTGGAACTTCGGATTTCATTATAAAAGTGCCAATCTGATTGAAGATCACTCTTTTGCAAACGAAAAGCAGGCTAATAATTCCGGCAAAAACGTGTCGGTGGTTGAAGGTATTCTGAAACTGGAAACAAGACGCGAGAAAGTAAAAACACGCGCCTGGCATTCGCAAAAAGGTTTTATTCAAAAGGAATTTCATTACACGGCGGATGTCTTGCAAACTGCCGAAAAATTTCGTCAGAAATACGGAGTTTTCCGTGCTAAAATACGTTGTTCGGGAAATCTGAATCATGCTTTCTGGCTTGGTGCCGACGACAAACTTCCGAATGTCAAAATATTCCATTTCGACGGGAAGAAAATAAATATTGGCAATGCCAACCTGAATATTTTTGACGGAATAAAAATTACAGGTCTGAATACCCATCAATACCATATTTTCACCTTAATATGGACAGAAAAAGAACTGATCTGGAAAATTAACAATCTTGAAGTGTATCGAACCGCGAGCAACATCCCGGCTAAGGAAATGTATCTGGCTTTCAATTCATTTATTACAGAGAAACAGCACGGAACTACCGGTCATATTAAGGTTGATTGGGTAAGAGTATACACAAATTAATTTCCAATTTTCAATGTGCTAATTTCCAATAAATTTTAAATTGCTAATTGAAAATTATTTAATTGAAAATTGAAACAATGTTTGAAACTCACAAAATAAACGTTCTTAACCGTTTTGATATTGGTGGTAACTGCCGATTTGTTTTAATCGCCGGTCCCTGTGCCATTGAGTCGGAAGAAATGATTATGGAAGTGGCTGGCACACTCAAAGAAATCTGCCAGGACCTGGGCATTCATCTTATTTTCAAATCTTCCTTTGATAAAGCCAACCGCTCTTCGGTAAAAGCTCCCCGCGGACTGGGTATGAAGCGTGGTTTGGAAATCCTTCAACGCGTTAAAACTGAACTTGATTTACCGATTGTAACCGATGTTCATGAAACATGGCAATGCGCTCCGGTAGCCGAAGTGGCTGATATGCTGCAAATTCCGGCTTTTCTTTCCCGTCAAACCGATTTGTTGATTGCTGCTGCAAAAACCGGCAAAATTGTCAACGTGAAAAAAGGTCAGTTTATGGCACCCTGGGACATGAAAAATGTGATTGACAAACTTCGTGATTCGGGCAATGAAAATATTTTACTTTGCGAACGTGGTTCCAGCTTTGGCTATAACAATCTGATTGTGGATATGACCGGATTGGTAGAAATGCGAAGTTATGGTTATCCGGTGGTTTTTGATGCCACACACGCTGTTCAGAAACCGGGCGGACAAGGCACTTCAACCGGTGGTAACCGTGAAATGGTTCCATATTTAATGCGGGCAGCTCTGGCAGTTGGTGTCGATGCTATTTTTGCCGAAGTACATCCCGACCCCGACCACGCTTTCAGCGATGGACCAAATCAGATTCATTTATCGAAAATCCGGGAAATATTGGAGCAGGCAATTGCGATTGATAACATAACTAAGCAGTTAACAGTAAGCAGTAAGCAGCAAACTATAAGCGCAATGCTACCAACTACTGACTACCAACTACTGACTAATATTAAGCTTTTCCTAACCGATGTGGATGGTGTATTAACCGATGCCGGAATGTATTATTCTGAAGCGGGCGACGAATTGAAAAAATTCAATACACACGACGGCATGGGATTACAGCTAATTCGTGAAAAAGGAATAAAAACCGGCATCATCACTTCCGAAAATACAAAAATGGTGGAACGCCGTTTTAATAAACTGAAACTTGATTATTTGTATCAGGGAAAACGGGAAGGTGGAAAACTGGCTTCGGTGCAGGAAATCTGTGAGAAAGAAGGAATTACGCTTGCCGAAGTGGCTTATATTGGCGATGACGTGAATTGTTTCGAATTGCTTTCGTCGGTTGGACTGGCAGCTTGCCCGGCTGATGCATTGGATGCAATCAAAAATATTCCCG
>CAZTDH010000257.1:0-3346 GCA_964612615.1 uncultured Paludibacter sp. | reverse complement strand
GAACAAAGTGTAAAGCGATACCGGTTTACCGTTCAATTCTATTTCTAATTCTTTTACTGTTTTCATACTTTATATTAATACATAATTCATAATGCACAATTCATAATTAAGAACTTAATTATGCGTCAGTTATTGACAAAATTATGCATTATGAATTACTAATTATGAATTATAATTTGCACGCTCCGTCGCCTATTTCAGCAATGTAGAACTCAGGTTTGATGCCGATTTTAGCTTCGTAAGCAGCGCCTACTTCTTTGATAAATGTGTCGATAGCTTCGTCTTTTACTAACGAAACAGTACATCCACCAAAACCACCACCGGTCATACGTGAACCGATAACGCCATCGATTTTCCAGGCTTCGGCAGCCATTGTATCCAATTCAGGACCGGTAACTTCATAGTCGTCGCGCAATGAAACGTGAGAAGCATTCATTAATTGTCCGAACAATGTCAAGTCGCCTGCTTTCAATGCTTTTACAGCGTCAGAAGTACGTTGAACTTCACCCACAACGTGACGGGCACGTTTTTTAGCTACCGGATCAGTAATTGCCGATTCGATTGATTTGAATTCAGCTTCGGTCAATTCAGCCAGGTATTTCAACGGACGAACAGTGTTCAATTGTTCAACAGCCAATTTACATTCAGCTACACGTTGGTTGTAAGCACCTGAATCCAGTTTGTGTGGACTGTGCGTATTTGAGATAAGAATTTTTACGCCTTCAAGTTTCACAGGAACTAACTCGAATTCCAATGTATCGCAATTCAGGTGAATAGCGTGGTCTTTTGCACCATTGGCCGAAGCAAACTGATCCATGATACCGCAATTTACCAAAGCAAATTCGTGTTCTGATTTTTGACCAATTTGAGCCAATACTGTTCGGTTGAAGCCAGTTCCCAATTGATCGTTGAAGGCAAAAGCTGTTACCACTTCCAATGCAGCCGACGAAGAAAGTCCTGCACCGTTAGGAACATTACCCCAAATCAAAATATCGTAACCTTCAGTGATAGCAACACCACGTTTTACGAACTGAGCGATAACACCCAGTGGATAGTTAACCCATGATTTATCAAGCGGAGTAGTCAGTTGGTCAAAACCAAGTGAAATGATTTCAGGTTGATTCAACGATTTGAAGTTCATTGCTTTTTTGTCGTTTTTGGCCAACAACAAATAGGTGCCAAAACTTAATGCGCATGGAAATACTGAACCACCATTATAGTCGGTGTGTTCGCCAATCAGGTTTACGCGACCCGGTGAGAAATAAACGGCTTCAGCGGTTTTTCCGTAAGCCGATTCGAAAGCTACTTTTAATTCTTGAACAGTCATATTTTTATGTTTTTTAATTGTACTTTGTACAGTTATTAATTTCGGGACAAAATTAATGGAAATTATGCGGTTTCCACTATTAAGTATTCATGTTATTGAACATAAAAAAACAAGGTATTATCTGACGTCATAAACAATCAGAAAGATACCTTGTTTGTAATAAATTCATGCCTATAGTTTTAATCTGGAAATTCCATCAAATAGGCTTTGATAAATGCATCGATATCGCCGTCCATCACTCCGTTTACGTTCGAAGTCTGATAATTTGTGCGGTGATCTTTCACGCGGCGGTCGTCGAATACGTAGCTGCGGATTTGCGAACCCCACTCAATTTTCTTCTTACCGGCTTCGACTACTGCAGATGCAGCACGACGTTTTTCCAGTTCCAGTTCGTAGAGTTGCGATTTCAGCAAGCGGATAGCATTGTCTTTATTGCCAAATTGCGAGCGACTTTCTGTATTTTCAATCACAATTTCGTCCATGAGATTCGTTACCGGATTGGTAAACTTATAATGCAGACGTACACCTGTTTCCACCTTGTTCACGTTCTGACCACCTGCTCCCGACGAGCGGAAAGTATCCCAGGTCAACATGCCTGGATTGACTTCAATCTCAATGGTATCATCCACCAGCGGAACAACATACACAGAACAAAAAGAGGTCATACGTTTACCCTGAGCGTTGAAAGGAGAAACGCGCACCAGGCGGTGAACACCATTTTCACTTTTCAGATATCCGTATGCCATTTCGCCTTCAATCTGCATAGTTACCGTTTTTATTCCGGCTTCTTCACCATCCAGTAAGTTTGTAATCTCACATTTGTAACCCTGACGTTCGCACCAACGCTGGTACATGCGGAAAAGCATAGATGCCCAGTCCTGCGCTTCAGTACCACCAGCACCACCTACAATTTTAATTACAGCACCCAGTTGATCTTCCTCGTGCGAAAGCATGTTTTTCATTTCGAGGTTTTCAATCAGTTCCAATGCATGACGATACGCTTCGTCTACTTCTTCTTCGGTGGTTACTTCTTCGCGGTAAAAATCGTAGGTCAACTGAAGTTCATCGGCAGCCGATTTCACAGCATTGTAGCCCAGCACCCAGTTTTTCAACTCTTTCACTTTACGCATTTGTACTTCGGCAGCCTTGGTGTCGTCCCAAAAACCCGGAACCTGCGTGCGTAAATCTTCT
Source organism: uncultured Paludibacter sp. (assembly GCA_964612615.1). Classification (GTDB taxonomy): domain Bacteria; phylum Bacteroidota; class Bacteroidia; order Bacteroidales; family Paludibacteraceae; genus Paludibacter. The sequence goes on along the minus strand of CAZTDH010000257.1, from coordinate 828 downwards.
TCTTCTATTTGGATCAATTTCGTATCGACGTCAAAGATACCTCCTCAACGCGGACTCGCGTTCCAACACATTTTTCAGCTGGTCTATCGTTATCATTCTTTTTGGAGTTAAAGTCTATAGTCAAATGTCTATAGTCCTGGTTTATATTATATTAATATCAAATTTAATATCGCGAAGCAAATATCTACTAATATCGCACCCGAAGGGAGCTAATATCTAAAAAAAGAAACTTGGTGTAAATACCATGGCAAAGCCAATTAAAAAGCCGGCTAAAACCTGTGCCGGAGTGTGCGCTTTCAGTTCGAGGCGCGAAAGTGCTACTAAACCCGAAATACATAGAACGATCACGAACAGCCAAACCGGATTTATCGCCGTGCGGTAACAAACTCCGAAAATTGATGCGCAAAAACCACCCATTCCGGCAGCATGAGCACTTATTTTCCATCTTAGATTAATGAAAATAATCACAAAAATGGAAAGTGCCGAGCCCATTCCCATGGCTACTATAAATGTAGGGAACTGAAGCGTCCGCCACATAAAAAGTGCCCAGAAAACATAAGCCATAAATGAGAAAAGGTAGGGCATAGTGCGCTCTTCTTTTTTGGAAATAAACAAGTCGTTTACTTCACCGCGTTTCATCATCATTAAAATAGGAATTGCCGGAAAAACTCCTGTAAAAAGCATTGTTCCAACGATAGCTACCGAGCGCCAAAATAGTGCCAATGGCAAGAAAATATCCATATTCATTAATAGAATCATGGCGTAAGTAGGCATCAGCAAAGGCTGAAATACCAGTGATATTATTTCGTAAAACTTTTTCATTTTTTT
>CAZTDH010000256.1:0-3350 GCA_964612615.1 uncultured Paludibacter sp. | reverse complement strand
AAGCTATTGCTAACCGCAAAATTCGCGAAAACTACGCGTTGAACGAAATGCGCGATACCCCGATTGCCGAAGCACAGTCTATGGGAGCTATGGCTTTGTTTGGCGAAAAATACGGCGAAACAGTTCGTGTTATTCAGTTTGGCACGTCTACCGAGCTTTGTGGTGGAACGCACGTACAAGCTACCGGCGAGATTGGTATGGTTCGTATTGTTGCTGAAACTTCGATAGCAGCCGGAATCCGTCGTTTAGAGGCCATCTCTGCAAAAGGCGTTGAAAAATTGCTCGACGAACAACAGGATTTCATTGCTGATGCCCGTGAGTTTTTCAATAACACACCCGATTTGATGTCAGCTATTCAGAAATCAATTGAAGAAAATGCAGATTTGAAGAAACGTGTTGAAAACTTTATGCACGAAAAAATCATGAACCTGCGCGATATTCTTATTGAAGAAGCCGAAGAAATAAATGGTGTTAAGGTTATTCAGGTTGATGCCGAATTGCCTGCAGATGCTGTAAAAACGCTGGCATTTCAGATTCGTAATGTGGTGAGCGAAAAATTATTCTTCGTTGCAGGATGCGTATTCGATGGCAAACCATCGCTAACCATTCTGATTTCGGATGACTTAGTGACAGGTGGATTGAATGCCGTAAACATTGCCCGCGATGCTGCCAAAGAAATTCAGGGTGGCGGTGGCGGACAACCATTCTTTGCTTCGGCCGGTGGTAAAAACCCCGACGGAATAAAGAAAGCTATCGAAAAAGCGCTGGAAGCCGTAAAATAATACCTAGACTTTTCATTACAAAGACAATCAGAGACCTGAGAGAGAATCATACTTCCAAGATATTGACTGATTGACAAAATAGTCGATTCATTTTCTCTTACAACCGTTGCGGGTAATTTCTTCGAAAGCCCTGACTTGGTGCGTGCAAACACATCAGTACTTCCCTTACGTGTATAAAACGATACACTTCCGACACTACCTGTTATTACATCAAATCATTTTACTCGTGTCATTTCCTTTTAGTTTATAGTTGGTAGTTAATAGTTGTAATTGATAGCTGCTCAGTGTCCCTGCCGAAGGCTATTCGCTCCGTGTCTGTAAGCCACAAAAAAAAAGTATATTTATAGATTAATAGATAATCAGGGAGGAATCAGACAGAGTGTATTTGCTAAAAGCACTTTGAAATTTATTAAATATTATCTGCATAAATATAATAAATCTCCATTCAATACTATATCTTTGTATTTATAAAACTCACTCAATTAACTATCGTAGATTATGTATAAAATACTGTCTGTGAACCCCGGCTCTACTTCAACTAAATTCGCTGTATATGAGGATGAAACCTTAGTTTGTTTACATACTATTCGTCATTCGGCCGACGAGTTGAAACCATACAAAACGCTGTTCGATCAACTAGAATTCAGAAAAAATCTGATGCTTGACTATCTGAAAAATGACGGAATTGATTTATCCGATTTATCAGCTGTGGTGGGGCGAGGTGGAATGGTTCGTCCATTGGAATCGGGTGTGTACAAAGTGAATGATAAACTTATAGATGATTTAAAATCGCAACACACAGCTCAACATGCCAGCAATCTGGGTGGAATTATTGCCCGTGAAATTGCCGAAAATATCCATGATTGTCAGGCGTTTATTGCCGATCCGATTGTGGTGGACGAATACCAGGATGTGGCACGTGTGAGTGGTTTGCCGCAAATGCCCCGAAAATCGCAGTTTCATGCGCTAAACCATAAAGCCATTGCACGTAAATATGCAGCTGCCAACGGCACTCAATATGAAAAACTGAAACTGGTTATTGCACACTTGGGCGGTGGAATTTCGGTGGCAGCTCACAAAAATGGCAAAGTAATTGATTCCAATCAGGGTTTGGATGGCTATGGTCCATTTTCACCCGAGCGCGCCGGAACGTTGGATGCCGGTCAACTGGTAGAATTGTGTTTTAGCGGTAAACATACCCACGAGGAAATTAAAAAAATGTTGGTTGGAAATGGAGGTCTGATGGCACATTTGGGCATAAACGAAGAATTGGTGGCTGAAAAAAAAGCGGTTATGGGCGACGAACATGCCACGTTGGTATTGGAGGCTATGGCTTATAATGTAGCTAAAGAAATTGGTTCCATGCTGGCTGTTTTACATGGCGAAGCCGATGCGGTTATTCTTACCGGTGGCATTGCCTACAGCCTTTATATTGTGGAATATATCAAGAAAATGATTTCACCTATGGTTAAAGTGGCAGTATATCCCGGCGAAGACGAGATGGAGGCATTGGCCATGAGTGGATTACGGGTATTAAGAGGCGAGAAAAGTAAAGAATATTGATTCAATTAGGTTGTCTCTTTTGTTACAACTTTTGTTTTTCCAACCATTTTTTCTTCCCAAAACACCCACATCAAGAAAATAATACCATAAAATGCATATTTAAATAAATACAAATGAAGAAAAGTAAACCAGCCGGGATGATTTTCAATAGTAGCCACAATAAAGCTTATCCTAAATATATTAATCAGGTAAACAGTCAGTAAAGTCAGCGGGACATACCATAATTTCTTTTTCCATGGGCCACGGCTGAATGCCATGATACAAAAGCAAATATAAGCTTGTTTCATTCCGGTACAAGCCCAAACTATCTGAACACGATTACTATTTGGGTAATGAAAAACGTTTCTCACGCTATCCAGACTAACAGCTGAATCCAGCGAATGTAGAATAGAATAACAAACTCCCGCCACATGATGAGCCATCCAATTAAAAGGAATTGAGATATCGTTTCCCCAAAATGTTACAGTATTGTCACCCGATGTATCTTCATCTCCAAGTACATTATACTTCCAAAAAAAGTTTGACAATAACAAAACTACAGCAAATATTATGACACCTCTGAATGGTTCGAGCTTTTCAGGCAATTTAATCTTATGTAACTGCATATCTTAAAGTCCTCTTTAGAGGATTAGGGGTTAGTTAGAATTTATTAGAAACCCGTGCAAAAGGCACTTCTTCAATTGAACAAAAATCGTTTTGCTGATATTTGAAATATCCGGTTATGGCAATCATGGCTGCATTATCGGTTGTAAAAGCGAATGGAGGAATATACACCTTCCAGCCATACTTTTGACCATGATCAAGAAATGACTGACGCAAAGCCGAATTAGCCGAAACTCCACCGGCAACGGCCACCTGATTTATTTTTAAATCCGAAGTTGCTTTGCGAAGCTTATTCATCAGAATATCCACAACGGTAGCCTGAAGCGAAGCACATAAATCGTTCAGATTTTCTTCCACAAAATTAGGATTTTCCTTCATTTTATCTCTGAGCAAATATAAAAA
>CAZTDH010000255.1:0-3362 GCA_964612615.1 uncultured Paludibacter sp. | reverse complement strand
ATTTCGTTCAGCGAGCGGTCGTCGTTTATCTGAAACTGGCCTTTATTCAGGTTGCTTTGGTGAAGCTGTTCGTCGGAATAACTACCCAGCTCTATCTTTGTTCCGCCATCAATTTGCGAAACACCAAACTGAATAATTTCATCACGGAGATGAGCCGGTTCGCGGGCGGTAAGAATCATGCCGGTGTATGGCACAGCTAGTCGGAGAATGGCAACCAACTTTGTGAAATCAGCATCGTCCACAAAATACTGATGACTTATATCCAGCGTGGAAGCTTCCTTTACCCGCGGAAACGAAATGGTGTGTGGTCCCACATTGTAGCAGGCTTCCAAATGATTGGTGTGCCGAACCAGTGCCAGCACTTCAAAACGCCAGTCGTACAATCCAAACAAAGCACCAATACCCACATCGTCAATTCCGGCTTCCTGAGCCCGATCCAGCGATGTCAGCCGGTATTCGTAATCCGATTTTTTACCGAATAGATGATAGTTTTTATAGGCATCGGGATGGTAAGTTTCCTGAAAAACCTGATAAGTTCCAATGGATGCTTCTTTCACGGTTTTGAAACCTTCAATATCCAGCGGAGCAGCATTGATATTGACACGGCGGATTTCACCATTGCCTTTTTTTATGGAATAAGCCAGTTTTACGGTGTGGGCAATGTATTCAGGCGTGTAAAGCGGATGTTCTCCGTAAACCAGAATGAGCCGTTTCTGTCCGTTATCTTCCAGTGCTTCTATTTCACTAACAATCTCTTCATCGGAAAGGGTTTTCCGAACAGCCTCGGTGTTTGAGGAGCGAAATCCGCAATACGTACAATTGTTGGAGCACTGATTTCCGATGTAAAGCGGAGCAAAAAGTACAATCCGATTCCCGTAAATGTTGCGTTTCAGCGTTCGGGCGCCTTCTTTAATCTCTTCAATCAGTCCGGCATCGTCGGTATTGACCAAAACAGCCACTTCTTCGAGATTCAGACGGTTTTTGGCTAATGATTTTGAAATTATTTCCCGTACTTTTTCTTTTCCGGAAACAGTTTTATTAATGTAACCCCATATTTCCTCAGGGTCAATAAATGGTTTCATCGGCTCGTCAGCAATTCTGTATTTTTCAGGAGTAAATTTCATCGGAAATCTTTTTATTGCAAATATAACAATTTATAAGGTCTGATGTGGCTAAAACCCAAAGAAAATCACACGTTCGAACCCAATATCATACCCGAAAGCATGGGAATCAGCCATATAATCCAAACCACGATGCTGAATTTGTGGAATTGAAGAATCATTTTTTCGTCTTTCCTCATAACTACACTGGTAGCCCAAACGGCATGAAATAACATCAGAATAATTGCCAACAAACCTGTCAGTCCGTGAATATTAAACTGAATGATTGACCCGGCGAGCTTGCTCATAGCACCTGTGCCGATGGTATCACAAATTAAACCAATCCAAAAAACGACAACGTGCCAGCTTTTAAGCCTTTTGCTGATTTTCTCTGCCCATACACCCACGCTGTACAAAATACAGGCGGCAAAAATAAATGAAATAGCAATGATTAACATGGTGTAAATTAATTTGAAAATGAGACGATTTGAAAATATGTTGATTTGAAAATGAAACTATTTACTTACTAACACTGCCACTGCCAACTATTAACTGTCAACTGTTAACATGCTTACTGCTTACTGTTAACTGCGACACTTGCTTCTTAACAATTCCCGTATATCCTTTCTCAGCCTTTACAAGTTCAAAAATGCGCTCAGGCTTCAGGTCTTCTTCGTCTCGATGCGAAACATAGATGATGGCTAACTGTTTTTCGGCAGCAATGGCGTTGACCATGTCGATAAACAGCCGGCTGTTTTCGTCGTCCAGTTCGATGGTCGGCTCGTCGAGGATAAGCAGTGGCGGGTGTTTCACCATGGCACGTGCTACCATCACCATGCGTTGCTGACCAATGGAAAGACTCTGAAACGATTTGTTGCGAAACGATGGTCCGAGCATCTCAATCCATGCTTTGGCCATGTCTTTCTGCATTTCGCTGGGGACAGTATATAACCCGACTGAGTCCATTAGCCCCGAAATAATCATATTTTCCACAGAGTCATTGCGGGTAAACTGATTTATCATGGAGGGCGTGAAATAACCAATCTGTCGTTTGATATCCCAGATTGTTTCGCCCGATCCTTTTTTTCGTCCGAAAAGGGTCATATCCTGCCCATACGCTTTGGGATTATCGCCGCTAATCATGGTGATAAGCGTGCTTTTCCCCGAACCGTTTGGCCCGACCAGTTGCCAGAATTCCCCTTTGCGGATTTCCCAGCTTACCTTATCCAGTACCTCTTTTTCGCCGTAGCGAACCGAAATAGAATTCAATTGAATCAGCGGGTCAACATCTACATGATTTTCAGCATATTGCTTGGGTAGTGTAAAGTGATGTGATACATTTCCCTGATTTTTATCCGCATTTATAAATTCAGCAATAGTTTGTTCTTCCACAATTTCATTCCGCTCATTGACTGAAAGAATTGTATCCATACAGGGTAACACATCCCGTTTGCGGAAGAAAAGCTGAATCAGAACGGTAGTTTCCGAAAGCTCTGTAAGCGATTTGGTTATGGCAAGTTGTGTTTCCTTATCAATATTGCTATACACATCATCGAGCACCATATAACCCTGATATTGAGCAATGAGGTAGGAGAGTAGCGACCTTTTTTGCTGACCGCTCGACATGGATTGCAGACTTTTATTCCCGGCAGTTTGAATCACAAACCGGTCGTGACGAAGTTCTTCATCAACCAGCTTCTCAATGGTAATAGTGGAATGAAGTGTGCCTTTCAACGTACTTAAATCGATATAGTGTTGCAGAAACTGATTATCCATTATCAGCCTGATAATTTGCTTTTTATTGGAAGTGTTGGACAGATAAAGTCCTATGTTGTTGAAATTTTTCATCCAGAATTAGTATTGTTTTTAAACACAATAGTTAGTTGCAATTTTTTTCAACGCAAAGTCGCTAAGATGCTAAGACGCCAAGAAAAACTTTTAAGTTTTTCTCTTTGCGTTCCTTGCGGATGTATTTAATTTATTGATTGTATTAAATTTTTCTTTGCGCTCTTTGCGTTTTAATTTTAAACACTAGACTTTGTAACTTTATCTTTAATACAAAGTGTAAAAGATTGAATATGTGAGTTTTTAATTAATTCTATAACTACATATTGAAAACAGGAACAAAGATAAAGATAATTTTTTGGCGACTGTAATTTGTACTGCGGATATTAAACATTTTCTCTTACAGGTTGTTTGAAAAGTTATGTTTATCACTGAATGAATAAAACAAACAATACACTTATTAAAAATGATTGTAAA
>CAZTDH010000254.1:0-3401 GCA_964612615.1 uncultured Paludibacter sp. | reverse complement strand
CAGATTCCGGCATTGGATAAAACCAACTTTATTGTAACTTTCGAGCAACTTGCTCCAACCTCAAATCCCGTTTTTGTAACTCAAAACGAGTTTATGCGCCGCATGAAAGAAATGTCGGCATTGCAGGGTGGCATGATGAGTTTTTATGGCGAAATGCCTGATAGCTACAATTTGGTGGTAAATACCGCACATCCGGTAATTGAAAAATTACTGGCTGATGAAGAAACCGCATGTGGACAGGCAATTGCACCTTATGTAAATGAACTGGCTCTTGCTGAAAGCGAAAAAGCAGTTTTGAAAGACAATCAGAAAGGCAAAAAAGACGAAGAGATTCCTGCTGCCGAAAAAGAACAGGTTGAAGAGTTGGAAAAACAAATTCAGGAGCTGACCGATAAGAAAAAAGCTGTTTTAAAATCATTTGCGAATGATAATAAACAAGTTCGTCAGTTGATTGATTTGGCACTGCTGGCAAACAATATGCTGAAAGGTGAAGCATTAGCCAATTTTGTGAAACGAAGCGTGGAACTACTTTAATTGACAGTTGTCAGTTGAGAGTTGACAATAAGTCGGTGATTTGAAGTAGATTCAAATCACCGGCTGTTTTTTTCATTGTTAGACTTAGTGTTCTCAGTGTCTTAGTGGTGAAAAAACGTCAATTTGAAACTTATTAAGGTTTTATATTTTAAAAACCGAAACAAAAACGTTATTTTTGTGCAATTCATTTACAAAACCTAATATTCTCCATTTTGAAATTAGAAAAATCGCCCTCCGAATGTAGCTCTAAAGAAGAAATACGTCATCAAATAGATTTGATTGACAAAGAAATTATTGCCCTTTTTGGATTGCGTTTCAAATACGTCAGTGAAATTGTAAAGTACAAAAATGACGTAGAAAGTGTCATTGCTCAGGATCGTAAAAATCATGTAATCAAAGCCCGTGGCGAATGGGCTCAGGAACATGGACTCGACAAAGAAACCTTCGAACAAATTTACCGTTTTTTGGTGGAACACAATATTGGAAAAGAACTGGAGATATTGGAAAAAAGAAACTAGTTGATTAGTTGACTGGTAAATTGGAAATTAAACAATTGGAAATTATATATCATGTACAAACAAGAAATTAAAGTAATGGACTGCACCGTGCGCGACGGTGGATTGATGAATAAATGGCAGTTTTCGGACGATTTTGTTCGTGGTGTTTACAACGCCTGTGTCGAAGCGGGGGTGGACTATATGGAAATCGGCTATCTGAGCAGCGAAAAAGCTTTCAGCCGCAAAGAAATGGGTCCCTGGAAGTTCTGTCATCAAAAAGATCTGGAACGCATTGTCGGCAAAAATGAAACCAATCTGAAATTGTCGGCTATGGCTGATATAGGTCGTATCGATTTGGACGATATACCAATGGCTTCCGACAGTTTGTTAGATATGATTCGGGTAGCTTGTTATGTGCATCAGGTAGATAAAGCTGTGGCATTAGCTCATCATTGTTTAGACAAAGGTTACGAAGTTTGTATCAATCTTATGGCTGTTTCTACAGTAAACGAACATGAACTGGACGAAGCATTGAAAGACATTGCAGCTTCACGCGTAAAAACATTTTATGCGGTAGATAGTTTCGGTAGTATGTATGTGGAGTCTATTCAACATTTAGTTCGTAAGTATATGGCAGCTTTGCCCGGTAAAGAAATCGGAATACACGCTCATAATAATATGCAAATGGCTATGTCTAACACTTATACCGCCATTATGGAAGGCTGTACTATGCTTGATGCCACATTGATGGGTCTTGGTCGTGGTGCCGGTAATTGCCCGATTGAAATTTTGATTGCTTTCCTGAAAAATCCAAAATATCGCTTACTACCTTTATTGCAGGTAATTCAGGACTATGTTCACCCCATGCAAAAAGAAATTGACTGGGGATATCACATTCCATATCTGATTTCCGGCGCTTTGAATGCTCACCCACGCCGCAGTCTGGAATGGATGGATTCCGACCGTAAAAACGATTTTGTGACATTTATGAAAGAAATGCACGATAATGAAGTACTGGAATAGTATATTTTGAATATTTAATACAAAAAAACGCTTACTGAACTAACTCAGTAAGCGTTTTTTTAATACATATTAGAGAATTATAACAATGATCCAATATTGGTTGTAAATAATTTCACGGCAATAGCCAACAAAATAATTCCAAAGAATTTACGAAGAATATAAATTCCACCCTCCCCTATTATTTTCTCAATTTTTGAAGTTGATTTCAACACGATAAAAACAAATATCATATTGAGAATCAGTGCAGCGATGATATTCTCAGTTGCATATTCGGCCCTCAACGAAAGAAGCGTGGTGAATGAGCCTGGACCGGCAATTAGCGGAAATGCAATCGGAATAATAGCTGAGCCACCTTCAGGACCTTTGTTCCTGAAAATCTCAACATCCAAAATCATTTCTACAGCAAAAATAAAAACAATAATTGCCCCAGCCACTGCAAACGACTGAATATCAACATTGAAAAGATGGAGCACACCTTCACCTCCAAACAAAAAAGCAACTAAAATAACAAAAGCGACAGCACTCGCACTAAACGAATGAACACTCATTCCTTTCTGTTTGATATTAAGAATAATAGGTATTGAACCCAAAATATCAATGATGGCAAAAAGCACCATAAAGGCACTTGCAATTTGAAGTAGACTGAAATTCATAGGATAGAAATAATGATTTTACGAATGCAAAAGTATCATTATTTAAATTGATTAAGCGTATTTTTATTAATTATTTTTCGCTCGCTGTCAAAAATCCAACCCCATTTATTGAAATACCGAATCATGTTAGTTGTGTGAATCCATAACATCTTCAGATTCAGGTATGAATCACGGGCATGATGGTGAATAATACTAATTTCGGGATAAAATACTGTTCGGAATTGGCGGTGAATGCGGCGTGTCAAATCAATATCTTCGGGATACATAAAGAACCGTTCATCGAACACTCCCACCTTTTTTAAACCTTCCGTTCGCAAAAACATAAAGCAACCCGACAGATAAGGAACATCCATAATTTGATTGTAACCTGAACTTTGAAGTTCAAATTTCTCCATTCTGTTTTTTGTCCACGACTGAGGAAGAAATCTCCGAAATATTAAATCGAAAGGCGTTGGTAGTAATTTACAGAGATATTGAATTTCACCTGTTGGATAATAGACTTTAGGCATTAAATGTCCGATTTCAGGATTGGAATCCATAAAATCCACAATTTTCCGCAAAATTGTATAGTCAAAAGAAATATCAGGATTCACAACCAAATGATAGGGGATATTTTGTTCAATGGTTTGACGAATGGCTATATTATGAGCGGCACCGTAACCAACATTTTTGTCGTTAAACAGATAATTCACAT
>CAZTDH010000253.1:0-3406 GCA_964612615.1 uncultured Paludibacter sp. | reverse complement strand
TTTTAAAGGTTACCACAATGAACACAAAACTATCCATTCTCTTTTTCGTAAAGAGAACAAAAACCAATGTTGATGGATTATTACCCATCTTTATTCGAGTTACAGTCAACGGCGAACGTATTGAATTTAGTACAAAACGATTTACTCCTTCTGACAAGTGGTCAGTTGAAGGTAATCGAATGAAAGGCACGAGTGCTGAAGCGAAAGCAACAAATTCTTATCTGGACACGCTTAAATCTAAAGTTTATGATTATCAGCAACAGCTCATTAGGAATGATGATTTAGTCAATGCTGAAAACATGCGTAACAAGATTTTAGGCATTGAAAAACGCAGCCACATGCTCATTGCCATTTTTCAGAATCACAATAATGAAGTAAAAGCTCTGATAGGAAAAGATTTTGCAGCTGCAACACATGTTCGCTATGAAACTTCACTCAAACACACTCTTGACTTTATCAAATGGAAATATAAAGTTTCCGACATTGATATTCGCAAAGTTGACCATGAATTTATTACAAGTTATGAGTTTTATCTAAAGACCAAATGCAATTGCTGCCAAAATACAACATCAAAGTATATCAAGAATTTCGGCAAGATTATCCGTATCTGTATAGCCAACGGCTGGCTTGATCGTAATCCGTTTATAAATTACAAAAGTAGGATGGTCGAAGTTGAACGGGCATTTTTATCTCAGGATGAAATTGAAACCATGTTCAATAAAGAATTTGCAACAGAACGTCTCAACCAGGTAAAAGATATTTTCCTGTTCAGTTGCTTCACCGGTTTAGCTTATGCTGATGTGAAAAAGCTAAAACGCACTAATATTGCATTAGGAGTAGATGGGGAACGTTGGATTTTCATTAACCGAACCAAAACAGATACACGTTCCAACATTCCATTATTACCCATTTCGTCTGCTATCCTTGACAAATACCGCAACCACCCACAAGCAGTCAACCAGGAACGTTTGTTGCCTATTCTAAGCAATCAAAAGATGAATTCCTATTTAAAGGAAATAGCTGACCTTTGCGGCATTCATAAAGAATTGACTTTTCACATTGCTCGTCATACCTTTGCCACAACTGTCACGCTCACAAATGGCGTTCCTATTGAAAGCGTATCAAAGATGCTTGGACATAAGAATCTGCATACAACACAGCATTATGCCAAAATTCTTGATTTGAAAGTGAGTGATGATATGAAAGCTTTGAAAGAAAAGTTTGGAGACGGATATCAAATGGGAATTAAGAAGTCGGTGGGATAATACCTTGACAGATGGTTTAGTTTAGTCCCTGAATCTATATTAATAGTATATTATGGAGCATCAAAACAAACTATCAATAGCAGAATTTGTATAGATAATCGGGTTTTTGTCGATTACCTTTACAATTTCTGCTGAATATTAGGTCCGAAAACAACTATGATATGAAGTTGCTTTAAAAAAGTTTTAAATGCTTTCAAACCAACATCAGAATAAAATCATATTTCATTTGCGATATTCACCGAAAAATGTGTATTTTCGCAAACAAAATATTATAAAACTATGAACCCTGAAAAATTGCTCAAAGTAAAAGATTGGATTGAGAACCTTCAAAAAAGAGGAATTATAACATTCTCCCGACAAGAGGTTACAAATATATTCCCATTGCAAAGTGAAATTTCCCTTAGGAATTCGCTTAATCGCTTAGCAAACAAAGGAAGCATTGTGTCTATATGGAAAGGTTTTTACGTAATAGTACCGCTGAAATATGCTTCAAGAAAAATAGTTCCACCGGAGTTGTACATGGATCATTTAATGAAATATCTTAATCGCTCGTATTATGTCGGTCTGCTTAGTGCTGCTGCATTTCATGGTGCAGCCCACCAACAACCGCAAGATTTCTTTGTAATAGCCGAATCTCCAGCTCTAAGAAATACAAACAAGAAAGGAACTCGAGTTATATTTCTAAATAAGAAGAAGATCGTCAACACTTTGTGTATTTCGCTTAAAACCGAAACCGGATATGTACAGGTTTCTTCTAAAGAATTAACAGCAGCTGATTTGATTACCTATCAAAAAGAAATAGGTGGATTAAACCGTGTTTCAACCATATTAAATGATCTAGCCGAATCGCTAAACTTTGAAAATTTAAATAAAGATTACTTTGAAAATGTTCCAGTATCCACCATACAACGAATGGGCTACATATTAGAAGTGGTATTGGAACAAGATAATACCGCCAATTTATTACTTACAAAGGCAAGATATTTCGGTTGTACATTTCAAAAAATACCATTGAAAAACGAAAATGAAATAGAAGATTGCGAAATTAACTCTAAATGGAAAATAATTATTAATGAACAAATTGAAATTGACGAGTGATTTGACTCTTCCGAGTCACAAAAATAAACTTTTTACAAACCAACTTAACAAAATAAATGATACCAGAATCAGCAATATTAGAATGGTCTAACACTGTTCCTTGGAATAGCAATGCTCAAGTTGAGCAAGATTTAATTATTTGTAGAGCATTAGTCGAGATATTCAATGATGAATTTCTTTCTTCACATTTAGCTTTTAGAGGTGGGACAGCTCTTCATAAATTATACTTACAACCGCAACCCCGGTATTCAGAAGACATAGACCTGGTTCAGATAAGGTCGGAACCAATAAAAGAAACCATAATCAGATTAAGCGAAGTACTTTCTTTTCTTGGAAAACCTGTTATAAAGCAAAAAGCGAACAATAATACCCTTGTTTTTCGTTTCGAGTCCGAAATATCACCAGTATTACCTATAAGACTTAAAGTAGAAACTAATTGTAGGGAACATTTCAATATACTGGGTTTGGTGAAGAAATCTTTCAAAGTAGATTCCCAATGGTATTCAGGAGTTTGTGATATAACGACATATAAACTAGAGGAATTACTCGGGACAAAACTACGTGCTTTGTATCAACGTCGTAAAGGTCGGGATCTATTCGACCTATACAAAGCTATTAAAGCAAAAGAGCTTAATACTGAAGAAATTATTAATTGCTATCGTGAATACATGAATTTTGTAGTAACAAATCCACCAAGTCAAAAAGAGTTCTTGCTAAATATGGATGCAAAAATTCAAGACAGCGAATTTCTTGGAGATACAAGAGGGTTGCTCCGTAGTGATGAAGTGTATGATCCGATAGAGGCTTATGAAATAATTAAGAGTGAATTGATACGGAAAATATAGTTCGCAATAAAAAAGACAACTGGATAACAATTCATAATTACAGTCCCAATTAAAACTTTCAGTTGAATTATTCCGCCTAAGGTATATTTAAACTATACTTTGTACGGAATAATTCAACCAAACAATAACTACCCCCTCACTTCCTCTTATCCTTCGCCCCACTATCAAATGCAATCAAATTAAACATTTCACGCATCC
>CAZTDH010000252.1:0-3408 GCA_964612615.1 uncultured Paludibacter sp. | reverse complement strand
AATCTGACCCTGTACGTTTACATTACTTACATCAACATTGCTAAATCCATTGAAAACGACATCACTTGAGGCAATGCCAATTTGATTTGAACTTGCATTCCACTTCATATAGCCTAAATCGTTAATTGCGGCAGCAAGAGTTAAGTTTTTGAATGGTTTATAAGTAATACCCAAATCAATAGCTAAACCAATACCGGCTGGTTGTGATAGTTTTGACATATCCAAAATCGGTTTTGGATTTGTAAAATTAAAGTACTCATTTGGATCTGTTTGTATCATAGTGATAAAACCATTTGTAACTAGAGATTCACCTATCGCATTTATTTCAAATTTATTTTGCGATAAAGAAATGTCAAACTTACTGTAATTTATTCTTTCTGATGACAACCCGACAAGTACTTTGGCATTTACTCCAATTCTGAACTGAGAATTAATATCTCTTGAATATCCCAAAGATACTTGTGCAATGTTAGATTGTTCAATACCAAAATTCTTAAGATCATATAGATTCGCAGTGGGACTTGCCATACCTAATTTCATAAACCTGAACAAATCAATTGGCAGATTTACATTCAGATTCTCTTTCATGGTAATATCAAACGACCAAAAACTATTCTCCTTGGTGTAAAATCCGAATGAAAGCAAATTCAATTCTAAAGACTGTCTCAGGTAGTTATTTGGTTTCAAACCATTGATAAATGTTTGAGCATCTACACTCGGGTGCATAAATGTTACAAACTGAGATTGATATGGAAAAATAAACGTGTTAAGTCCCATAGAGGTGTTGACACCTAACTCAATTCCACCCAAAACCGGTAATGAAAAATAACCGTATTCCGGTGCAAAAGCGGCATTTAATGTATGTCTTTGACTCCACTCATTCAGAAAATAAACTGAATGTACACCTTGCGAATATACACTTGAAAGTGTAACTAACAGTATGCTGATTGAAATTATTATCCTTTTCATAAGTATATTTTTAATAATGAATTATAGTTTTATTTACTATGATATTTTTTTGTTTAATATGTTCTAAATAAAACATTTCTATTTTTTTCGTGGCGCTCCCGATGGTGTTGACGATATAGTAACACCCTTTGGCAGACGAACTTTCAATTCCAGTCTGATATATTGATCTGCATTCAACTGAATACCGGCAACAGTACTGTTATTCTTAGCTGAAATCTTGAGTATCAGTTTGTCGAGTTGTTTGATTGCATCAGTTGTTGATTCTTTTAAACTGATTGTAATCGTACTGGTTTGAGCTGTTCCATCAGCATTTCCCGATTTAATCTTATCGGGTGAAGATACTGTAACGCCAGTGATTGGATCTTTAGCACTATTTAATGGAGTTGCCTCTAACGATAATTCAAGTGGAATGGAGTTTTCAACCACAGCGATAATGTCAATTGCATGAGTCATTTTCAGAATATCAGCCAAAGACTTTTGCAAATCAGCAATAGTATCATTATATTGTAACTGGAAGTCTTTTCCAAAACTTAATGGAATGTTAACTGCAAACTTCAGGTTCACTTCATTCTTAGTTGATGCTAAATCAATTGTTTGTTTCAAACCGGTAATACTTGGAGTTGCACTTATTTCAACCTGATCGGGCACTGAACGTAACAGTTTCTGTAGTGCAACATTAATTGTATCAAAACCGGCTGAATAGTTTTTGCAGTAGTTTGATATCCAGTATCTGCTCCAGGTTGTTTGACCTAGAATAGCTGCCGGTGCAATTGCAATTGTTGTATTTATAGTTCCATCAGCAACTACAGCACCATTTTTCTTTGGAGTCAGACTTAAATCTATGCTCATTGGAATTCCAAGGCTGTTGCCAATTTCCAGCGACATAACAGGATTTACAATATCCAGAATACTGTTTCCGCCTGACAAGAATGATGGTAGATTCAAAGCAAGACTTTGCGTTACAGGAGCTATTGAGGTTGAAATCTGAGCCTCAATAATCCCTACTGTCATACTTCCTATAGATACTGAAGGGCTTATTGAAATACTTGCAACATCACTCGAATTTACATTGGAACTCTTCACAAAAGCACTTCCTTTCATAGAAACTGCCTCATTAAGAACAAAGTTACCATTAGTAAGATCTGATCCATTTGGCCCAAAATCAATTTTTTCGATAGTCAAAATCTTTTTGAAGCCAGTCTTAACTTTGAAACCTTCATTCAGAACTAATTGATTTGAAGCATTCAAATCACCGGCTTTAAATTTCAGGAAGCTTGGGAATTGCATAATATAGTTTTTGAAAAATATAGAATCAATTCCTGCAGGCATATTACTGATGCTCAAATTAATTTCCAGCGAAGTTGCTGATGTCAGAGAGAATGAATAGATTTTCTTTACATCGGTTGATATAAATTGATTAACAGCAATACTTGTATTAACGTCAGGTATTGCAATAGAGATTTGGTTTGTTACAACTGACGCATTAGCAATAGTTAAATTCGCGATAGTACCGGTTACATTAATCTTTTTACCTGTCATTCCGTTGATAGCGCTTACTTTTACTGGTTGTGAACCAACTTTAACCCCATTAATATTATACGTAAGGTTATCATTTATACTAATAGAGCCTGCTGAAACATCTTTTTCAACTTTCATTCCTGAAATACCGATTGTTTTAATTCCAAATAATTGATTGTATGGAATTGTAAGTGTATTAGTTGCTAAATCTAATCCTGCAGCAGCTTTAAAAATGAAGCTCTGTGGAAGTTGAATCACACAACTACCGGCACTTAAAGAGAAAGGAGAAATTGAAGGATCGGCTATATTTAATTGCAAAGTAGCACCGTCCTGGAATGTAATTGTATTAACCCTGGATATTTCTGTTGGAACAGATATTGTCTGGTTAATAGGATTTGATCCGCCCGGTACAAGTACTCCAAACTCATTTGTTTGAATATCCATATCATCAATTGCAGGAGCAGACGTTAACGCAACCTTAACGTCTGCAGTTTTAGTCAATAATAAAGGATCATTTGTTTCACCAATGAAACTATAATCCATACTATAATTAATATCACTGGAATAATTTATGGATTTCAAAGATTGGTTATAATTGCTGAAATCAATTCTGTCTAATTTAAAAGAGGCTGTGTAAATACCTGTAGTAGGAGATAATACTGCCTTTTCAATAAAAAATGAATTTCCAGATACACGAGTTCCAACTCCTGTAGGTGAAGATAATTTATATTCTGCAGGGAAATCAAGTTTGAAGTTAGTAATAGTGTCATTTTGCACTGCAAAGCCCAGGTCATTTATTCCTGTTTTATTAAAGGTAAGAACAATTGTGTTGTTTTTCATAAAGATAGTATTTATCTTTTGAAGTTCGTTTGGAAAACCATACGAAAGAGCCTGATTAATTGTTCTTTGGTCATGAAATTT
>CAZTDH010000251.1:0-3411 GCA_964612615.1 uncultured Paludibacter sp. | reverse complement strand
AATGCATTGGGAAATCATCTGGCTTCTCAGAATCTACGTATGGATATAGATTTAGCCGACTTCAGGATAGGCGCTTATTGGGAAAACTTTTTGGAGGAAGGTCCGGTTCGTTTTATTGGGTTTACCATGAATACTCCAGATGGACTTTGGGGTTTATCAATCAGAAATAATAAGATTCCATTTATAAAAGGAGTTCTATTTGAATATTTTAATTCTACCGACCAATCAGGACCGTTCCACGATAAGGATGGAATAATCTATGGAGGAACTGATGGTTTTTTTCAAAGCCAATATACCACCGGATGGAATTATTTTTCCCGAACCATAGGAACTCCGCTTATCACATCAGCATTTTATAACACAAATGGGGTATTGCAGACCTTAAACAATCGTGTACAAGCCTTTCATTTTGGCATCGAAGGCGATATTTTGAAATATCAATATAAGTTCCTGTCCACTTTCAGCAAAAACTACGGAATTTACAGTTATCAATATGTTGAACCTGTTTTGAAGCAAAACACTTCTCTCCTACTCGAAATCAACAAACAGTTTCCCCGTCTTTCAAATTTAGAAATTGGATGCACTTTCGGTGCAGATTTTGGCAAACAATATGGAAACACAGTTGGTTTTCAATTATCCCTCCGAAAAAGAGGAGATTTATTCAAGTATTAACATCCGATAACTCGTCAATAAGTCTTAATATTGAACTTTTTGCAGTAAATTTGTTGCTTCAAAAAAACAGGCATGTTTAAAATCAAAAAAATCGATTCATACATTTTCAAACGCTTCTTCACGCTGTTTTTGATGACTTTTCTTATCTGCATTTTTATTTTATTAATGCAGTTTTTGTGGAAGCATGTTACAGAGTTGGTTGGAAAAGGAATTGGTTGGTCGGTTTTAGCGGAATTTTTCATGTATGCCACGTTCTCGTTGGTTCCTATGGCTCTTCCTCTGGCCATTTTGCTGGCTTCGCTAATGACTTTCGGAAACTTAGGTGAGAACTTTGAGCTCACAGCCATGAAAGCTGCGGGTATTTCGCTTTTTCGCATTATGCGACCCCTGATTATCTTTATTTCGTTGGTTTGTATTGGCGCATTTTATTTTTCCAACAACGTTTTACCGGTTTCACAAAATAAATTATGGACACTGATATTTTCGCTTCGCCAAAAATCACCTGAATTTGATATTCCTGTGGGTGAATTTTACTCAGGCATCAACGGTGTTAATATTTATGTACGAAGCAAAGATAAGCATTTGTTGAAAGATATGATGATTTACGATTTTTCGGGTGGGTTTGATAATGCTACCGTAATGGTATCCGATTCGGGAAGGGTGCAATTCACTAAAGACAACAAGTATTTATTGCTTTCGCTTTACGATGGTGAAAGCTTTGAAAACCTTAAAAATCAACGAATAAGCAGCTCGCCATCGAGCATTCCCTATCGCCGTGAAATTTTTAAAACGAAAGAAATTTTACTCGATTTCGATACACAGTTCAATCGTTTTGACGAAAAATTGCTATCAGACCAGCATGTAAGTAAAAACTTCAAACAACTTACACATTCTATTGATTCGGTGAGCAAAATTGCCGATGCCCGCAAAACGGCTCAGGCTCAGGAATTAGTACAAAAACATTTTTTGGGAAGAGAACAAATTAACGGCACACATGCGGCTGACAGCCTGAAACGCACAAAAAAAGACTTAAATACAGATTCGCTTTTCCTTTCATTAGATCAGGCTGCTATGGTCAGAGTAAGTCGCACAGCGTTGGACAGGGCCAAATCGATGAAAGATATGGTTCAATACAATAAAATGATGGTGAACGAGCCGGCAAACTATGTAATGCGACATGAAATTGAAAGACACCGTAAACTGACATTATCTTTTGCCTGTCTGATTTTCTTTTTCATCGGTGCACCACTTGGAGCGATTATCCGTAAAGGTGGTTTGGGAATGCCTGTAGTGATTTCAGTGGTCATGTTTATCATTTATTACATTATTGATAATACCGGATATAAAATGGCACGTGAGTCGCTGTGGTCAACATTTGAAGGCATGTGGTTAAGTTCAGGTATTTTATTGCCAATCGGCATTTTCATAACATATAAGGCAGTTGTTGATGCAACTCTCTTAAATCCTGATCAGTACCTAAAAATATGGAATATTGCCAAGAATCGTATTTTCAAAATTATCAACAAATAAAAATCAAAAAAACTATATATGAAACAAGTATTAGATACAATTGAAGAAGCTCTGCTAGATATCAGGGAAGGTAAATTTGTGATTGTAGTTGACGACGAAGATCGTGAAAATGAAGGTGATTTTGTCTGTGCTGCAGAGAAAATGACTCCTGAGATGATAAACTTTATGATTACTCACGGTCGTGGATTGGTTTGTGCACCTATTACCGAAGAGCGTTGTGATGAACTGGATTTAGAGATGCAGGTTCTAAAAAATACAGCTATACATTCCACACCATTTACAGTAAGTATTGATAAACTGGAAGGCTGTTCAACCGGTGTTTCAGCTGCCGATCGTGCGGCCACGTTTGTTGCTTTAGCCGATCCGACATCAAAACCCGAAACATTTGGTCGTCCTGGGCATGTATTTCCGCTGCGCGCCCGCTCTAAAGGTGTATTACGTCGTGCCGGGCATACCGAAGCTGCTGTAGATTTGGCTCGTTTGGCCGGATTATATCCTGCAGGCGCACTGATTGAAATTATGAATGAAGATGGCACAATGGCTCGCTTACCTGAATTGATGGAAATTGCTGAAAGGTTTGATTTAAAGGTAATTACCATTAAAGATTTGATTTCATATCGTTTGAAAACAGAATCGTTAGTCGAAAAGGGCGAAAAAGTAAACATGCCGACAGCTTACGGTCAGTTTAAACTGATTCCTTTCAAGCAAATTTCAAATGGACTGGAACATGTGGCATTAATTAAAGGTGAGTGGGAAAAAGATGAGCCAATTTTGGTACGTGTTCATTCTTCCTGTATTACCGGTGATATTTTTGGTTCAATGCGGTGTGAATGCGGCGAACAGCTCCATAAAGCCATGCAACTTATTGAAAAAGAAGGCAAAGGAGTGATAGTATATATGAATCAGGAAGGTCGTGGGATTGGTTTAATGAATAAAATAAAAGCTTACAAACTTCAGGAAGAAGGATTGGATACAGTTGATGCCAATCTGCATCTCGGTTTTAATGCCGATGAACGTGATTACGGCGTTGGAGCACAAATTCTACGCGAAGTGGGCGTTTCCAAAATCAAACTGATGAGCAATAATCCTGTAAAACGTATTGGTTTAGAGGCTTATGGACTGTCTATTGTGGAAAATGTACCTATTGAAGTGGAACCAAATCAACACAATGAGTTTTACATGCAAACTAAAAAGGAACGCATGGGACAT
>CAZTDH010000250.1:0-3420 GCA_964612615.1 uncultured Paludibacter sp. | reverse complement strand
TTGTGGTGCTCATGAAAGACGATCTGGAACAAATCAAGGAACAGGTTCTTAATGTACTTTAATCAGCCGTAAGCGTTAAACAGTAAGCAGTAATTTTAGAGCAATTATAAACTACAAACTATAAACTACCGACTAACAGAAATGGCGGGTAAATTAATTATATTTTCAGCTCCATCGGGAGCAGGTAAAAGCACCTTGGTTCAGCATCTTTTGGGTCGTGGATTGGAGTTGGAATTCTCTGTTTCGGCTACGAGCAGAGCTCCAAGAGGCACAGAACAGCATGGTGTTGACTATTATTTTCTGTCCCCTGTAGAATTCAGACAGAAGATTGATAATCAGGAGTTTGTTGAGTACGAAGAAGTTTATCCTGATTGTTATTATGGTACGCTTCGCACTGAGGTTGAACGCATTACAGGTAAAAATAAGAATGTAGTTTTTGATGTTGATGTGGTTGGCGGTGTGAATATCAAAAAGCAGTTTGGTGACCGCGCTCTATCCATTTTTATAGCTCCTCCGGGCATTGAAACCTTGCAAAAAAGACTTATTGATCGGGCAACCGATTCGCCTGAAATGATAGAAAAACGGGTATCTAAAGCAGCATACGAAATGACTTTTGCCCCTCAGTTTGATCTTACTGTAATTAATGATAAACTCGAAACTGCAAAAGCTGAAACTGAGCGGTTAATACGGGAATTTCTGGCAATTTAGTTGTTAGTTAATCAGTTATCCGGTTGATTTGTTTTAAACCTCTAAACTACAAACTACTAAACAATAGATGTCCACTGCACTTTTCTTTGGTTCTTTCAATCCCGTCCATACAGGTCATACTCAACTGGCTGAATACTTGATAAATAAAGGTATTGCTGACGAAGTCTGGTTTGTAGTTTCACCTTGTAATCCCCTCAAAAATCAGGCTGATTTGTTGGATGAATATATCCGGTTGGATATGCTTATATTAGCTATTCAACATCAACCCGAATTCAAAGCCTGTGACATAGAATTTGATCTACCCGTGCCTTCGTATAGCATAGATACACTTCATGCACTTTCCGCTCAATATCCTGATAAACAGTTTACTCTGATGATTGGTAGCGATAATGCACTTGTATTTGATCAATGGAAAAATCCACAGCAAATTCTGACTGAATATCCCGTCTTAGTCTATCCGCGTCGTGGGTATGACTTTTCTGAAGTAGCTGCTCTTTATCCACAAATGCAATTACTCAAAACTCCTTATTTCGATATCTCTTCTACCCAAATACGTGCTGCCTTGGCACAAAAAAAGGACGTAATCAATTGGTTACATCCTTCTGTATTACAATATATTACCGAAAATAATCTTTATACACCAAATCCCTAAAGGGGGCTTAAAGATACGGATTACTTTTTTTCTCTTCACCTATTGTTGTAGCGGCACCATGACCGCTGTAGACTATGGTAGAGTCGGGTAGAGGAAGAACTTTATCGGTAAGAGACTTAATCAGTGTGGCATGGTCTCCATTTGGCAAATCAGTACGACCAATAGAGCCCTGAAATAATACATCCCCCGAAAATAACACACCTTCTGTTTCAGAATAAAACATCATACTGCCCGGCGAATGTCCCGGAGCGTGAATGGCCACAAAAGAAGAATTTCCAAATTCAATCACCTCATTATCAATGATAT
The DNA here is from genome assembly GCA_964612615.1 of uncultured Paludibacter sp. Classification (GTDB taxonomy): domain Bacteria; phylum Bacteroidota; class Bacteroidia; order Bacteroidales; family Paludibacteraceae; genus Paludibacter. The sequence continues at coordinate 1,754 of CAZTDH010000250.1, read as the reverse complement.
GTTTTCCAAGCGGCTGTGCTTCACCTACTGAAAGGCGATAAAATAAGGCCATATTCTGAAAGCCCTTAATCATAAATTCATCTTCTTCACTTGCTTCAGGCTTAATCTTATAGGTGTCATAAATAAATTTGTTTCCGAAATGATGATCAAGATGCAAATGGGTATTTATTACCCGTACCAACGTTAATCCATTTTGTTCGATGTATTGTTTCAGAACCTGCTGTTCCTGAACGGTATAACAACCGGCATCTATTAAAACTGCCTCGTTTGTTTCGTCGGAAACTACATAAGTGTTTACCTGAAAAGGGCTGAATGTGAATGTTTTAATTGTCATTTTATTATGAGTTTATAAAGTTTCTAAGGTTTCTAAAGTGAAAAGTTTATCTGGTTACATTGATTTGTACTTTTAAACTTTCAACTAGAGTGGCACGTAAACAGCTTTCTTAGTATTAAAGAATTCTTCCTTAAAGAAAGTATTAACGTCAAAAAGCTCTGCAATGTTCTTGTAAGGTTGTATTTCGTGTTGTAATTCACCACCTTTCAGGCAAATAAGACCATTAGGAAGTGCATTGCGTTGTTCTTTGCTGATATTCTTTTTTACCAGTTGTACCAAATCACCCAGAGGCATAACGGCACGACTTACCACAAAGTCGAATTTGCCCTTTTCATCCTGCACTCTCAGATGTTTTAATGTTATGTTTTTTAAGCCGATAGCTGTTGATACTTCAGTTCCAACTTTAATCTTTTTACCGATGGAATCAATCAAAACAAACTTAGTTTCCGGAAAAAGAATAGCCAGTGGTATTCCCGGAAATCCACCTCCTGTTCCTACATCCAAAACCGTTGTTCCGGGTTGGAAATGAATTATTTCAGCAATTGCCAGCGAATGCAATACGTGATGTTCATACAGATTTTCGATATCCTTACGCGAAATCACGTTGATTTTTGAATTCCAATCCACATACAGGTCATACAAAGCCTCAAATTGCGCTTTCTGATTGTTTGTAAGGTTGGGAAAGTATTTTAGTATCTGTTCCATTGTGCTATTTTGCACGCAAATTTACAAGAAAAATCTCCACTTTGAAACTAAATTGTATTTTTTCCTGTAAAAATTACTAAGTCATTGAAAAACAATACATATTCTACATAAATTGAATGCTTTCATGGTTATTTGCTTTAAAAATATTACCTTTGCAGCTGTTTTTTGGTTGGAGTCGGAACTCCAACCTCCCGAAAACGAATCAACTATTCAACTAAATAAACAAGTAACGCATGAAAGCTTATGTATTTCCCGGTCAGGGAGCACAATTCGTAGGAATGGGTAAAGACCTTTACGATCAATCGCCGCTGGCAAAAGAGTATTTTGAAAAAGCAAACGACATTCTGGGATACCGTATCACCGATTTAATGTTTGAAGGCACTCCCGAAGATTTGAAACAAACCAAAGTAACACAACCTGCTGTATTTCTGCATTCTGTGATTTCAGCGTTGGTGTTGGGCGATGACTTTAAACCTGAAATGACTGCCGGTCACTCTTTGGGTGAATTTTCTGCATTGGTTGCTGCCGGTGCTTTGTCATTCGAAGATGGTCTTAAACTGGTCTTAGCACGTGCTTTGGCCATGCAGAAAGCTTGCGAAATTGAACCTTCCACTATGGCAGCTGTACTTGGTTTGAGTGACGAAGCTGTGGAAGAGGGTTGTGCTGAAATAACCGATGCGATTGTTGTTCCGGCTAACTATAACTGTCCCGGACA
>CAZTDH010000249.1:0-3424 GCA_964612615.1 uncultured Paludibacter sp. | reverse complement strand
AAGAACGGTCATTGCTTTATGTGGAAACTTCAGATGGAGAGACATTTGAATATCCTTATGCATTGAACGAAGTCTCAGTTCTGAAACAGGACAGTTCGTCTATGATGAGCATTACAGCCAGTGTAAATGGTCAAATGGTTCATACCTATCACGCGGATGGATTGATTATATCAACACCTACAGGTTCAACAGCTTATTCCATGAGCGTTGGTGGTCCACTGGTTATTCCACAAACTCAAAACTTCATTCTTTCACCTATTGCTTCTCATAGCCTCAATGTTCGCCCATTGATAATTCCGGATTCGTGGACTATTGAATTAGAAGTACATAGCCGTAGCTTATGTTATCTGGTGGCCATTGACGGTCGTTCTAAAGTGTTGGATGAAACTACAAAATTGAGAATAACCAAAGCGGATTATAACATTAAAACCATCAAACAATTGAATCACACATTTTTCGAAACCTTGAAAAATAAGCTGCTTTGGGGTGTTGATAAAAGAAATTAATTTGAAAATGAGAATAGTTTTTATGGGCACACCGGATTTTGCGGTGGAAAGTCTGAAAATTTTAGTTGAGAATAACTATGATGTTGTTGGGGTGATAACCATGCCTGATAAACCTTCTGGTCGTGGTCATAAACTTCAGTATTCACCTGTAAAACAATATGCTTTAGACCACAATCTTCGACTTTTGCAACCCGAAAAACTAAAAGATGAGGCATTTCTTGAAGAATTACGAAGCTTACAAGCCGATTTACAAATTGTGGTGGCATTTCGTATGTTGCCCGAAGTGGTTTGGAACATGCCTAAGTTTGGAACATTCAATTTACACGCTTCATTATTACCACAATACCGTGGCGCTGCACCAATCAATTGGGCTATTATCAATGGAGAAATTGAAACCGGTGCAACCACTTTTTTTCTGACTCACGAAATTGACACCGGAAAAATCATACTTCAGGAAAAAATAAAAATTTCAGAATCTGATAATGCCGAAACTGTTCACGACCGCTTAATGGTAATGGGTGCAGAACTCGTAAAACAAACTGTTGATTTGTTGCTTGAGGGTAAAACTGATGCAATAGACCAATCTCAGTTTATTCATCCCGAACTGGTTTTGAAATCAGCACCTAAAATTTTTAAAGAAACATGTCAGATTGATATTTCGTGGGGAGTTGAGAAGGTTTATAACTTCGTACGTGGTTTATCGCCCTACCCTACTGCATGGATTGAAATTCAGTTTCCTGAACAATCAGAAAAAACTTTTTTGAAAGTTTTTGAAACCGAAAAGGAGTTTGAGAAACACGATTTTACTCTTGGAACAATCATAACCGACGGTAAGAAATTTGCCAAAATAACGTTGAATGATGGTTTTATACAATTGAAAACAGTACAAGCAGCCGGCAAAAAACGAATGGAAATAGGCGAAATGCTAAGAGGAATGCGGTTCTGATTTAATGATTTGATAATGTGTTGATGTAATAATTAAATAGTACTGATTAGCAAATCAATATATCATCGTATCATCACATTATTAATTTACCTTATCAACACATTATCACATCATTTCACCGCTATCGTTTCAATTTCAACCAAAGCTCCGAGCGGTAAAGATTTCACTGCAAAAGCAGCACGCGCAGGACAATTGGTTGTGTAATACTTTCCATACACAGAATTCATAGCAGCAAAATCAGTTATATCGGCAAGAAGAACTGTCGATTTTACCACATCCGCAAAATTATATCCTGCTTCTATTAAAATAGCATTGATATTATCAAAAACCTGCTCTGTCTGAGCAGCTATTTCGGTAGCTTCAATTTTACCAACTGCCGGATTAATCGGTAACTGACCTGAGATATAAAGAGTTCCGTTGGCTTCAACAGCCTGACTGTAAGGACCAATCGCTGCCGGGGCATTCGCTGTATTTATTATTCGTTTCATATTTGAATGTTTTTGTATTGCAAAATTACGATATTATTTTTGGAAAACGAATAAATAAACTGAATTTACTTTTTACCTGATTATTACTTCCAATTCAAAATGCAAACGTTTGCATATTTTTTCAATTAATCAATTGATATTTCTATTGTTATTGAATTTGCAATACATTAATTTTGAAGTCTATTATTAATCAATTTAAATCATCAATCATGAAAAAAATTACTCTTTTAGTATTCGTATTTCTGAGTTCACTGACTTTGCTTTTTGCAAATCAGGGTGGAGTATTGACTTCAACTCCCAATCCAATTGTCCCGAATCAAACGGTAACAATTAATTATGATGGTACAGGAACAAACTTTGCAGCATGGACACCTATGTGTTATATTCATGCATGGTTAAATCCAATATCCGGTCAGACCTTTTCTCAATCTTATTCAACTCCATGGGTTAATTGTGCAGGCGATGCTGCTTATGCTGCTTTAGATGCCAAACTCAAAATGACTCATGTAGGTGCTGCAAACTCAGGTCAATATACCATAACAATTCAAGATTTAACTGCCTTTTTCTCTGTTGCAGCCGGCGATGTTTCAAAAATAGCTACACTTGGCGTTATTGTCAAAACTCAATGGTCTGCAAATGGTGCAAGTGATCAAACAAACGATCTTTTATTGGCAGTGGGTTCAGCAGCTGTTGCGTCTGATAAATTCAATTTTGCTTACGGTATTGCCAATCAATCAGGGTGGACGTTTCTCGATTTAACTCAGAATACAAATAATCCCGATCAATATGAAGTTTTCACGACATTACCTGATTTAACAGGACTTTCATGCTACGTTGGTTGGAACAGCGGAGGAATTGGAAACCCAACTTGGACAAATACCAGTGGTGGTCATAGTAATACTGTTTTAATGAGTTCAATAAGCACTATGAAATCGGGACAGGTTTGGATAGTAATAACCAAAACCTCAACAGCTGACAATTGGGGTGTAAGTGTCCCATTAAATACTTCAACTATTGAATCGAATAAAAACGAAACAAATATTTCAGGTGTAAACGGATTAATAGCCGCCCACTTTATTGGTATAGCTCATGTTGAATTATTCAATGCTACCGGACAGTTGATTCGTTCAGTTACAGCTACAAATCAGTTTACTCAATCAGTAAAAAATGGTATTTACTTACTAAGAATAAATGGACAAACACATAAAATTTTAGTTCAATAAACTATAATTTTCAACTATCAGAGGTCATTTCAATTGATTTGAAATGACCTCTTTTGTTTTTGAGTATTTATATTTTTCCCTGACTTCTTTTTTTGCTATCTTTGCATTCTTGAAAATTTTCAGTGCAAATTTCATATTTTACTGAAAAAGAAACGATTGCAACTTTTCATATCCAATCGTAAATCAAAAATTATAAATCGCAAATAATAAAATGGAACTCGCAAGTAAGTACAATCCCACCGACATCGAATCGAAATGGTA
>CAZTDH010000248.1:0-3438 GCA_964612615.1 uncultured Paludibacter sp. | reverse complement strand
AAAATCCCGACGCTCATAATCCATCAGAACAAATTCATAAGGACTCAAAATCGGCAATTTCTTAGCCAGTTGTTTTGCTCCGAAATAACCCTCGTAGCTTACAGTTGTTTTGGTTGGAGTTCCTGATTTGGTGGTAACCACTACCACTCCGTTAGCTCCACGTGCACCGTAAATAGCAGTTGCAGAAGCATCTTTCAGAATATCAATGGATTCAATACTGCCCGGATCAATACTCGATAAACCATTTTCGGTAGGGAATCCATCGATAATATAGAGTGGATCATTGTTACCAGTTATTGAAATTCCACCACGAACCCTAATTGAAATGGAAGCATCCGGACTTCCTTCCGATTGGCTCACCATAACGCCAGAAACTCGTCCTGCCAATGCCTGAGCAATATTGGAAGTTGGAACTTTAGCCATCTCGGCTGCGTCAACCGAAACAACAGATCCGGTAATATCTTTTCGTTTCATATTGCTGTAACCCACAGCCACCACTTCGTTTAATTCATTCGAGGAGGTTTCTAATAAAACATTAATAACCTTTTTGTTCCCAATCTTTTCTTCTTTGCTTTTCATACCAATAAAAGAGAAAACCAGTGTAGCAGTGCCCGGATTTTCAACATTTATTACATAATTACCATCGTAATTTGTAACAGTTGCTACTTTGGCTCCTTTCAATTTTACATTTACACCCGGAATTCCCTGATTTGATTCATCAATGACTTTACCTGTGATTTCAGTTTTTTGTTGTGCACTCATTGCTGTCAGCAGCATAATTGCTGTCGACAATAGTATGAATCTCAATTTGTTCAGGCGATTTTTTTTCATATATATTTTTTGTAATAATTAGTTTAGTATATTATATGTTTTAAATTTAATTATTTCACTATCAGGCATCAAATAAACCTTTATTGTATGAATTTTATTTGCTGGTAAGGTTGTTTCAAAACCCATTAATGAAATACCCGGATTAGGTGATTCATAGTCTTTGGTTGGCGTAGCCGGTTTAAAATAGGGAACAAAATCAATGGTTCCTTCCACTTTGAGGTATAATTTTTTATTTCCTGCTTTCAGAACTAAAATGTTTTCAGATATCCTTTCCATTTTAGTCGCTTCGGTAGTCATATTCCACTTTAGTTTAACAGGATTCTCTGAAGTAGTAACTTTATCTTCCACCAATACATACGATTTTTCTATTAAAGCTACTGCTCTATGAACTTCTTTTACGCTATTAGAATAAAGCGAAGTAAGATTTGAACTGACTCTCATTAAATTCGGATCTTTAGAAAAAGAGTTGATATCGGCATTACCGGTTACTAATTGTTTTTCATCGTTTATTGTTAGCGTGTTATGAGCAAAATTATTTAATCTGAACAAGTCCCAACGGCTACTGTTTTGAGTGAAGTTCCATAAGTCGACTCCTTCTTTCTCTACCTGCGGATAACTTTGCATGCCTAAATCCAAACCCCAGCGGACACCATTTGCCTCAAAAAAGAATGAACCTGCATCCATGTGTGCATGACCCGATGAAGGTGTTCCTCCTTTGAATCCCAAATACGTTGCATTTTCGCTGACCCAGGAAGTCCGCATGGCAGCAACGGGGATACGACTTTGAGTAACCCACATCAAATCAGTTGGTTCAATGACCTTTGAAAGCGATGCTCCGCAACCTGCTCCCCACAAAAGTGCAACCGGAAATAAGCGTTCACGCAGGTATTTTTTGTTGATGTCTGCTTCGTAAAGTTTTTTCTGATTATAGAGTAATGCCGGATTCTTTGTTTTTCCATAAAACCAGAATACGGTTGGCTCAAACGAACATTTTTGTCCTGCATCCGAATAACAAAATGGATTCATAGCAGGAGTTATCATGTGTTGCAGAAATAAGCCCGTGCCCATAAAACCGGGTGTTTTTGTTAGTCCAAAATCGGAATGATAAATCTTATCCATTGCATCCAGCAGGATGGTATTGAAGCTGGTACCATACCCCCAATAACCTACACCTTCGGGATATCCTCCATCAGGACCGTATTCTTTCATGGCATTTGGAAGCGATTGAATAGCACGATTCAGCAATTCAACTGACAAGCTTGGATTTTCTTCATAAACCGCCAAAGCACCCATCGAAATACCTGTATTACATACCTGATTCCAGTTATTTATCTCTTTCAACCAATAATTGTGACTACTGTCCATAGATGGTTTCAATCCTTTTTCAGTAATTGATTCGCTGATAATTTTACGCGATTTGGGCGAAAGTCGATCGTAATTCCAGTCGTAGCCAATGGCCATTGCCAGAGTCATTTCAGCCACATCTAAAAAATGTTGTGGATTCCAATCCTGAAAATCAGCAATATGCAGCATCTCTGCTTCAGCGCGGTCTGAATATTTCAGGTCGCCGGTCATTCGGTACGCATAACTCAGAAAAAAAACACGTCGAAGATTATCACGACATACATCCAATAATCGTTTACCAATCAACTTTCGTTCGTTGTAAGGCAAATCCAGCATTTTGTCGGCCTCATTTATAACTAAACGATTCATTTCACGCCAGTATGGATCTTTATTTATGTTGTTCAACAAGTCTTTTTCAGCCCCTTTGAGCAGCAGCAAGCGTGGATGTTCAATCATTTTTGTCTCAACCGAAACCTGTGCATTCGTGGTTTGTGGGAGCATGAATGGACACAATGAAAAAAGCAGAATTATCAATAAGCTATCGTTCTTCATTAAAATAGTAAATTGTAAATGGATAAATAGTAAATTCTTAAAACTTCTTTACTTTTTCCGTCGGATCATCGTCCTTGTATTCTTTACAAGTTTTCTCCAGTAATTTGAGCATATATTCCTGAACAGATTTGTAATGTGGATCATTATAAACATTCTTTTTTTCAGGAACATCCCCTTTTAAATCATACAGTTCCCACTCGTTGATATCATTATAAAAATGAATTAGTTTATAGCGATTGGTACGGATTCCGTAATGCCGTTTCACGCTATGCCATCCCGGATATTCGTAGTAATGATAGTACACGGCTTCACGCCACTCTTCGGGTGTTTTTCCTTCTAAATCAAGAATTGGTTTCAATGAGCGTCCCTGAATTTCGTCCGGAATTCTCAAGCCAGCGTAATCAAGTAAGGTTGGTGCAATATCGATATTCATTGTTAATGCTTTAGTGACGCTGTTTGGTTTGATTGCTTTTGGGTAACGCACTAAAAATGGTGTTCGCTGGCTTTCTTCGTACATAAACCGTTTGTCGAACCAACCATGTTCGCCCATATAAAACCCCTGGTCGGAAGTATAAATGATAATAGTATTATCCAACTCACCAATATCCTCCAGGTATTTCATCAAACGCCCGATATTTTCATCAACTGCCAAAATCGTAGCTAAATAATCGCGCATATATTGCTGATACTTCCACGATGTGAGTTCTTTTC
>CAZTDH010000247.1:0-3446 GCA_964612615.1 uncultured Paludibacter sp. | reverse complement strand
AGCAATGCACCACCACCGGTAGAAACATAAGATACCTGATCAGCAATTCCGAATTTGTTTACACAAGCCACGGAGTCACCACCTCCAACAAGCGAGAATGCGCCATTTTTGGTTGCTTCTACAATAGCGTTACCCACTGATCGTGAACCACTTGTAAAGTTATCGAATTCAAACACACCTGTTGGACCATTCCAAAGAATAGTTTTAGAAGCTTTGATTACATCACCAAAGATTTTCTCAGTTTCAGGACCAATATCCAGTCCTTCCCAACCATCAGGGATTTCGCCAACCGGAACAAATGCTGTTTTAGCGTCGTTGCTGAACGAATCAGCAATTTTAGCATCCACTGCCAAAACAATATTTACATTGTTCGCTTTTGCTTTTTCCAATAATTCAAGTGCTAAATCCATTTTATCGTCTTCACAAATTGAAATACCAATTTTTCCACCCAACGCTTTGGTGAAGGTATAAGTCATACCACCGGCAATAATAAGGTTATCCACTTTGGTAAGTAGGTTTTCAATAATTTCGATTTTAGAGGAAACTTTTGACCCACCCATGATAGCTGTAAACGGACGGGCTGTATCAGTCATTACTTTTTGTACAGCAATAACTTCTTTTTCCATCAGGTAACCGAACATTTTGTTGCTTTCATCAAAATACTTAGCAATCAAAGCAGTAGAAGCATGAGCACGGTGAGCAGTTCCGAAAGCGTCATTTACATAACAATCGGCATAAGAAGCCAAAGTAGCGGTAAATTTCTTCTGGTTTTCTTTCGTTACTTTTTTAGCTTCTGCTTTTTCTTCGTCAGTTGCAAATTCGCCGCGGGGTTTGCCTTCTTCTTCTTCGTAAAAACGAAGGTTTTCGAGCATCAATACTTCGCCCGGTTTCAGAGCAGCAGCCAAATCGCCAGCCTGAGCACAATCGGGAGCAAATTTCACATCAACACCCAATACATCTGAAACATGTGGTAAAATAGCTTTCAAAGAATACTTGTTGTCCGGATTTTTCTTTGGACGACCCATGTGTGAAGCAATAATAATACTTCCACCATCGGCTAGAATCTTTTTCAACGTAGGAAGTGCAGCGCGAATACGGGTATCGTCGGTAATATGAGCATTTTCGTCCAATGGCACATTGAAGTCAACGCGAACGAAAGCCCGTTTACCAGCAAAATTAAATTTGTCAATAGTTTGCATATTGTTATTTATTAAAGTGATTAATATTTCTTTATGAATCAGGCTGAATAATATCAATTTTCTGAAGTTTTTATATCTTTGTGTTTCAACTTGTCAGAAATCGACTGCAAAGGTACTAAAAAAGTTATAAAATAGCTGCGTTTTGCTTTTGATAAAAAGCAGGATTAAACATAAAAATAATTAAAGAATTTTTTCTTTAATTGAATATAAGTTTGTACCTTTGTGCCTCGAAACAAAAAAAGAGAAATAAACAATTAAAATAAAATTATTATGTCAAAAGTAACTGTAGTAGGTGCCGGAAATGTAGGTGCCACATGTGCAAATGTTCTTGCTTTTAACGAAGTAGCAGACGAAGTAGTAATGTTGGATGTAAAAGAAGGTATTTCGGAAGGAAAAGCCCTGGATATACTTCAAACAGCTGCATTGCTGGGTTTCGATACTAAAATAACAGGTTGTACTAACGATTATGCTCAAACTGCCAATTCAGATGTGGTTGTAATCACTTCGGGTATTCCACGCAAACCGGGTATGACTCGTGAAGAATTGATTGGCGTTAATGCAGGTATCGTAAAAAGTGTTGCAGCAAACATTCTGAAATTTTCTCCAAATGCCATTATCGTTGTGGTAAGTAACCCTATGGACACAATGACTTACTTGGCATATAAAACTTTAGGCCTTCCAAAAAACAAAGTAATTGGTATGGGTGGTACATTGGACAGCTCACGTTTCAAATGCTATTTGAGCAAAGCGTTGAATGCTAATCCAACTGAAATTGAAGGAATGGTTATCGGCGGTCACGGTGATACAACTATGATTCCATTAACCCGTTTTTCCTCATATAAAGGCCGTCCGGTTGCTGATATTTTGGATGCAGAAACATTGGCTAAAGTTGTGTCTGATACTATGGTTGGTGGAGCTACACTGACTGGTTTACTCGGAACTTCGGCATGGTATGCTCCGGGAGCTGCTGCAGCTTACCTGGTTGAATCAATTATTCACGATCAGAAAAAAGTAATTCCTTGCTGCGTTTCATTGGACGGCGAATACGGACAAAACGATATTTGTATCGGTGTTCCGGTAATTATTGGCAAAAATGGAGTTGAAGCAATTATCGACTACAAACTGAATGCTGAAGAAAAAGCATTATTCGATAAAAGCGCTGCTGCCGTTCGTGCAACAAACGATGTATTGAAAGAAATAAACGCTTTGTAATAAGAGTAATTCAACCTAAAAATAGTCGCACTAAATATAAAAGTTGCGACTATTTTTATTTTTTTTTCGGAGTAAAAATCCAACCTGAGCGTTAATAATTATTACTGCCGATTCAGCAATAAAAAATAATTATAAATATTGCTGAAAAATTTCCATAATTAATAAAAATACAATACTTTTGTAATTATTTCAAAAAACAACAACATACAACTTTATCATGTTAGAGTCACATCAGTATTTACAACAGTTTTCGATTAAACCATCAGTTCAGCGTTCGGCAGTTATGCATTTTTTGCTCAACAACCGCATTCACCCAACCATTGATGAAATTTATATGGCATTAAGCCCAAACATGCCAACCTTATCGAAAACAACAGTGTACAACACCATGGATTTATTTGTTGAAAAAGGTGCTGTTCGGGCATTGGCAATTGATGAAAAAAACGCACGCTATGATGTTGACATTTCGGCTCATGGTCATTTTATGTGTAAAAGCTGCGGGAAAGTTCATGACATCTTTGATTTGAAACCATCCATGTTTCAAATTCCTTACACTGATAAATTTAGAATTGATTCGGTAGAGGTTTCTTACTTTGGAACCTGCAATTCTTGTCAGGGAAACTAATTCATTCTAGAAAAACTTTCAAAACAAGCACACTTTTTTTTAAGTGTGCTTGTTTTTTGTTGACATTTATTTATATCTTTGACAAAATCTTCTAAAAACAAATAGTATGAGAAAATATCTACTTGTTATTTACCTGTTTTTTGTAAGTGTAACTTGTTTCGCTCAGGAGAAAGTAAAAAAAGGCTTTGGTTTCGGTGCATTGCCGGCAGTTTCGTACGATTCTGACCTTGGTTTTCAATATGGCGCATTAGTTAATTTGTATGATTACGGTGATGGTTCTGGTTTTCCAAAGTACAATCACTCTCTCTATCTTGAATTATCTACTTACACTAAAGGAACTACCATTGCCAGACTGAGGTATGATTCGGAAAAGCTGATTCCTAAAGTCAGAACAACGCTCGATGTGGCTT
>CAZTDH010000246.1:0-3453 GCA_964612615.1 uncultured Paludibacter sp. | reverse complement strand
TCAATTTTCACCATCCAACCTTTACCATAAGGATCGTCGTTTACCAATTCGGGTGAATCTTCTAACTCTTCATTGAATTCCAATACTTTAGCATCAACTGGCAGGTATAAATCCGAAACTGTTTTTACAGCTTCAACTGTTCCAAAAACTTCGCCTTCGGAAAGTGTTTCGCCAATAGTTTCAACTTCAACGAAAACAATTTCGCCCAATTCGCTTTGTGCAAAATCTGTAATTCCAACATAAGCTTCGTTTCCTTCCACACGAATCCATTCGTGTTCTTTTGTGTACTTTAAATTAGCTGGTACGCTCATAATAATTTAATTTTAATTAGTGTATTTTGAATCTGATTTATTGATTTTAAGTTGGCAAAAAACCGGATAGTGGTCAGAATAATTGACTTTATCGGTTTTATAAGTAACGGGGGTAAATTCGCTCTGATCATAAAGCACATAATCTATCCTGAAACCGTAAAAAGGTTCTTTGAAAGTCCAGCCGAAGCCAAGTCCTGTTTCTGCAAAAGCATCTTTCAATTTCCCTTTCATTTTAGTGTAAACATACGAACCCGGTACATCGTTAAAGTCCCCGCAAACAATCACTTTATAAGGTGATTTTGCTATTAAGTCAGCCACAGTATCGGCCTGATTAGCCCGAAGCTTATAAGCCAGACCCAGTTTATTAGAAAAAACAAGGGTCATATCGGTCAGATTATCTGCATCGAATTTTTCTTTCAACTTAACTGAAAGTGCTTTGTCAGACTCTGTGATACGGTTTGACTCCAAGTGATTATTAAAGAATCTAATAATTGTACCGTTGACATTGATGTCGGTAGAAATGGAAATATTAAAACGCGACTTGAATTCAATTCTTTGCCGGTCAACAATCGGATATTTCGAAAAAGTGGCAATTCCTAATAATCTGGAATGCATTCGCGCTTTAATTTCAACATGTTTATAGGGGTATTTGTTGAAAATACGCATCATGTCATCAAACGTAAGGTATTGTTTATTAGTACTTACCTCAAATTCCTGCAGACAAATAATGTCGGCATTCGAATCCATGATGTATCTAATAACATTATTTCGTTTTTGGGGAGTATCCTTTACCAAATCTCCACTCATTTTAGTGTTGTAAGTCAACAAATGAATTGGGGTAACTACTTTTTTGGTTTGGAGATTGCCAAAATGGAGTGGAAAAGTATTGCTTATTTGGGTTGCCGATAATAACATTAAGCTCAATGACAACAAAAAAAACCATTTTCGAGTCATCAACCAAAACAAAATAAAACCCAGGTTTGCAATAATTGTGATTGGGAAAACTAACGGAAAGTAGGCTGGTGCGAGAAATTTTACCGGGCTAACAACGGTTCCGATCAAGGTAATCAGCAAAAAAATAGCTGCAACAATATTTGCTACAAGCATTATCCATTTCACTAACTTTTTGCCAAACATTAATTTCAAATTAATAATCGACAAGTAACGAGAATGTTTTCTCTGATTATTACTTGTAAATTGTAAATTATTAATTATTTGTTTCCCTGTTCAAATAATCGTTTCTTTTCTTCGGGCGTTAAACTTTCGTAACCGGAAGTTTTGATTTTATCAAGTATTTTGTCAATTTCAACCATTTTACGAGCTTTGCTTGCATTGAATTCTGCATCGCTCATCGTAGCTTTCGACTTATTTTTAGTATGTTTCACTTTCAGCTTTCGTGGCCGGAACAATCCAAAAATTGCATCTAAAATACGGTTCAAACCGCTTGTCAAATCTTTACCCTGACGCAAAGATACAACAAATAAATAACCTGCCAAAGCACCACCCAAATGAGCCAACTGACCACCACCATTACTTGAAGTAATGCCAAAAAAGCTTGTCAGAACATAGAAAATAGCTATGTATTTGAGCTTTACGCTGCCCAGAAACACAATTTGCATTTCCATATTCGGTGACCGTAAAGCAGTAGATAGAATAATGGCCATAATGGAACCGGAAGCACCTAATAACAAGCTTTGACGAAGCACCGGCGAGTAATACGGAAATAAATTGAAGGCAATAATATAAATAAGTGCAGCCATCAAACCACCAAAAATATAAAGTCCGACCAGTTGCTTTTCAGAGAAAAATAACAGAAATATTTTCCCAAACCAATACAGCGCAAACATATTGAAAAGAATATGGAAAAACTCTTCGTGCAAAAACATATAAGTGAGCGGTGTCCAGACACGATAAAGTAACTGTGTCAAATCGGCCGGAACAGCCAGATACGAGAGTAAAAAAGTACCGGAGATATTAAACAGCAAAAAGAGAACCAGGATAATCTTTAGAACTAAAAACACAGCAACATTGAGGTAAATCAGCTTAATAAGCGAATTTCCCTGGCGGAAAGTCTGTCGGATAGTATCAAAAACGTTCATAATCAATTAATTTACAAGGTATTTTTTCGTTTCCAATACAATATCAATATTGCTCCAAATAGCATTCCACCCAAATGTGCAAAATGAGCTACATTATCATTTGGATTTCTTAGATAACCCTGATATAATTCATACAAACCAAATAACGGGATTAATATTCGTGCTTTGATAGGTATTGGAAGTGGAAATACCATAAGCTTTGCCTCCGGAAACAACCACCAAAAAGCCAAAAGTAATCCAAAAAGCGAACCCGATGCACCAACTGTGACCAGTGAAGGTGAATTTAAAAATAACCGTTTCATTTCAATGATGGCAGTTGGATCGGCCAAATTAAGATTTTCAACTCTAAAATAATGACTTAATACCTCTTGAAAATCCATTAAAGGAGCAGCTGAATTACTCGAAATAGCATCATTCATAGCTGTAATCAAAGATTGGAATTCAATTGTCCAGAAAATTTGCTGAACAAGGCCGGCGCCAATTCCTGTAAACATATAAAATATCAAAAACCGTTTGGGACCCCAAAGATTTTCTAAAACACTACCAAACATATATAAACCAAACATATTCAGAAAAATATGCCAAAACCCTTCATGCATAAACATATAAGTAACAAACTGCGCAGGATTGAACTTTGAAGATGCCCAATAATGCATTCCCAAAATTTCAGACAAATCAGTATTCACTCCTAAACGTATGAATAAATCGGGAGTAAGGCTACTTGCTAACCATAAAATGATATTAATGGCAATCAAATTTTTTACAACAGGAGGAATACTACTTAAAAAAGAATTTCTATAACTATTCATATTAAAATTTTAGAAAATTAATTAAAACAAAAAACTATTTTTTAGTTATCAAATTCAAATTACTCGAAAAAAATAACTCAAAAAACAACTAATCATATCAGATTTGGACAGTGTCAATACGTACTAAAACTAGCGTTTTCAGCGAATTAGGTGTCACAAAAGTAATTAAAATAGCCTCGAAAACATGTTTTCTAACATATTTTTTGAAAAGATATAAAATAAACTGATTTTTTT
>CAZTDH010000245.1:0-3455 GCA_964612615.1 uncultured Paludibacter sp. | reverse complement strand
TTCATAGTATTTAGAAAAATGGATTAAAGAAATTATTTGAGAAAGCCACTTTCATGCCCCACGATGTTGGTTGAGTAAGCTTGATAACTTCCATCGTTTGAGGCTGGACTGCAATGTGTTCATTGTGCATATATACCTCCCAGGTACCATCTTCATGCTCAAGCAGTGCCGACATGGTTTCAACCCAATCGCCCGAATTCAGGTAATGAATGCCATCAATCATTTTATCGGCCGGTTGGTGAATATGTCCGCAAATAATACCATCAGCGTGTTTTACCCGTGCCAGTTCCACCAGTTCATTTTCGTAATTGGAAACGTACGAAACAGCTGATTTTACTTTCTGTTTAATGGCTTGTGAGAGCGAAAAATAAGGCAATCCTTTTTTAGCTCGATAGATATTATACAAGCGGTTAACCCAAAGCAAAAAAGTATAGCCAATATCGCCCAATTTAGCCAACCAAACCATATTGGAAGTAACATTGTCGAAAATATCGCCGTGTGTAAAGTAGTATCGCTTGCCATTGCGTATGTGAACATGGTCTTTCTGAATAGAGATATTGGCAAATTCAAAGGGGGCTAAATGATCAATAAAATCATCGTGATTTCCACGAATATAAATAACCCGTGTATTGTGGTTTTCCATCATTTTCATAATGATTTTGAAGAAATCGGTATGTTCTTTTTTCCATTTCCCCTTTCCTCCTTTTTGTAAATGCCAACCATCAATGATGTCACCATTCAGAATAAGCGTATTACAATTCACAGTTTTCAAAAAATCAGCCAGTTCGCGGGTTTTGGAGTGTTCGGTGCCTAAATGAACATCCGAAATAACAATGGTAGGATAAAATTTTTGATTATACATTGTCGTTTTTTATTTGCAAAGAAAGTGCAGCAATATTGCGACAATAAAACAGAGCTGTGAATAATGTGTGAAGTTAATTACATTTTGAACATAAATTACAGGAAAATGAATTCGATTTTGTGATAAGATTAAAAATGTTACATTATTGTAAACCCGTTGTAATAATTACATCATAGATCAACTTTACTTTTGTTTAAGTATAGTAAATATTAATTTCCAAAAATCAGTGATAACTTCCTATTTAAATATACAAGTTTATGTTTGATCAACTATTTTCAAGTTTCTATCAATACAGCTATCTGGCAATTTTAATGTTGATATTCTTACAGGAAGTTGGTTTTCCAAGTCCATTCCCCAATGAGCTTGTTCTTATCATTTCGGGTTATCTGTCTTTTACGGGCGTTTTTAAATTTGCATTGGTTATACTATTGGCAACGGTTGCCGATTTACTGGCAGGTGCAAGTTTATTTCTAGTGTTTTATTACTTTGGAAAGCTAATTCTGCAACGAAAACCCAAATGGTTGGCTTTGTCTCAGAAAAAAATTGAACGCTTATCTCTCAAAATAAATAATTCAGGTCAATCAGCTATTTTCATAGGACGGCTTACTCCGTTCGTTAGAGGATACGTTGCCGTCTTGTGTGGGTTGTTACGAATTTCGCAAAAAAAATACTTACTAAATCTTTCATTCTCTTCTATCATTTGGGCATCTGCTTACATCAGTTGCGGTTACCTTATTGCACCTTACTGGAATCTAATCACCCAAAGTAATTCAAAAATTGCTTTGTTGTTGATTATCATTCCTGTTTCGGCATTAATCATACTAATTCTTATTTCCTTAACAAAGATATATATATCAAGGTTAAATCAACAAAAAATAAAACAAATATGAAAATACATGTGGCTTCTGAAACACAGTACATGGTCAAAGGAAATGGTGTTCACACAGCATTTATAGATCATGTAGAGTTATTGAATTCGAAGAATGATATTGAAATTGTAGTCAACAACAAAGGCAGAGGTGATGTATTTCATTGTCATACTTATGGTCCATATTATTTCTTAAGAGGATTTCGATACAAAAACAGACGCGTTCATACTGTTCATGTAATTCCTGATTCTATTGTAGGATCATTACCTATGTGGCCGGTATTTATGCCATTTGTCAAGTGGTATTTCAGACAAGTATATTCGTATGCCGATGTATGTATAGCTATTTCGCCCAGAGTGGAAGAAGCCATTAAAGAAACCGGTGCCAAAACTGAGATTGTGAGGATTTTCAATCCTATTAATATTGACAAATGGAAAAGAACTCCCGAAAACAGAAAAAAAGGAAGAGAACTATTAGGGCTAAAGGATGATGAATTTGTGGTATTGGGTGTCGGGCAATTACAGGCTCGTAAGGGGGTAGAAGATTTTATCGATGTGGCTGCCTCAATTCCTAATGCCCGCTTTGTTTGGGCGGGTGGCAGACCGTTTAAGGCCATGACAGAAGGTATTGCACGAATTGATACACGTATTCAAACGGCTTCTGAAAATACTCAGTTTACCGGTATGCTTGAATTGGAACTAATGCCGCTGATTTATGCTGCCGTTGATGCTATGCTTTTTACGTCTTATCAGGAAAACTGTCCGTTAGCACCCATCGAAGCAGCTGCATGTGGTATGCCTGTGATTTTCAGAGATATTAAAGAATACAATACATTGTATGATAATACGTATCTAAAGGCAGATTCAACAGACGAATTTATTAAAATGACCCAAAAGTTAATGACAGATAAATTGTATTATGAATACGGTTTATCTGTTTCAAAGCAACTAATCACACAATTCGATAAATCCAGAATCAGAGAAAAATTAATCAATCTCTATGAAGACTTAGATTCCCGGATTCACAGTATTTTCCCTTTGTGGTCTTAATCAATAGTCAGTTCAGCATTTACGTACAAAGGGTTGTTCTTAAAAGATGAACAACCCTTTGTGTATATTGGATGATGAATTATTATATACCAAATATCATTGATTTACGGTCAATTGTGCGATAGAATTATTAACCGACTTGTTGAAATCAACACTGAACTCAATAGCATAATGATCCGAAAGATTGGTATCCTTACCACTTACATGTGAGTAAAAAGTCTGAATTTTCCGTTCGATGTTATGTATAAGTTCGGAGTTCCTAACCAATACATAATCCAACACCCGTAACTTACCATGAGGAGTACGAGCCAGGTTATTATTTACTTCATCGTAGGTTACTTTTATATTTCCACTCAACTCACCATTTTTAGCATCGAGAGTCCGTAACATTTGCTGATAACTCGAACGGTCGTCCATATCGATATTGAAGTCACCACAAATAAGTTGAGGAATCTCCGGGCTATAGTATTTGTTGAGTAGATGATCTCTTATTTCATCACATTGTTTTACCCTAACTGTGTGCAAGTTATCAGCCTGAAGGTGAGTTGTAAGCAATTGAAACTTTGCTCCACCAAATGTACCCTGAAAAAGAACAGCACCTTTACGTGCTACTGCATCAAACCCTTTACATTGACTAAACTGAATTTCAGCAAGCTCTTTCATTGGAAGTTTACT
>CAZTDH010000244.1:0-3460 GCA_964612615.1 uncultured Paludibacter sp. | reverse complement strand
TTGGTTCTTATTCAGACGTTTTCTTAAATTTGTTTCCAAAGATAAATAACTTAATTAACCCAAACAATTTTTTCCGCAAATAATTCGCGAACAATTACAATATATTTATTTGAAACCATCTTTTGTTCCTGAACATTGGGCACTTTGAAGTTTTTAAAACAGCATTTTGTCGGAAGATTTTTAGTGTTTGAAAACAAAATTCGATATTGCGTTTTGCTATATTTAAAATTGTCAGCCGACAAATCTAAATTTAATATGTTGTAAACAGCAATTTAGTGTTTATATAGCTTTTAATCAGCTGAAAAATAGCAGATTAAATGTGCTAATCCAATATTTAATTCATGAAATAAAATAATGGTAAGTTATCAATAACAATTAATGAAGCTCCGGGAAGTCCTTCTCCATTTGAATCCCGAACATTTCCGAAAACTGTTTGCCCTTCGACATAAAAAGCACATAGTAAACAAAGTACTAATGTGCCAAGTAATTTTCTCATAAAAGCAGTATTAAAATTTGTAATTAAATTCACGGTACAAAGAAAATTCATTAAAAACACAAAAGTGTGCAAAATCGGTAAACAAGTTGGACATTTTGGGAAAAAGGCAATTTAATTTCATTCAAATAAACGTGGATTATTGGCGAATAAAATAGCTTTTAAGCATATTATTTTCATTTTGGTTTACTATTTTATTTCTCATATTTTACAATTAGATTAAACTGATAATTTAAAAATCATTACTAAATGACATCTTAAAACATATAAAAATTGACTGTCAACATTTTTTTGTAATTTTGTCAGTTGAAAATGCATATAATACAGACAAAATGCGCGTTTTAATTCAACGGGTTAGTCAGGCTTCGGTTGAGATTGATAATGATACTAAATCGTCTATTGGTGCTGGTTTACTGGTATTAGTCGGGATTGAAAATGAGGATAGCACTGAGGATAGCGAGTGGCTTGCTGGTAAAGTGATTGGTTTACGTATTTTTGACGACGAAAATGGTGTAATGAACCGCTCTGTGACTGATATTGATGGTGACATTTTGATTGTCAGCCAGTTTACGCTGCACGCAATGACAAAAAAAGGCAACCGTCCGTCGTATATCCGAGCCGCCAAACACGAAATTGCGATTCCATTGTACGAGCATTTCTGCCAATCTGTAAGCAATAAAATAGGCAAACAAGTTCAAACCGGTACTTTTGCAGCAGATATGAAGGTGGCACTTGTAAATAATGGACCAGTAACGATTTGGATCGATTCAAAAAATAAAGAATAACTTGAAAATCAGTCAATTTGAGGATTTGAAAATTTGTATAATTCGCTTTAATTCGTAAAATTTGTATTATGAAAAAACATATCCCTAATTTCATCACCTGCCTCAATTTATTTTCAGGTTCTGTGGCAGTGTGGTTTGCATTTAATGGAAATTTAGAAGTTGCATTCATCGCTATTCTACTTTCGGCTGTGTTCGATTTCTTCGATGGCTTTGCAGCACGACTTCTGAAAGCGTATTCGCCTATGGGAAAGGAACTTGATTCACTGGCCGATGTTATAAGTTTTGGACTAGCACCCGGAGCAATCGTATTTTCATTGCTTTCCGAAAGTGGCATAAGCGAGTGGATTCCCTATTTAGCCTTTTTAATTCCGGTATTCTCAGCACTTCGGTTAGCAAAATTCAATATCGACGACCGTCAGTCTTCATCATTTATAGGACTTCCAACACCGGCAAACGCAATTTTTTTATCAGGATTAGCGTTCTCATATTCCGATTTTTTAGTGACAAATTTATGGTTATTAGTCGCTATAACATTGTTTTTTAGTTATTTATTAGTGGCCGAAATACCTATGTTTGCTTTAAAACTTAAAAGTTTGGCATGGAAAGAAAACCGAATTCAGTACATTTTTTTATTCGGTTCAATACTCATTCTTGCTGCGTTGCAATTTAATGCTTTTGCCCCCATAATTGCCTGGTATATATTACTTTCGGTTATTAATGCGCTTATCCAGTCTAAAGTCGTAAAGCGTAAATATAAAATATAAAATCGTCAGTTCAAAAGTGTCTATCAGTATTTCAAATCTTTCAAAAAAATACGGTAATCAAACCGTGCTCAACAATATTAGTTTCGAAATTGGTGAAGCTGAGGTAGTTGGTTTTCTCGGACCAAATGGAGCCGGTAAAACCACCACCATGAAGATTCTGGCTGGGGCATTGCCTTACGAAAGCGGTTCGGCTAAGATTTGTGGAATGGAAGTGCATGAAAATCAACTGAAAACAAGCGCGTTGGTTGGTTATCTGCCGGAGCATAATCCGCAATACACCGACATGTACGTGAAAGAATACCTGCTTTTTGTGGCCGAAACTTATAAATTGGGTAAAACGAAAGAGCAACGTGTCAATGAAGTGATTGATTTGGTAGGACTCAGACCTGAATTTCAAAAAAAAATTGGTCAACTCTCCAAAGGGTATCGCCAACGTGTGGGACTGGCTCAGGCCTTGATTCCCAACCCGAAAGTACTGATTCTGGACGAACCAACAACCGGACTTGATCCAAATCAGTTGGAAGAAATACGCTCGTTGATTCGGGAGATTGGTAAAAACAAAACGGTATTGCTCAGTACACATATCATGCAGGAAATCAAAGCAATATGTAATCGGGTAATCATTATAAACAAAGGTGAAATTGTGGCCGATTATCCTGATATTTCGAAAATATCGGCCTTCGACGAAAATACATTACAATTTGAAGTGGAATTTCTGAATAATGTCAACATAAAAGAGCTTGAGAAAGTAAAACTCGTTTTGGCGGTCAATGCATTGAATGATAAATTATTTTCAGTAATGGCAACTTCGGATATTCGTTCAGAGATATTTGATTTTGCAGTAAAAACCAACAATAAAATTCTGACAATGAAAGCGGTGGAACGAAGTATGGAGGATGTGTTCAGGGAATTGACACTTCCGAACAACGGCTAAAAGCCGTTTGTCGGATTTATAAAGAATAAATAATTATGCGTCAAACGGCTTTAAGCCGTTGAACGCTTGGAGAAAATGGAAGAAAACTTTGACATACGAAACAACCGCAACGGCGAAAAGGACTTTGAAAATGCCCTGCGACCGCTGAGTTTTTCAGACTTTGCCGGACAAAACAAGATTGTAGAGAATCTGAAGATTTTTGTGCAGGCTGCCCGTATGCGTACCGAATCGCTTGACCATGTGTTGCTGCATGGACCTCCCGGCCTGGGTAAAACCACGCTTTCGAACATCATTGCCAACGAACTCAACGTGGGATTCAAAATCACGTCCGGTCCAGTGCTTGACAAACCGGGAGATTTGGCCGGATTACTCACCAGCCTCGAACCAAACGATGTTCTGTTTATCGACGAAATTCATCGCCTCAGTCCCATTGTGGAAGAATATCTGTATTCGGCCATGGAAGACTATCGCATTGATATAATGA
>CAZTDH010000243.1:0-3469 GCA_964612615.1 uncultured Paludibacter sp. | reverse complement strand
TTAAGTGCAATTTATATGAATGTTTAATTTAAAAAACAACAACAATATGAATATCCTGAAAGTATGGCTTGACGAAAGCAACGACGAATGTACTTCCTGCGGTTTATGTGAATCTACTGTTCCTCAGGTTTTCGAAGTACCCGATAAAATGATCGTAATAAGCGGTGTAGACTTCAATTTATACGCTTCTCAAATTAAAGAGGCAGCCGATAGCTGTCCTGTAGGTGTTATCAACTTCGAAGAGGTTGATTAGTAGAAATTTAATTATTAAAAAAATCAATATGAAAAACTATAAAGATATAAATATAGGAGAGATTGTGACTCAGGATTTCAGAGCTGCTGAAATCTTCAAAAATGCTGGTATTGACTTTTGCTGCGGTGGAAGTCAGAGTTTAGAACAAGCATGTAAAGAAAAGAAACTGGACAGCTCTGTGCTCGAAACCGAGTTGGCCAAACTTGAAATGACCACTGTGAATGCAATGCATAACTTCAACGAGTGGAACCTGAATTTTTTGTGTGACTATATTGTGAATACACACCATAAAACTGTGATGAAATTGCTGCCTCAACTGACAGTTTACACACAGAAGATAGCACAGGTTCATGGCGCTAATCATCAGGAGTTGATTGCCATTTCAGCTTTGTTTGCCGAAATCAATACAGAACTGTTGCAACATCTTCGCAACGAAGAAGAAGTGCTTTTCCCTGCCATCAAAGAATTGCTGATAAATAATTCAGATGAAGCAAAGGCGACTATTATTTCAGAAATCAACCGCATGAAAGGCGAGCATGAATTTGCCGGAGGAGCTATGGATAAGATTAATGTGTTGAGCGACAATTACAGCGTACCGGCCGATGGTTGTAGCACCTATCAGGTTGCTTATAAACTGCTGGAACAGTTTGAAGACGACCTCCACATTCATGTGCATTTGGAAAACAATATATTGTATCCCAAGGCATTAAGTCTGGCAAAATAACAAATTAATTTCCGGTGAAAAATAAATAATTAAAACTAAAAAACAATGAAAGAAACATTAATTGACAAGTTCATGAGTAAGAAAGGCTTAACCGCCGGCTTTTGGATTATTGCGCTTTTTATGGTGTCCATGCTTATTTACTACACGGCAAATTTGCAGAAAGAAGTACCACCAATTCCCAAAACAGTTACGTCGGTAAGTGGCGAAAAGCTGTATAATTACGATGATGTAGTGCAGGGGAAAGGCTATTTTCAGGAATTTGACTTGCAGGATTGGGGTACCTTACTCGGTATGGGTGCGTATATTGGTCCTGATTTCACAACTGATATGCTGCATTACAGAACAGAGTTTCTGTACGATTTTTATGGTCAGCAAATGTACAAAAAGAACAAAGCTCAATTGTCGGCCATTGAATGTGCTGCTGTAAAAGAACGGGTGAAACAGGATGTGAAAGAACAAACCCACTTACTCGAAAATGGAACGGTTTATACGGATGCATCGGCACTGGCATTTCATAAAAACGTAGCTTATATTACCAATATGCTTGTAAACGGTGACCCGGAACGGGCATTCAAAGGTGGAGTAATCCGACCGGAAGAGGCTGTGAAAATAGCGGCTTTTTTCGATTGGTCACAATTGGTGGCGTCTTCGTATCGTCAGGGCACACACCGTACCTGGTCTAATAACTGGCCGAATGTCCCTGAACTGGATCAGGGCGTTTCGTTTAATTCGCACGTGGTTTCGCTTTGGGAATTTCTGATTCTGTGGACACTGACTATTGTGGTTATTTTCCTGTCGTATGAGTATCTGTTCAAGAAAGAACCCGGTGATCATTTGGAACCGGCTTTGAAAATTACAAAGTTGTTCCCCTCTCAGGTAAAACTGTTGAAATATATCCCGATTGTAGCTGCCTTGTTTGTGGTGCAACTGGTGATTGGCGGATACCTGTCGCATTTATATACCGAGCCCAAAGGTGACTTTATTTTTGCACAAAGTATATTACCTTTTAATGTATTACGTTCCATCCATACCCAACTGGCAATTCTGTGGGTAGCCGTTGGCTGGCTTGTTGGTGGTTTGTTGATCGCACCGTGGGTAGCCGATAAAGATCATAAATATCCGTGGTTGGTGGATGTACTATGGGGAGCTTTGCTGGTTGTTGCCGTTGGTTCAATGATAGGATTGTATATGGGTGCAACCGGTCAGATGCGTACGAATTGGTTCTGGCTTGGTAATGAAGGGCGTGAACTGCTAAACCTCGGACGTGTATGGGATATTGGTTTGGTGGTTGGACTGGTTTTCTGGTTTTTACTGGTAGTTTCATTAATCCGTAAGTCGGCTACCAATAATCCGTTGGTAAGTACCATCATTTGGTCGGCTTTTGCCATTGCTACCTTGTATATGGCGGGTATGATGCCTATTCACAAAATCATTCCCAATTACACAGTAGATGATTATTATCGTTGGTGGGTAATTCATTTGTGGGTTGAGTTGACATTCGAGTTGTTTGCAGCCGGTGTTATTGCGTTCTTCACGGTTTCGTTGGGGCTTATCTCACAAAAGATAGCTGTAAAAACCATGATGTTCGAATTATTCCTTATCATGATGAGTGGAACATTGGGCATCGGACACCACTTGTGGTGGCAGGGTTTGGACGAATACTGGATTGCCATTGGCGGTATATTTTCAGCACTCGAACCGCTTCCATTGGCCTTGATGATTATTGAAGCCATGAAGAACCAAAAAGAAAAAGCACATTCGGGCGAGGACTTCCAGTTTGGTACGGTGTTTATGTGGTTGGCCGGTTCTGCTATCCTCAACTGGATTGGTGCCGGATTCTTCGGAATGATTATCAATACACCCACTATCAGCTATTATGCACATGGCACCTATCTGATTATGCCTCACGGACATATTGCCTTGTTGGGTGCATTTGGATATATCTCCATAGCCTTTATCTACATGACGGCTCGTGCCAATTCGTTGGCTAAAGGGCTCGTGTGGGATGACCGATTAAGCAAATGGGGCTTCTGGATTCTGACAATTGGTGCTTTGCTTTATGCCGTTCCTACTTATGTAATAGGAATCGAGCAAACCCGAATAGCACATGATATGGGTTATTTCTATGCCCGTTTGCGCAGTGCCGTTGAACCAATGAAAGGTTGGATGTGGTCCCGAATTATACCTGATTCACTGATGCTTGTTGGTGGAGTTGTCGTATTTTGCGATTTAATGATTAAAACATTTTTTGCAAAAAGGGCTGCTTAATAAAGTTGATTTCGAATGAAATATAACATGTCTGTGCTCAGTAATGAGTACAGACATTTTTTTATTATCTATCTCATGAATACTCTATTCTCTGTCAGTTAAGGATTGCTCAGTTCAAACGGGGTCGTTTCGTAGTGGGTTGTAGTCCGTAAATTATATATAACTATTTTATAGCATAGATATAACTCATATAAAGCTATATTAAAGCTCAATTTAATAAGAGA
>CAZTDH010000242.1:1544-3479 GCA_964612615.1 uncultured Paludibacter sp. | reverse complement strand
GTAGTTTTGTCTTTACCATCCTGCCACATATAATTGAGTGTACCTCTGTCGAGAATATTAATAACAGTAACCAATACGATTAAACTGAGAATTACCCAGCGCATTCCCTTTATTTTCATATTTCCAGTACTGTTTTCTATTCAATAATGATTTAAGTGGACAAAATAGTATTGACCCATTAATTAAAGGACATAATTTCAGATACAATAAAAGTATTATCCTATTTCTAAAAATAGGATTTAAAACTTCAATAAAAATCAAGCTTTAATTCCAATTTTATTGGGATTCTACTTTCTTGGTCAAATTGAAACTGACTGTGTTATTTTTTTACTGGATTTTTCGTAGTTGTTATATCAGCAAAGACTAGTTCAATACCTGTTTTTTTACCTAAATTTCGACTATATTGTTTTTCTTCTGCATTATTCCAACTTTCAAACGTGCCTAAACTTTTACATTTTATATTATCCTTTTCAGGGTCATAAAAAACTTTTGAAGGAGGATTGTCAGCTTGTGCTGCTTCGACAAGGTATTTTTCGGAATAAAGCATATCAGGCAAGTCTTTCCATTCCGATTTGAGAAAATCAAGACCTACTGCATCGATTGCAACTCCATCCTGTGATACAAAAAGACTAGAGGGCCAACGGTTGTTGAAAGGCTTCATTTGCCATTTTAGGGACGGTATGCCACTAACAAAGTTTGAAGCATAAATTCCATCAATCATAAACAACAAGGTTTTTTCACCCAAATCTTTATGCCCCATAAAATCGACAAACCGCATATAACGATCTTTTCCAGTCGGATCGGCACTAAAAAAACCATGTACTCCACCATTCTTTTTAAAATCACTATATATACTTGTAACACCAAACCAATTTTTAGCACACAAAGTAACGCCTTGACTGCTATGTCCTTTCAAAATAGCCATGTTGATTAGATAATCTGCGTCTACTGCACAGGTTGCAAGACCACATGCAAAAGGAAGATTTTTTACTGTAAAAGGAATGGCATTCTCAACATATGTAGTCTTGACACGACCATCACCACCAATATTATCAACAAAAATAACATCAGGAAAAACATCATGACATTTATTGTAAATATTATCAGTAATAAAACGACTGGCATCAAAAACTGTAATGCAATTTTGTGGTACTTTAGCTTCATTAATCAAACTTTCGAGCAATGACAAGATTAACTGAGGTGAGGCGTTTATGTTTTTCGAATCCAAATGTCCATTAGTATTATTTTGATTAATCTTAATGGCTATTTTTTGGCCTTTTATGTATCCTACAGTTTGATTTTTCTTTGTCAAATTGAAATGTTTAAAAAGTGCTTCCCACGCAGACGACTCTTTTTCTTTTCCTGTAAGTGAGATAAGTGATGCTTTTATCATCTTATCCGACTCTGATTGAATTGAATTATTGTCGTCCCACCAAAATCCTGTTTCGCCATCGAATCTGGCTACTTTAGGGTCAAAAGTCCAAACTACACGTCCCGGAAAAATGCCACGCCCAGTTCCTACAGGCTCATTTGCAGGCACTATATATTCATTGGCAAAAACTGAGATATTGTTTTGAGTAAAGAATAAAGTTGAAGCTACAATGGTAATCAACAAAAACATGCCGGAAACCAAATACCTACGCAGTCGGAAATTTTTCTTTGTTTGTTGATAGGCTGATATTGAACCAAAGAGGCTTAATAAATATATAACCATACTCGACATAATAGGTGCTGCAGCTTGCATGCATGGATAAGTTGCTCGCTGTGGTTTGGGGATGACACGAATCAAAAACCAGATTGTACTCGAAATACCCAAAAAGATAAATCCAGCTTTAGAAAGAACTATCTTTTTAAAAAGTCGTTGCAAATTTGTTATAAATAATAGAATATGTGATTTCATGACTTTACATTTATATGATATGAAATGTATTATTT
>CAZTDH010000242.1:0-1444 GCA_964612615.1 uncultured Paludibacter sp. | reverse complement strand
TCAGTTGGGTCATTTTTCAAATCATAAAGTTCCCAGGCATCAATATTATCATAAAAATGAATCAATTTGTAACGATTTGTTCTAACTCCATAATGACGGTTTACCCCATGTGGTAAAGGAAACTCGTAATAATGATAGTAAAGTGCATCCCGTATACTTGTTTTAGTTCCATTAAAAATCTGTTTTAGTGATTCGCCCTGCATATCCATAGGAATTTTGATTCCTGCAAAATCAAGAAATGTAGGAGCAAAGTCAATGTTTTGAATCAAGGCGTTTGATGTCGTCCCTTTTTTAATCATATTCGGATATGAAATGATAAAAGGCGTATGAAATGACTCCTCATAGATCCAGCGTTTGTCGAACCAGCCATGTTCACCTAAATAAAATCCCTGATCGGAAGTATAAATAACTATTGTATTTTCCCAAAGCCCCTTTTTCTTTAAGTAATCAATCATTTTCCCAACATTGTCATCTACTGACGAAATACATTTCATATAATCGCGCATAAATCGCTGATATTTCCAAAGCGTCAACTCTTTTCCTGTCAAATTTCGTTTAACAAAATCCTCTTTTATCGGCAAATATACTTTATCGAATACAGCTCTCTGTGCAGGAGTCATCCGTTTTAATTCATTGTCTAGAGATTCTCCTAATTCTGTATCTACAAATCCTAGCATTTTCAAATCGCCTTCCAGATTCATGTTTTTAGCAATGCTCATTTTCTGTTCTTTAGCTGCCAAACGTCCTGCGAAATCATCGAAAAAATTGGCTGGAACAGGGAAAGTATGATCTTCATACATATTCATTTTATCTAATGCTGGCATCCAATTTCTATGTGGCGCTTTGAAATGCATCATCAAACAAAAAGGTTTCGATTTATCCGTTTTTTCCAACCATTTTATTGAATTTTCGAGTGTAATATCTGCAGCATAAGCACCATTATAAGTTTTATGTCCTTCGGGTTCAATAAATTCAGGACTGTAATATGTTCCTTGTCCAACATGTACACTATAATAGTCAAAGCCAGTAGGTATGCTTCCTAAATGCCATTTTCCAATAATGGCAGTTTGATAACCGACAGCTTGTAATAATTTTGGAAAAGTTTCCTGCGACCCATTAAATATAGTTCCGGGTTGATTGTCATAGAAGCCGTTTTTATTACTGAATTTACCAGTAAGAACTGTAGCTCGGCACGGGCCGCTGATTGAGTTATTCACAAAACAATTGCGAAAAAGCATTCCTTCCTTTGCAATTCTATCAATATTGGGTGTACTGTTCAATCCACTACCATAAGCACTAATAGCTTTTGCATCATGGTCATCAGACATGATATAAAGTATATTGGGGCGTGCTTTGGCTTTTTCTTTAGCCACTCCTGATACAGGCAATACAGCCGACAGAATTGAAGCGGTGGATAAGATTAAATTGGATTTTTTCATGTTTT
>CAZTDH010000241.1:0-3500 GCA_964612615.1 uncultured Paludibacter sp. | reverse complement strand
TTACCTTTGATTCACCTTTCATTTATACTACAAAAATACACTATTTTATTTAAAATCAATATAAAAGCACTAAAAATATATTCCTAAATAAGTAAGTATTAAATATGTTCTTATTTAGTTTCAGCTATGTATTATCTATGTATTATTATAAAATGAAACAAAACTCAACTATGAATGTGAACTGAAGGAAAAGTGACTGCACTTGTTCGACAGCGGGAAGTAATATTAAATGTTTTAATTTGAAAAAGAAGGGCGTAGCCCTGTAATCTTCGTAGAAGTAAATATAAAATAGAAAATGAGGGGCATAGCCCTGTAATCAATTATTTCAGATGTCAGGACTAAAGCCCCTTTGCCTGTATTATTTCATTCTGCTACGAAGATTTTCGGGCTACGCCTCTAAATATCGGCTCGAAGAATACCGACCTCACCCGACCTTCGGTCACCCTCTCACAAGGAGAGGGATGATGGAATGAATGCTGCGGGTAAAATGTATTTTGTATAAAGAGAAAGCTACTCCGAAGGAGTGAACTGTGAGTAACCCCCGGCAAACGAAGTGCAACCGGGGGATGAGAACAACTCCAAAACCTCAACCCCGGAGTGGGTTGAACTATAACCGACAAAATCCGCAAAAAACCACAATATCCCGCAATATCCCGCAAAATCCCGTATTCGTTTTTATCAGCAGTTCTATCTTTGTCAACAGTTTTATACAACCTTTTGGTTATTATGCCTTGTTTTGGGTGTTTGTTTAGGTGTTGATATACAGTGATTTATAAAAAATCTTATACAAGTTGTACTACAACTTGTACGATGGAGAATTTTAGAGGAATTAATTTTGCAGTATCAGTCAATCTAAAAATAGTACTGCCATTTTGTCACAGCTATTTGGAGAAGTAAATAAGCTTTTTCAATTTTGCAAATAAGTGGTAATAAGTTTTCCAAACGTGGGCATAAAGAGCTTGAGCGAATTCGTATAATTGCAACCTATTCGTAGTACGACTTAAAGTCGTGCTACGAATAGAAAAGGACAGTGAGATATTTTGTAGTTAGTTTAATAATTTAACGGTTTGTTTGCACTCATTTTCGCAGAATTTCACTCAAATACCAATTGTATTATTTTAAGGGATGGAGTAATTTTAGGTCTGAAAAAACCATTAACAAAACAGGCAAAATCATGTCCTTTTTTGAACAGGTTTGTTTTAGTAGCTTTACAGGGTATTGTGAGAGGGGTGAAAAAAGTTGTCCTTTGGAAACACATACTGAGATGCTATGTTTGGGGCTAGAAATGCAGAGTGATTTCCATTATTCGGGGCGCGACTTCAAGTCGCACTCCGAATAGAAGAAAAGGAGAAAGAGAAAATGTTTTTTAAACGGAACAAAGAGTTTTTTCAACAAGAAAAATAAATTGAGAAGTCGGATTTTTGCAGTTTAGTTTTTAATTATTATTCGGGCCGCGACTTTAAGTCGCACTAAGAATTAGAGTAAAATCATTCAATATTATTAATCATTTATAATCATTTCTATTCAGATTTCAATATTTTTCAACATCGGTTATTTGAACAATATATAATTTCGACAATAAATAGATATTAAAAAAAGACAGAGGAAAACAGTATTAGTATTCATGGGTAAACCCGACAACATATCGCCCGATTCACGTATCACTTATTTACTGGAAGTGCAGATTGCCAACCAGAAAAAGATACTCGATGAATTTGCCCGGTTGAATAAACGATTCGACCGGATAGAGGAATATGTGGGTATGACCGACCGTGAAAAGAATAAACCGATACATTATACTACCGAACAGGTGATGGAAATGCTTGTTGTTAGCCGGAATACCTTGCTAAGCTATCGAAAGAAAGGTATTCTGGGATTCTCAAAGCCCGGGAAAAAGGTGCTTTACTCTATCGATGATATCAATAAAATGAAAGAACAACGAAATAAAACTGCCTGATACAAAAATAAATTAACGCGACCGGTCGGAATTTGAAATGTTATTTGTAGCTTTGGGCTTTCAAATTCTACTTATCAACAATTCGGGTTTTCAAACGAAAATATTGTACTTAAATGAACCTAAACTTCAATATACAGTTGGCAAAAGATTATTCAAGTAATTCCCAGATTGCTAGAATTTTGACCGAAGACTGGGTAAAAAATAACTCATATTGTCCTTGCTGTGGAAATGTAATTTTAAATGATTTTGAGAATAATAGACCTGTGGCAGATTTTTTTTGCGTTAATTGCAGAGAAGAGTTTGAATTGAAAAGTAAAAATGGACTCTTCTCTAATACAATAACTGATGGGGCTTATTCAACTATGATTGAGCGAATTAATTCAAATCAGAACCCTAATTTTTTCTTCCTTACCTATTCTAAAGATTATTCAGTGAATAATTTTGTTCTAATTCCTAACCACTTTTTTATACCTGATATAATTCAAAAAAGAAAACCTTTATCTGATACGGCAAGACGTGCTGGCTGGACTGGTTGCAATATTGATATATCAAACGTTCCTGAAAGTGGTAAAATTTTTATTGTCAAAAATAAAGAAGAAATTGATAAAATAAAGGTAGTTGAAAATTATAGTCGGACTAAATCAATAAAAACAACTAATATTGAAAGTAGAGGTTGGATTATGGATATTTTAAATTGTGTCGGAAGGATTCCAACAGACGAATTTTCTTTAAAGGAAATGTATGTTTTTGAGAATGATTTGCAGATTAAACACCCTGATAATAACTTTGTAAGGGATAAAATCAGACAACAACTACAGTATTTAAGAGATAAAGGCTTTATTGAATTTACAAACAAAGGACACTACAAGAAAATAAAATGAAAATTTTTGAAGTTCAAATTATAGAGGTGAGTAATAAAGTTGTTGAAATCGAAGCAGACAATGTTGAAAATGCGATTCAAATTATTACTGAAAAATATAAATCGGAGGAAATTGTTTTGGATTCATCAGATTTTGTTGAATACAAAATTGTTGAATATGTGACAGAACCCAATGAGTCATAAATTCTTATGATCATAATTTAATAATTGGCGAATTATTGAATTTCATTAACTTGCGGAGAGTCAAGATTAAAGAATATAACTACTGTTTTAAAAATTGATCACGTAGGTTATAATATGATCTATATCAATTGATTACATATTTTTTTAGTTGCTTTGCGGCTAATTAAACATGTAACTATTGGGTGCAATTTCTCCATATTATCAGTCAACAGAGAAAGATTTTTATCTTCTTCACGGCGACAGTATGGAGTTGTTAGGTCAGTTCGACCATCAGTTTGATATGGTATTTGCCGACCCGCCTTATTTTTTGTCGAACGACGGCTTGTCGATACAAAGTGGCAAGATAGTGAGCGTAAACAAAGGCGATTGGGATAAGTCCGGTGGTTTTGATTTTATCAACGACTTTAACCGGCAGTGGCTTACGCTGGTGAGGGATAAAATGAAGGACAATGCCACTATATGGATTAGCGGGTCGATGCA
>CAZTDH010000240.1:0-3506 GCA_964612615.1 uncultured Paludibacter sp. | reverse complement strand
ATGTTTCATCTGTTAAGGACATTTTATTGGACGAACTTACACTTAAAGAAATGTTGCCTGTAAAAGCTGATTTTTATGCGGAAACAGTTTCGGGTATAGCTCCTTTATCGGTTCAATTCTATGATTTATCAACCAATGCAACTTCGTGGGCATGGGATTTTGGCGATGGTGGTACAAGTACACTTCAAGATCCAATACACATTTATACTAAAGGCGGTAAATTTACAGTGAAATTAACAGCCAGTAATACCGGATCAAGCGATGTATTAACTTCGACCGGTTTGATAACAGTAGTTGGTCCCAATGCGATTGCTTCAATAGATTATAACAAATATACAATTAGCACTTTTAATCATATCATCAATGTTGATGGAGTTCAAAATTCTGTAGAAATGTTTGATATCTCAGGTCGTCGTATCCAATCTGTTAATGTTGTTGGTAAATTTAGTTCACAACCATTAAATGCCGGATTATATATTCTACGTGTCGACGGCAACACGGCAAAAATTTCAGTAAAATAGTTTTTTTTAGGTTTCCAATGGTAGTGCAAAAATTCTTTTTGCACTACCATTAAATCAGCACCATTTTTATAGCTCGTAAATGAGCTATATTCCCCTTGTGCATTCTAAATTTTAAATAAATTCTCGTTAAACTAATGTGCTTTATGAAAAAACAACTACTCAAAAAACTGGCGGCAATGCTTTGCATTCCACTTTTCTCGATTAATGTTATGGCTGCATTAACTCATGGTTCAATCAAAGGAACTGCTGTTGGATTGTACGATCAATACAACGAAGGTGCTATCAATCTTACCACTTTACGAGCGGGTAAAACCTGTGACTTTAAAGTGGTTACAATTGGAAATAAATCGTGGGGGCTTACTAACCTGACTGGTACAACCATTCAGGGCAATGGTTGGTCATCTCAACTTCGCTACTGGGGTGGTGCCGGTTTTACGGCGAAAACTGAAAATTGGTTACAAACCCGTATTCCAACAACGAATTATACCCTTGGAACAACTACCGCTACCATTCCATCGCCTTTGCAATTATCATTCTTACAGGAAACTTCGTCTAATGAATTTACCGAAACACAACGTGTAAATTATGATATTACAGCGAAAAACAGTTCAGTATCCGGTGATGTTACAGCACCTGTCATTTCTTCATGTACTGCCGCCGATGTTGCCGGAACTACTGCGACATTGAATATTACAGGTAGTGATAACCTAAGTGATTTGTTCTATTATGTTACCGGAAATGGAATTTCAGAAGTTATGTTCTTATCGAGCAATACACTAACCGGATTGACTCCTGCTACAGCTTATAATCTAACAGTTACACCAATTGATTTTAGTGGAAATGAAGGAACTCCTGCAACAGTTCAGTTTAAAACTACTCCTAATGTAAGCTTCACTGCCGATAATTTGTTAGGTTTTCCGGTATTGACCGTAACATTTACAAATACAACAACAAATGCTGAATCATACGAATGGAATTTTGGGGATGGTTCTGCATTAAGCACGGCAACAAATCCAACACATGCTTATCAAGCACAAGGAACTTATACAGTAACATTAAAAGCAACGAATACAAGTGTTGGTGTTTCTTCAACATTAGTAAAAACTAATTTTATTACTGTAAATGCAAAACCGACTTTACCTGTAGGCGAATTGCTTTACGGTGGTAACATGGAAAATGCTAATTTCTGGTTGGTTGATTATTTGAATACAGGTGCCGGAAAATTTCCATCTGCTACATGGAACAATACCACCAATGTGCCAGGAGCCGGTAGTGGAGGATGTTTGTACGTTAATTCAACAGGTGGCAGTGATGGTATCCAATATGCTATCTACCAAAAAGTAAGTCTCATTGCAGGTCACATTTATGAATTTAATGGCGCATTCAGAGATCTCACAGCCAATCTGGGCAATTTCTGGACTGAAGTTTATATTGGTTCAATGCCTGCGGGTGGAGGAGCTGACTATGGAACTTCTAACGGAACTCTAATTGCAAAATTTGATATTTGGGGTGCATATACAGGCAATAGAATTGATGGAACTTTTAAATTGAACGCCAATACATTTAATACTTATACAGCGACTTCAACAGCAGATTTCTATTTTGTTTCTAAAATGGGAACCTGGTGGGGCTCTGGATATCAAATTTTATTGGATAATCTTAGCTTAAAAGATTTATCATTAACTACAAGTATAAAAGATTCAAAATTCGATAATTATAAGATATCAACATCTAATAATATAATTCATATTGAAAATATTAAAGGAAATGTAAGTTTGTTTGATATTGCAGGTCGTAAAATTCAATCAGTAAATGTAACCGGAACATTCAACTCAAATAAATTGAATGCTGGTCTTTATATCGTTAATATTGATGGCAATTCAACTAAAGTTTCTGTAAAATAGTCTTTTTATCATAGATATAAAGCTATGATAATTAATGGAGTTCATTACTTTATGAAGGTTTAAAGTCATAAAAAACTGATAAGCTGATTCTATTTAATAAAATTACGAATTAAAAACGAATATTAATCTTAAAAAAATCAGAATGAAACACAAAAAGTTAAATTTATGTACTGTGCTTTTGTTAGGACTTGGACTGTCCGGAATACAAGCACAAGAAACTTTACCTGCTTCAGGCGGAAAAGCTTTAGGAGGTGGTGGAGAGGTGAATTTCAGCATAGGACAAGTAGTCTATACCACCATTGCTGGAACAAATGGAACTGTAGCACAAGGAGTGCAACAACCTTTCGAAATTTCAGTTACAACTGGAATTGAGCAAGCCAAAGGCATAACCCTTAGCCTTACAGCTTATCCCAATCCAACTACAGACTTTATCATCTTGAAAGTTGAAGATTTTAAAGTTGAAAACCTTTGCTATCAGGTTTCTGACTTAAATGGTAAAGTTTTATTGACAAAAAAAATCGAAAGCAACCAAACAAACATTAGTATGAACAATTTTGTTCCTGCAACTTATTTTTTGAAAGTAACCGATAACAATAAACAAGTCAAATTATTTAAAATCATCAAAAATTAAACTATCATGAAAAAAATCAATGCAATTTTAGTAGCAGTTGTACTAACTGCAACCGTTTGGG
Source organism: uncultured Paludibacter sp. (assembly GCA_964612615.1). GTDB lineage: Bacteria > Bacteroidota > Bacteroidia > Bacteroidales > Paludibacteraceae > Paludibacter. The sequence continues at coordinate 389 of CAZTDH010000240.1, read as the reverse complement.
CACAATCTCCCCAAAAAATGACTTACCAGGCAGTAATTCGAAACAGTAGTGGCTTAGTAGTAAGTCAACCAGTAGGCATGAAAATAAGCATTCTGCAAGGTTCAGCAGCCGGAACAGAAGTTTATTCTGAAACTCAGACACCCTCCACCAATGGTAGTGGACTGATAAGTATTGAAATTGGAAGTGGAGCGGGTTTTAGTACTGTTAATTGGGCAAATGGTCCCTATTTTATTAAAACCGAAACAGATCCCGAAGGTAGTACAAATTACACAATTTCGGGTACTAGCCAGTTATTGAGCGTGCCTTATGCCTTAAATGCAAAAAATGCTGAAACTGCAGCTACTGCAACATCAGCAACTACAGCAACATCAGCAGCCGCTTGTACAGGT
>CAZTDH010000239.1:0-3526 GCA_964612615.1 uncultured Paludibacter sp. | reverse complement strand
CCGATATTCTGAAAACCGATTTACAAACCAACTTCAATCGTGTTGCTTCACTGGTGGTAAATGGTATAGCTTCCCAGCCCGACCTCGATGCTATTAAAGTGGAACTTATTAATGTTGACCAACGCATAGCCGATATAAACAATACCCGTAAAACGTATGGAATTATGCTTTCGGCTCTCACCGGGCTGGAAATTACAGATAAAACAGAACTCAATAAACCGGAATCCGATTTATCTGTTTTGAATAAAACATCCAATCATCGTCCGGAGCTGAGTTTATTTGACGCTCAGGCAAAGTTGTATGAAAATCAGAAAAGTCTGGTAACCGCAGCCAACTTACCCAGGGTTGGTGCCTTCGTTCAGGGTGGTTACGGATTGCCTGCTCTGAATATGTTTGACCCGAGTTTTGCAGGGTTTTATATTGCCGGACTGCGTCTATCGTGGAATATCAGTGGTTTCTACACACAGAAAGATAATATGAACAAGCTGGATGTAAGCAAAAAAACGGTAGGTATTCAAAAAGAAACTTTTCAGTTCAACAACAACTTGGTTACAAAACAACAGCGAAATGAAGTTGAAAAGATTCAATCGACCCTGAAAAGCGATGACGAAATTATTAGTCTGCGCCAGAACATAAAGAAATCGACTCAAAACAAACAAATAAACGGCACTGCTTCCGTTAGCGATTTAATCAGGGATGTGAATGCAGAAAATCAGGCACGTCAACTAAAATCGCTTCATGAAATTCAGTTACTTATGAATATATATCAACTTAAAAACAATACAAATAATTAACCCCTAAATCCCCTGAAGGGGCTTAAAGAAAATAAAATATGAAAACAACAAATTTTAAAATGAAATATCCGGTTTTGCTTGGAATAGCTATGTTTGCCGGATTCACAAGTTGCAAAAAGTCAGATAATGAATATGATGCTACCGGAGCGTTTGAAACCACCGAAGTAACAGTTTCGGCTGAAGGTTCGGGGAAATTGCTTGCCTTTGATATAACTGAAGGTCAGACACTTCAAGCCGGTGAAGCTGTTGGGTCTATTGATAGCGTACAACTTTATCTTCGCAAAAAACAATTGCTGGCGACAGGTAAAGCGATTCAGGTTCGTCGTCCTGATGTGCAAAAGCAAATTGCAGCTATCGAACAGCAAATTACAACTGCCAAAACCGAGAAAAAACGCATTGAAAATCTGTTGAAAGCCAACGCCACTAACCAAAAGCAACTGGACGATGTGAATGCTCAGATTGCTCTTTTGGAAAAACAACTCGATGCGCAAAAAACTACGCTGGTAACTACCAATCAGGGAATTACAGAAGATAATGAAGGCATAAAACTACAGGTTGCACAAATTGAAGACCAGCTGAAGAAATGTCGTATCAGCAGTCCGATAAACGGAACTGTGCTGGTGAAATACGTTGAAAAAGGCGAACTGGTTATGCCCGGAAAAGCACTTTTCAAAATTGCTGATACGGAAAACATGATTTTGCGTGCCTATATTACCAACGACCAGTTGAGCCAATTGAAAATCGGTCAGAAAGTGAAAGTTGCGTGCGATTTTGGCACAGATAAAATGAAAGATTACAGCGGTACAGTTGCATGGATTTCCAGCAAAGCAGAATTCACCCCAAAAACCATTGAAACCCGTGACGAACGTGCCAATTTGGTTTACGCCGTAAAAATCAACGTAAAAAACGATGGTATACTAAAAATAGGAATGTACGGAAACGTGAATTTCAATTGATAGTTGACAGTTATTTTTATATAAATTCGATGAATACCTCAGAAAACCTACCGGACATTGCCATTCATTGTGAATCCGTAAGCAAAAATTACGGAAAAATTCATGCACTCTCCAACATCAATTTTGATGTAAACCGTGCTGAAATTTTCGGAATAATCGGTCCGGATGGTGCAGGAAAAACCACGCTCTTTCGCATTTTGACCACGCTGATTCTGGCTGATAGCGGAACCGCAGCAATTGACGTCTTTGATGTAGTAAAAAATTATAAGCAAATCCGCAAACGGGTTGGGTATATGCCCGGACGATTTTCGTTGTATCAAGATTTGACGGTAGAAGAAAATCTGGAGTTTTTTGCTACGGTTTTTAACACCACCATTGAAGAAAACTACGAGTTGATAAAAGACATTTATATTCAAATAGAGCCTTTCAAAAAGCGCAGGGCCGGAAAACTTTCGGGTGGAATGAAGCAGAAACTGGCACTCAGTTGCGCACTGATTCACAAGCCCTCCGTGCTTTTTCTGGACGAACCGACAACGGGCGTTGACCCGGTTTCGCGCAAAGAATTTTGGGGAATGCTTCAAAAACTTCGCGATCAGGGCATTACCATTTTGGTTTCCACGCCTTACATGGACGAAGCCAGCTTGTGCGACCGTATTGCACTGATTCAAAACGGTCAGTTTCTGAAAATAGACACACCGAAAAATATCGTCAGTCAGTTTGCCGATGTGCTTTGGGCTGCCAAAAGTGACAACATGCATAAATTGCTGGAGGATTTACGAAAAGACGAACAGGTGAAAAGCAGTTTTGCATTTGGGGATTCGATACACGTAACAGTGGATAATGGACAGTTAACGGTTGACAGTTTGAAAAAGTATTTGATTGAGAAAGGTCATAAAAATATTAAAATTGAGGCGATTGAACCAACCATTGAGGACTGTTTTATGGAATTATCCACCAACCAAATTTGATGAACAGAGCAATGGATACAGTAATAAAAGTTGAAAATCTGACCAAACGCTTTGGCAATTTCACAGCAGTGGATAATATCTCGTTCGAAGTGAAACGGGGCGAAATTTTCGGATTTTTGGGTGCCAACGGTGCCGGAAAAACCACTGCTATGCGCATGCTTTGCGGATTAAGCATTCCTAGCGAAGGAAAAGGAACAGTGGCTGGTTACGATATTTTCAAACAACCAGAACTGATTAAGAAAAGTATTGGCTACATGAGTCAGAAATTTTCGATGTACGAAGACCTGAAAGTGTGGGAAAACCTCGAACTTTTTGGCGGAATTTACGGCATGAATGACAAGGTTATCAAGCAAAAAACCGATGAACTGATGATAAAGTTGAACTTTGGAGATGAACGTGATAAGCTTGTAAAGTCATTGCCACTTGGTTTTAAACAGAAGCTGGCATTCTCAGTTTCCATTTTCCATCAGCCGCAGGTTGTATTTTTGGATGAACCAACCGGAGGTGTTGACCCGATTACCCGACGTCGATTCTGGGAAATGATTTACGATGCAACCGCTCAGGGAATAACCGTTTTTGTGACAACACATTATATGGACGAAGCCGAGTATTGCGACCGTGTTTCCATCATGGTTGACGGTCGTATTGAAGCACTGGATTCGCCCGACAATCTCAAAAAGCAATTCAACGCAAAAAATATGGATGAAGTTTTCCAGCAGTTAGCCCGAAAATCAACCCGTAAAGCCGATTAAAATGAAACAGTTACTATCATTTATCCGAAAGGAATTTCACCATATTTTCCGCGACA
>CAZTDH010000238.1:0-3539 GCA_964612615.1 uncultured Paludibacter sp. | reverse complement strand
TGTGTACATCATTGTGCCACCGCACCGGATTGTCCGATATATAATGATAAATATTTTCATACTCATTGGCATCCCGAACGATATGATCATGAAATGAGCGTTGCCACTTAAATGCTGTGTTTCCTGATAAATGAATCAGTTTTGATACCGTTGTTTTATATGCTCCAATCAGTTCCGAAATGGATTTTATTTTCATGTCCTGAGATTCATTTCGGACATCTATTTCGAATAAAATGTGTATGTGATTAGGCATAATTACCGCATTGTGAATGCTAATGTATGGATATTGTTCTTCTAACCAATGTATTTGTTCTTCGGCAATTTTACCATGTTCGTTTAATTTCATGCACTTATTCTCAACGTAACCAAAATCGTGCGTTTTTTCGTTGGTGCAATTGGTTATAAAATAAATTTGCTCCGAACTGTAATCAAATCCTTTCTTGCGGTTTCGTTTTCGCGTTTTGAATTCCATGTTATATGATTTTTTTTGTAGGGACAGGTCGCGACCTGTCCTAAAACACAATAATGTAATCAAACGGACAGGTCACGACCTGTCCCTACGGGTGCGTTCAATGATATATCCTCTTCAATTCCGCCTCTTTAAAATAATGCAACAAAATCTCATTGTATTGATATCCTTTTTCACCCATTACCGCCGCACCAATCTGGCAAAGCCCCACTCCATGCCCCCATCCTGCACCGGTGAGGGTGAAACGTTGCGGTATGTTGTTGACTATTTCTGATTTATCCAGCACAAAAGCTGAACTATAAAGGTGTGAGTTTGATAACCATTTGCGGATTTCAAGTTCTTTACCTACTATCACGGTTTGCTTTGTTCCGACTATTTTTAGTTCAATAATTCGAGCAGATTCACCACGCTTTACAGGAATTAAATCCACGATTTCACCAAAATCGATACCCGAACGACGACAAATAATTTCGGCAAGTTCGCCTTGGGTATATTCTATCTTCCATCGGTAGAAGTCCGTAGTTTCCTGATCGTAATTATTCAAAACCTGGGAAAGGATTTTCTTATCAGAAGTATTACAGAAAGCCTCCGGACTTTTTCGTATCCATTTCTCAGCATTGGCTTCCACGGTCAAATCCAACTCAAAACCTTCGGGTGCATTCGCATTGTCAATAACTTTGCTGAGGTAGGGGTGATGTTCTTCTGCCCAGCAGTTTTCGAAAGTTTCGGAAGCACCACCGCATGATTTGCTGAAACGTGCATCACAAATTTTATCGTCATACATCAACACTTCGCCGCGTGTTGCTTCGATGGCTTTTTCCACTGCTGCGGTGGTAGCGCGTGTTATTCCCTGATAACGTTGGCAATGGTCGTCGGCACAAACATCGAAATGGGTGTGGGCATCGCGTTCATACCACTTCGTGTAGTTGATAGTTGATAGTTGATAGTTTATAGTTTTTGTCTCAGAAAGTTGTCTTTGTTCTTTATTCTTTATTCTTTGTTCTTGCAACGGGCATAACAACCAACTCCGCGAAATCACGGCATGGGCTTTCAATAATTCGTCGGAGGCGGTGGCACTCATTTCGCTGGAAATAACGCTGGTGAGGTAATCCTCCACCTTAATCCGGTTGATAACTATTAACTGTCCATTGTCCACTATCATCTTGATTGCACCACGGAATCGTTGGGTTTCCCTGCGTTCCCAATGGAATCCGATACCAATTACCACATCAATCAAATCAAACGAAGCAGCATCGGTAGTTGGTTCAAAAATCAATTCGTCGAAAAGCAGTTGGTCAAACCATACTTTACCATCCCGGATGGCAGCATGTTGATTGCCTGAAAAATATTTTCCGTTGGCAATAAAATTGCCGCTGAGTACAAACTCAATTTCAGGGGCAGAGAGTATCCCAACGTGAATCAGGGGTTCGGCGATTTGTTGCATTATTTCCCAACAATTTTTTGATAAACAGATAGCTCAAGTTGGGTTTTCTCCAACTGCTTTTGCAAATCACTGATGGTGTTTTCGAGTTCTTGTTCCCGCACGCTTTTATAAGCCACAGGTAGTTGTGCGCCCAATTCTGAAAGAAAGTTGTGATTGAGGATCAGACTTAGTTTCCACAAAATGATTGAGCTTAACGAAGCGCTTTCTGTATATTGACTTACAGAAGTATGCGAAACATTCAATTGACGTGCAACCCACGATTTGGTAATCTTGTGAGTGCTTAAAAATTTGTCCAGAATTGCTCCGGTGTGAGGCATTTTCTGTATAATATCTGCATCTTTGTTCATTGATAATTGATTTTTCAGCAAATATATTGGAAATTTCGAATTAAATCAACAAATTTGAATTAATTTATTTCATAAACGAAGTAATTTGCTTTAGTTATTGTATAGAATATATTAATTATGAAACATATAGTATCAATAATTAACTAAGTAAAATCATTAATGAAGCAATATACTTCGTTATTTGTGTAATTAGGTTTAAATATGAAGTATAATACTTCTATAACGAAGTTTAAAGGTTCAAAAATGAAGTATAATGCTTTAATTTTAGTTTTCAGATTACTAAGAGTAGGCGAAAATGATTAAAAGCTAACCTGTTGAAGAATGCTTTGGATATCTTCCCGGGTGATTTTAAGGAAATGACTCTCCACCGGAGTGATAAAGATGCCACACATTTCTACGGTGGCAGGACTAACGAGTAATTGCTTGTCTCCTTCGGCGCTGTATTGCCATGGACGGAAGGCTTTGCGGGGAAGTACGAAAACGAACCATTTGCCAGACTCATAAGTGCAAACAACATTCATTAGCGGTTCGATTTCACCCCCTGACCTCACCCACGACCCATCTCCTTGAGGAGAGGGGGGAAAGAGTGGAGCGGAGAGGTGATTATACAGTTTTGCGAATGAATCTTTGGCACTTTCAATCTCAGAGGATTCAATGCAATACACGGTTCGAAGGTAGTTTTTCATCTGGAAAAGCTGCATCTTTTCGGTCGAAACAAGTAAGTCGGTATGCGTGTCTTTCAGTCGGTAATAGTCGTTCACCAATGGCAAAAAATCCTTCGTACCTGCCTGAAAGTGCATGTGATCGGGGGCGGAAGCACCGCATTGTGGTCCGTTGTAGAAAATCAGGTAGTCATCCAACGCCTTTGCCAGATCAAGCATGTCGCTGAAAAATGGTTTGATTTGTTGCGCTACATGTTCGCGACGTGGAATGGTAAAATGCTCGGGAAAAATAGGGAAGGGGTTGACCAGAATTTCATAATCGCCAAAATCAATCGCCTTTTGTGCTGTCGGACGGTTTGTTTTGCAAAGAAAACACGGACGCTCGGCGATGGTTTTTGCATCTACCTTAGCCCCCGAAGAAATCATACGGGCAGGATTAAACTGAACCTTCACCTCGTAATCACCAAAATCAAACGCCCTGGTCTGAACTGATTTTAAACCGGCAAAGTTAGTTTGGGCAAGTTTCCAGTTGCTAATCTGCTCATGGAAAAGACCCCTAACAGCTAAAGTGACATTGAAGTTAATTTTATCCTGGTTGGTATTTTCTTTATACATAA
>CAZTDH010000237.1:0-3539 GCA_964612615.1 uncultured Paludibacter sp. | reverse complement strand
GATTGCTGGAGGCATAAGGTGACTTATGTCCAAGATAAATGACAGACACTTTGCGAAAGCAAGGTACAAAACCCGGCTTACAGACCTGCTTTTTTTGATTTGATAATTAGTTTATTTGATGATTCGTTGATTGGTTTTGTGGCTGAATAGTTAATCAGTACATTAGTAATTGGAAATTCTTTAATTGAAAATTGATTTAATGCCAAAGTCATTCGCTTTTATAGTTCATATTTATCAGTTTCTGCGCTACGAAATCTGGCAGCTAACCGAATACGAATTATCCGGCTTCAAACGTGGTTTTTATCGTTTTATAAAGACACTAATAGTGGCTATCAGAGGCTTTATTGTCGACAATTTATATATTCGTGCTTCTGCCCTCGTCTACTCCATTCTGTTTGCTATCATTCCACTGTTTGCATTGATTATTGCCATTGCGAAGGGGTTTGGATTTGATAAAATGATTGAAGAATCGCTGCAAGGCACACTGGTTGGTCAGGCTCAGGTTATTCCCACCATTCTCGACTTCGTTTCGCGCTATCTGAAAGCGGCACAGGGTGGTATTTTTATCGGTGTGGGATTAATTATTCTGCTTTGGTCTGTTATGAGTTTGTTCCGACAGATTGAAAAAGCCTTCAACAGCGTGTGGCAGGTAAAAAAGCAGCGACCATTCAACCGACAGCTTAGTACGTATCTGTCGTTGGTGCTGATTATTCCCTTTCTGATTATTTTTTCGAGCGGGCTATCCATCTTTTTCAACTCCCGCATTTCTCAACCGTATATTTATGATGTGCTGACACCTTTTTTGCGGTTCAGCGTAAAATTTACACCCTATATAGTCAACTGGATTGTGTTTACGGTTTTATACCTGGTCATTCCGAATACACGGGTAAAATTCTACAACGCTATAATAGCCGGACTTGTGGCCGGTACGCTTTTCCAGCTTTTCCAGTTACTCTATATACACGGACAAAATTACCTGTCGCGTTACAATGTGGTGTATGGTGGATTTGCTGCTATTCCATTGCTATTCATCTGGTTACAGGTTTCGTGTCTGATAGTGCTTTTCGGGGCTGAAGTATCGTATGCTTCGCAAAACATACAGAACTTTGAATATGAGTTCGATACAAATCATATCAGTAAGCGTTATAAAAACTTTCTGACTTTATTTATTACCTACGTGATTGTAAAACGGTTTGAAGCACAACAAGCGGCATTAACGGCCGAAAATATAGCACACGAGTACAGATTGCCTATTCGGATAGTGAATCAACTTATAGCAAAATTGGTGGAAGTATCGGTGCTGGTTGAAGTAACTGAGGGTAAAACAACAACCTTTCTGCCTGCATTCGATATCAATCAACTTACTGTGAACTTGTTGTACAATAAGTTAGACAATCATGGTTCTGAGCTCTTTCTGTCAAACAAAAATGAATCGCTCGATTCGTTCTGGCAAAAAACCCTGAACCTCAAGGAACTTTCCGACGAGAGTACAAAGCATATTCTGGTAAAGGATTTGTAAGAAATATCAGAGTCTCTTTTTCTTATTTTTAGCCTTCGGTTTTTTTGGATGAGTTTTCTTTTGTGGTTCAGCTTTTTGTTTGGCCAGGACTGAGTTGAGAGATGGATTCATTATAAGTCTGCCCTTATTATTAAGAGTGCAAGAGCCTTTATCAGCAATACTGTCGGCAACAGCACCTTTCCACAGCCGGATATCGTCCCAGTTATAAGTTGGTTTTTGGTCTTTCTTTTTATTACCCGAAGCCAAGTCGTAGAAAAATTTAGTCTCAAGCAACTCCCTAATTTTATCATACGAAGGACAGCTATCAGCCTTTATAGTATAGGCCGAAACATTCAGTTTGCCGATTAAAGAATTTCGGAATGCATAATAACCACTTCCGGTGTAAATATACGAAGATGCTCTGAAATCCGGGTTTGGTGTCTGATGTAAAGCCCAGAATGAAAGCTTATTAAAGGTTGAGTCGTAAATGATGGTATCGATGATTATGGTGCTTCCCCTCTGATCAGTTTTCAGAATATTCTCATCATTCAGTTGCTTTATAATATGACTCAGATACAAACTATCCGATGTGTATAATAATGGAGAAACAGCTATATGATTTTTGTATTTTGAAGGCGTCTCGTGGAATTTCTTCACGCAATAACTGAATGCTTTCTGAACATAATGAGCCACAGTAATCAAAACCAACACAGTAAATGCCAGGTATACAGCATATTTTACAAAAGCTGTAATTTTTGAATTTAATCTGTAATTAGAACTGAATTGTTTAGGTATTTTCACGTGTTCGGGTGGTTTAGTGTATTATCATCTTGACCTGACAAAAATAACAAAAAAAATGATACTAAAAAAGCCGCTCCCAACTACTGGAAACGGCTTTTCTGTTGAGCCTCTTGTCGGATTCGAACCAACGACCCCGAGATTACAAATCACGTGCTCTGGCCAACTGAGCTAAAGAGGCAAGTGGGTAAGCCCCCTGCATCGCACCGCTACAACTATCTACCCTTGCTGCGGTCAAGCCCTGGGGGAGTTCGAAAGGAGCTGGTCGTGCAGGACTTACCCGGCACAAAAGTACTGTTTTTTGCCGAATTTACAAAGCAAAGACTGCATATTTTTTATTGAATTCCCCTACTCTATTCATTTTCAGAAAGCTATTCGTAATTTTTTTTTTCTGAATACAAAAAAACCGGAACAAAAATGCTCCGGTTTGAAGTATGAAATGCAAATATTACGGCAGATAAAAGCGAAATTTCATACTTATTTTGTAGATATGGTTTGGGTAAATGCAATATCGTCAATACATGCATAAGCCGGGTTATTAAGGTAAATTCCTGACTTATCTGTTGAATCAAATGTAAATGTGAGCAAATCAACTTGTCCTAACGAGCTTAAATCAACTTTTTGCCAATCTTTTACTAGAATACTTTTTCCGGCACGAAAATCAGCTAAATAATAATCTAAACTACCTGTTTGAACACTGTTCTTGTAGCCTTTAATTGTAACTTTAAACCAGTCAGCAGCACCTTTATTTCCGGTAGCTGAGAAAACATGATTAAAGTCTGAACCATTTTTTAAAGCCAGGTATGTATAGGTTGAGTTTGTGATATACAGATATTTAACCGAGTAATAATCTATATTTTTAGGTATAGAAATGGCTGCAGAATCATACGCAATGGCAAATTTTCTGGATTTGAAAGCTCCCGAACCTGCAATAACGCTGTATTGATTGGCATAGCCGGAAGTAACCACATCTTTTTTTGACGAACAGGCAAAACCCGTCCACGCGCCCCAACTGGCGTTGTAGCTGTTTTTAAAAGTTGAATTACCTGAGACAAAAGAACCTGACAAATCTGAACCATTCCAGATACTGTCCGAATTTAATGTTACATTTTCAAAATCGACTAAAGTTGATTGTATATCTTCCACAGGAGTACATGAAGTGAATACAATACCTAACATGGCAATGGCAAAGAGAAATTTACTTGTTTTCATTTTTTACTTGTTTGATTATTAGTTATATAAA
>CAZTDH010000236.1:0-3546 GCA_964612615.1 uncultured Paludibacter sp. | reverse complement strand
CCTGCATTTTTCTTCGCCGAAAGCAGATTATATGCTCCTTTTACAACCACTTTTGCTGCTTTTACATTGAAGTTGTCGGGCACAGTAATTTCAGTATATCCTTCGTCGGTAACTCCTTTTCTTACCTGTATCATTCGGTATTCTGTAAAAGGTTTGCCGCTTTCCTTTTTGTTCCGGTCAAAAACAAAAATATAGTCTTTGTCCTCAAAACTTACAATTGCTGCCGAAGGCACTGCTGTTACTTTATTGGTAGTGGCTTCAATAATAGCGTTTACATACATGCCGGGTAATACATTCTTGCACATTCCCTGAACACTTGCATACACCTTGTAGGTTTTATCAGCATCAACAGATTTGGCAGTTTGGTAAATCAATGCCATGTGCTGCTCAGTTTCATTATTGATAAAGAAACGTATTTTTTGTCCGGTTGTAACCTTGTCGGCATCTTTTTCAAAAAGAGTCAGTTGAAGAAAGAGTTTGCTGGTATTTACAATTTCGAATAACACATCGGAAGCCGAAACCGATTTACCGATACTCACATTTACCGTTTTTACGTACCCTGAAATGGGTGAAACCAATGCAATGGATTTACTGATAGTGTTTTCGTTCAGTTTGCCGGGATTGATACCCAGAATGGATAACTTTTGTTCCAATGATTTTACCTGCACTTTCAGGCTTTTATATTCCGACGCCACTAATTGCATATTTTTTTTAGAAGAAATATCGTTTTTGTACAGTTCGTTTTGGCGGTTATAATCTGCCTCGGTATATTCAAGTTTGCTTTTTGCGTCCAGGTAGTTTTGTTGAATATCAATAAATTCGGAGTTCTCAATCACAGCCAGCGTTTGACCCTTTATAACTGAATTGCCGGGCATCAGCGACGTGCTTTTCACAAAGCCACCCATGGGCATGCTTACCATAGCCATGTTTTGAGGTGCTGCGGCAACTACACCGCTTACTTTGAGTGTTCCGCTCAGGGAACGCAATTCAATGGCACCTGTTTCAATGTTAGCAAGTTTTACCTGATCGCCACTCAGTTCCACAATGTTTTCCGGCAGTACTTCTTCCTTTGTGGCTGTTTCAGATTTTTTCTGTTTCCCACACGATGCAAAAGCAACTAAAAGCACTGAAATTAAAATGAATGATTTGAAATTATAGCTTGTCATATTCTTAAATTGTAAATCGTAAATGAATAAGTTGTAAATTAGTAGGTTTTTCCTGTAACAAAGTCTATTGAAATAATGGTTTGATTATAGCTGTTCAGCGCATCGAGGTAGTTTTGTTTGATGCTCAATGCCCGGTTCAGACTCAGAATATAATCCGAATAATCCAATGCTCCGGCTTTGTAACTGCGAGTAGCCTGCTCAATAATCAAATCAGCTTCGGGAATAGCCTGTTTTTCGTAATAATCCACGCTATTGCTGTTTTTGCTGAATTCAAGCATTAACGAACGATAATTGCCCGAAAGTGATTTTGAATAACTTTCGGCATCGGTTTGAGCTATTTTCTCCTTCAACTTAGCTGCTTTGGCTTTGGCGGAATAAGGAACAAACCAGATTGGAACTGCAATGCCTGCCTGAATGCCTGTAAAGCGGTCGCCCGTACCAAATACGCGTGGCACTCCGTTTATTTCCTGAGTTCCCTGCATGGTTTGGCTGAAATATCCGATACTCAAATCGGGTAATGCACGATTACTTTCCAGTTTTTTCTCCAACCGCGACACTTCAACCTGTTGATTGACATATCCCACAGACGGATTGGCAGCTATAGCCGAAAGATCAGTGGCAGGTATAAAATCTATTCGCTGCAAAACGGTGTCGGCAGACAAAAGAGCTATTTCGGTGTTTAAAATAATTTGCAATTTTTGATTGTAGATTATCAAATCTGCACTGATTTGTTGCAACTTGTTTTTTATCTCAAGACTTTCCGAACGAGCCGAAATCATTTCGAGGCGGTTGGTTTCTCCTGTTTTGGCACGAAGCTCAGCTGCTTTCTGAAAGCCGGAATACAAGCTATCCTGATAAACAAACAGTTTTTGTTTAGAGTACAAATAAGCCAGTTGCCAGTAAATTTGTTTTACCTGAGTGGCTGTTTCGAGCTGCGAAGCTTTCAACTGCCATTCACTGCTTTTTACATTGGCATTTGCCAGTTTATGTTGATTTGCATAAACCGTAGGAAACGCAAATGTCTGCGAAACGGTAAAACTATTATCTTTTGAATAGGAATTAAATTGCCCGAATTGTCCTTCAATGGCTGTTTTTGGAATATCCCACGAAGCTCCTTTCAGCGCTTTTTGCACATCAACAGAATAGCCCGAAGAACGTACTGATAAATTACTGTCCAATGCCAGCTGAATAGCTTGTTTGAGATTTATTCTTTTTGTTTCCTGAGCCTGAATAGTTGAAAAACAGAACAACAGCAGAATAATCAAAGTTGTAATTCCGGATTTTCGTTTAAACAATGACTTGAAAGAAACCGTTGAAAAGAAAATATAAAACACCGGCAAAACCAAAAGCGTCAGCAAGGTAGCTGTAATCAATCCGCCAATTACCACCGTTGCCAGCGGTTTTTGAACTTCTGCACCTGCCGAAGTGGACAATGCCATGGGTAGAAAACCGAGCGAAGCCACAGCAGCCGTCATAATTACTGGTCGTAAACGCGTGTGTAATCCTTTAATAACACGCTCGTAAATATCAGTAATGCCATTTTTCTCCAGTCGGTTGAACTCCGCAATAAGCACAATGCCATTCAACACCGCAATACCGAACAAAGCAATAAAACCAACTCCGGCAGAAATGGAGAAATTCATTCCCCGAATCCACAATGCCAGAATGCCACCAATTAGCGACATGGGCACAGCCGTATAGATTAACAGCGTTTGTTTTACGGAATGGAACGTGAAAAATAAAAGTACAAATATCAACAATAAAGCCACCGGAACGGCAATCGCCAATCGTGCTTTTGCTGCCTGAAGATTTTGAAACTGACCACCATACGACACGTAATATCCGGTGGGAAGTTTTACCTGGTTGTCAATTTGTTTGCTAACTTCGTCAATCACAGTTTGAACATCCCGGTTGCGGACATTAAAACCTACAGAAATCCTGCGCTTTGTATTCTCGCGCGAAACCTGTGCAGGTCCCGATTTAATTTCAATGCTTGCCAACTGGTCAAACGGAACTTGCCCACCCGAAGGCAAGGCAACAGAAAGACTTTTTACATCGTCCAGACTTTGGCGATAATCTTTATCCAATCGTACCACCAATCCAAACCGTTTCTCCTCGTCGAATACAACCCCTGCCTGACTACCGGCAAAGGCAGCCCGAAGCACTTTGTTTACATCCTGAACGGACAGTCCGTATTGTGCTAACCGATCCCGATTATATTCTACTTGCACCTGTGCCAAACCGGTTACTTTTTCCACATTAATGTCTTCAACACCTTCAATACGTTGAATCACTTTTTGTATGTCGTCAGCTTTTTCGGCTAAAGTGTTCAGATTATCGCCATAAATTTTTACGGCAATATCCTGCTTTGAACCGGACA
>CAZTDH010000235.1:0-3575 GCA_964612615.1 uncultured Paludibacter sp. | reverse complement strand
TCATTTACTCTTCAACGCATCCAGTATCAATCCCAGTATAAACATCACTAAGTTAGTTCCCAGTGCATAGATAATGTTCCAGATTAGTTTCATGATTAAACTTTTATTGGTTTGGGCAACTTCCAGCAATCTATTCGCATCGCCTTTCGTAATTTCGAACATCGGATTGCGATTAAACTTCGCAATGGTTCGTTTCAATACCCTGTCGGCATAGAGTACACCCGAGCGGTAAAACAGGTAAACCACCGGTATAAAAGCTGTCAGAAAAAGAAATAAGCGTTGTGTCAGATCAGCGGGAATATAGCCCGGATATAATACACTCAGAAAACTGAACAGAAAATTGGAGAGTATAATTCCTGCTGTGATAAACGATAATTCAATAATGTTCTGCAGCTTGACAATATGCTTCAGAATAAACTTGATAATCCGATGGTCTTCGCTGTTTTTGGGCAGTGCTTCGTACCAGTCACAGACCACAGCTTTCAATTCCGTGCAAACCTGTGCGTTGACAAAGTCGATTTTGCAAACCATTTGCGACTGAATTTCTTCCAGTTCGTATTCTTCTCCATCCTGAAAAACCATCTGTATCATCTCACTGGGTCGCATATTATTGCCCATCCGTACACGAAGCGTATGGGTTTGCGGAACTTTATGGTTTTGATTGGGCAGAATAATATTGAAATCCCATTCAATGCTTACATACTTGGTTTTGGGTGCCACATTCCAGTCGGTATTTATAAATTCGTACCAACTACCAAATGTTTTGATTTCCCGGTTATCCAGACCAACTGTTACACTGATTACATCGGTTACTTTTTCGTGAAGTGCCAGTTTCTTGTAGATTTTTTTATTCAGTTCTACGATATCGCAATAGGAAAATTGCCGGTAATCGTCAAACAGCTTGATATCCGTGTCGCGTTTTCCTTTAAATAAATAATAGAGTGATTGAAACTGCTTGAGTTGAGTTTCATCGATTACTGCTATTGGGTCTGTTATTTCTTCGTTGTTTTGTATTGCTTTATTCATTCTTCTTTAATTGACCTTGAAAAATGGAGAATTGATAATTATCAACTGTCAATTTTCAATTATTAAATACGTTTTCTTCCCTCCCACCATTTTCATTCTCAGAACTTCTTTTCGGTTTCCGTTTGCTTTGTAGCTTGCATGAACCCATGCCGGTTGGTGGTCATCGCCCCCCTCCCATATCAGTTGGTCAAAATCGAGATGCTGTCGAATCAGATGGAAAAGTGCTGCGTTATCGAATGCTTCGAGGTCAGCAGCTTCGCCTTTGCAATGTTGCGAAAGTGGTTTTATCGAACCGCCCTTTTCTTTGTTTACAGATAAAGACCGGAATCCTGAGTTTATATGTATCGGACTGTCCAGTAATTCTCTGGCCGGTTGAAGCAGGTTTGAGACCAATGCCTTTAGACAGACAATCTGCATTTCGGTTGGTACATTAGGAAGATGAGAACTGGTAATTAGTAGTTCTTCAAAAGTGAAATTTTTACTTAGATTCATGGCATTTAATTGATAATTGATAATTGATAATTAAAAATTGATTTACTTCTTTTTTGATGATTTGATAATACTGACAAGTATTTTTATTAACTCCCTACAATCAATGATAATTGATTGAAATGATTTTTCTTCCAGATAGTCTGTATCGTGGAGTAACATAAGCCAATATTCTGTTTCATTGGCTTCCTTGAGTGCTATACTTAGTTTATGAATAAAGTCGGCTTTTGATTCGGCATGCTCAGCTTCCCTGAATAAAGCCCCCACAGCCGTTCCACTTCGTAACATCTGTTTAGAAAGAACAAATTCCTTCTGCTCACTGCTCAAAAACTTATATGCCTTCACTATTCGTATAGCAAATTGATATGATTTGAATTTAATTACATTTTCCATTGTCAATTTTTAATTATCAATTAAATCAGAATCCAAAAATCGTATAATCCACCTTCATATTTCCAGTGGCATCGGGTACGTCCTGTGCATCCCGTTTTCCGAAAGGGTAATGTTCCTGTCGGGTAAAGGAGGTGAGTAACATGCCGAGTTGACGGTCGTGGGTATTGGCACAAAGCTTCAGAACAGATTGAGCCACCATAGCAGTCAGGGTGCTTACCGCAGCGGTAACCGGACTGGCTGCACTTGCTAACATGCCAATGGTATTAACCAGGGTATTGAGGTTGCTATCGGTCAGTATCTGTGCAAGCAGGGCACTGTTATCTATCAGCTGCTGATTCGACTTTATAGCCAGCAGCATCCAGTTTAAATTTTCGGGGATGTCATCTGCCACAAAAACATTGTAACCGGTATCGCCAAAAAAGATCAGCTGGTTGTCTTTGACACGCTGGATTTCGGGCATTACCCGTGAACTGACCACCCGACTGATTGCCTGAGTAATAAGTTCACGTTTTTGATTTGCATCACTGGTTCGGTAAAAGTCATTCAGCATGGGAAAATCGCTTTCGCCCAGCGTAACGAAGCTCATAAGTTGCATCTCGGTCATGCCCAACAGGGCGCCGTTGCTGTAAATTCGGAGTTTGTTTAATCGTAAGTAAAACATTTCTTTAAAATTAGTTGATAATGGATAGTTGATAATGGATAATTGAAAGTTGATAATTCACAGATTTAAGTAGAAATCTGTACCGATTTATCTGCTGATAAGATGAGATGGACTCATTCCCTAATATGGAGGCATTTCATCCCCTCGTGTGAGGGTTCCTCATCCCCTCGTGTGAGAGCATATCACAGCCTAAGAAGAGAACTCTCCACATTAGGCTGTGGAGAGAGTCTCAATAGCTGGTGAGTTGAGAAATTACACTGTGAGAACATAATCGAAAGTAAAAACTCGTGGATCTTTAAGTTGGACTCCTGAGTTTGAATACTGCGTGGCTATGCTCAACTTATAATCACCTTTAGGAAGAGTAGCAGGTACAATAAAACTAACTTTCGAAGGGTCATTTATCAGGATAGCATTCAAAGCAATAACTGTAGTTTCACTGTTTGCCTCATTCGTGAGAATAATTCCATTAGCAGCATTGTCACCTGTAATTTTGATCTTGCTTCCGGTCAGGTTAACACCTCCACCGGGAGTAAGGCGGGAATTTATTTCACCCGAAGTCACATCCGTAACGGAGTTGATAATAGTTCCAATTTCGGCCATGCCACGCACATCTACTGTGGCCGCATTTACCGATGCACGCAAATCAGCAGTAGGTGTTACCCTTACTGAAAGGCTGTGTTTGCTTGAATCCCATTTGGAATTATCGCCAATAAATACACCGTTTACCCCCATGCTGAAATATCCAAGCCCAAATGCGACTGAAGCTCCATTAGCAATTTGTTCTTTGGCAATGTCTTTGAGAAGTTCCATGGACGATCGCAGGCTGGAGGGATTCAAATCTGTTCGCCTTGAAACTGCGATATTGATCAAATCGTTTTCATTCAACGATTTGGTTGTTACTACGCGACCAAAGCGGTCGTCTTTTCGTTCGGTAAGCGTTAAGTCATACAGCTCAACAATTACACTGTTTTTGTCATTTGTTGCCATTTTTGTTTTTGTTTTTTTT
>CAZTDH010000234.1:0-3584 GCA_964612615.1 uncultured Paludibacter sp. | reverse complement strand
TTCCTTTGCGGGAGGTGATATGAGCAATTTTAGAATGGACTTTAAGACCTTCAACGCCCAAAATCACTTTTATTCCAGCATCTTGCATTTTCGTAGCCCAGTTAATATTGGACGATTCGTCAAACCGGGCTAATAATTCAACAATAGCTGTTACTTTTTTCCCATTCATAGCAGCACAAATCAACGCTTTAATCACTTTGGAATTTTTGGCCAGTCGGTAAATGCTTATTTTGATTTCTTTTACTTCCGGACTGATAGCACATTCGCGCAGCAGTCGTATAAAATTATCGAAACTATGATACGGGCAATGTAAATACTGATCTTTTGAGCGAATAAGTGAGATCAGACTTATTGAATCTTCAAAAGCCAGAATTGGTACTTTGGGATGACTGTTGTATTCTAGTTCTTTCCGTTGGAGTGATGGAAACGAAATCAGGTCTTTCAGGTTGTGATACCTTCCACCGCTCACATGAACATCGTTTTTGTCTATTTTGAGTAATTTTTCAGTAAACCGTAAAAGATCTGCCGGAATATCACGATCATAAACAAACCGTACTGGTAAACCGCTTTTTCTACTTTTAATCGCTTTCGAGACTTTGTCCAATAAGCTTTGATAAGCACTGTTTTCAAAGTCCATTTCGGCATCCCGGGTAAATTTTATAGTGTATGCTTCGTACTTATCATGATTAAGTTGTGCAAAAATGCGGGGTAAACAAAAACGGATAACATCCTCCAGAAACATAATACAATTTTTTTCACCCTCTTGGGGTAAAACAATGAAGCGCGAAAATTCACGGGTAGGAATCTCAATTAATGCATATTCTTTTTTGTGTTTTTTTTGTGTTTTTACAGAGTCGGAAATTTTAACGGCTAAATAAATGCTTTTGTCATTAAGTTCGGGCTCAATGGACATGCGCGAAACCAGAATAGGGAATAGGGAATTCATAAGTTCTTCCCTGTAAAAACCATCTAAAAACTCTTTCTGCTTGATAGATAGTTGTAATTCGTTTACCAGAAAAATATTTTCTTCCTGAAGTTCGGCATGTAGTTCAAGAAAAGTGGTCTCGAAATCTTTGGTATAAATTTCATTTAGCTTAAGTACTTTTTTAAGAATATTTTTTGTGTCTAAGTTCACGGTATTTATATTCTCTTCCAATTCAATCATACGCCGCAATGTAGCCACCCGCACACGGAAAAATTCATCCAGATTATTAGAATAAATACCCAGAAAACTAAGTCGTTCAAGCAAAGGATTCAATTTGTTGCCTGCCTCGTCAAGAATTCTCCTGTTGAAATACATCCAACTTACATCCCTGTTGATAACGCTACTTTTCGATACTTCTTTTTTCATTAAAACATGCTTTAAATACTATTAAAAGAGTTATATCACAAAAATAGTATTTAATGCTTGTAATCAAGCCAAAAACATACGCTAAAATAAATTATTATCTAATAATGTAATATATGTTACGATTATATTTCGTTATTGTGAATTTTATTTTTGTGTTTATGCATTATTATTCATTAGTCACATTAAATTCATAGTATAGAAATCGAAATGTAATAGACAATCAATTCCTTTGCGACTCAAAATAGGTATAAAAATAAATTTAAAAGGTATTAAAATGAAACTCATTACTTCAACTCAAAATTTAAGAAGAAATATAATTTCTTTTTTCTTGGGTCTTTTTCTTTTTTCGATTATGGTGTTTAATACTGAAAGTGTTTATGCACAGTTTACTGTAGGAAATTTAGTGGTAGAACAAATTGGCGATGGATCAACTACATTAGGTAGTGCGGCAACAACTGTAAAACTTCTACAATTCACACCAACCGGTACTTCTGCTACCGGTACAGCATTTTTTGGATCAACTGGTACACCAACTACTTCACCTTTCAACATTGTTGATAGTGGTTCTGCAACAAGTAATGGATATATTAGCTTGTCAACTGATAAAACTTTTGTAGTTATACCGGGTTATAATGCTCCAAATGCAACTGCAAGTATTGCCGGAAGTGCTTCAGCAACCTATGGCAGAACAATCGGAAAAGTAACATATTCAGGAGTTCTTCAGACTAATGGTACATTTAATGCTCTAACTGGAAATAATTATCGATCAATTGCTTCAAATGGTTCCTCGTATTATATGGCAGGTGGTATTGGAATTGTTTATACGCCAAATGATGCTACATCGAATACTACAACTACCGCTACGTCGATTTTTACAACTAATACCAGAATTCTAACAATTTTCAACAATACATTATTTGCAAGTACCTCATCAACCTCATTTAATGGTACGGGGTCAAACCTTGGAATATATCAGGTAGGTTCGTTTAATTCTTTACCAACTGCAACTGTGACTGCAGGTACTGCCATAAATATTATTAACACACTTACGGGTAGTAGTCCTTATGGGTTTGCTTTTAGTCCAGATGGCTTAACTTGTTTTGTTGCTGATGATAGAGCTACTACAGCAGGTGGAGTTCAGAAATGGACTTATTCAGGTACATTTTCAAATACTACCGGTTGGTCAGGTGGAACCTGGTCACTTGCTTATACCTTAGGTACAGGAGCAACTAATATCGGTGCAAGAGGTTTATCGGTTGATTTTTCAGGAACAAATCCAATTATTTATGGTACAAGTGCAGAAAGCTCTCTAAACCGTGTTTTCAAAATAACAGATACTGGAGCTAGCTCAACAGCATCAACTCTTGTCACAGCCACAGTAAATTATATTTTCAGAGGTATTTGTTTTGCCCCCCAAGCACCTGCAACAATTTCTATAGCAGAGGGCTCAAACTTTAATATGGCGGCAAATATTGGAAGTGTATCTACTCAGGCAATAACTGTAAGTGGTAGTGGATTATCATCAAATATCGGCTTATCTTTTTCAGGCACAGATGCCAGTTTGTTCTCAATAGATAATAATTCACTAAGTCAGACTGGTGGAACAGCAACTATCACTTTTACTCCGACATCTAAAGGTTCATTTTCTGCTAGTCTTAATTTGACAAGTGGTGCTACTGTACTTTCAGTTACACTAAATGGAAGTTCGTCTGGTTATACAGGAATTTCTAAAACTGAAAATTCACTCAAAGTTACTTCAGAAGGCAATAAACTTTTTTTCACTTCACTCCTAGGCGATATAATAGAAGTTTATAATTCTGTTGGTCAAAAGTTAGTTCAAAAACAAGCTGTTGAAGGCTTGAATATAATTCCGGTATTAGCAAAAGGAGTGATGTTGGTAAAAGTGGGTAACCGTTCAGCTAAAGTAATATTGTAAAGCGATAATCTTTCTATAGATAGTTTGATAAGAGACTGAATCAACCGGATTTGATTTGGTCTCTTACAATTTTGAAAAGTAACAACAATTTAATACATTCTATTTTGAAACATAACACACATTCTATCCTGTTCGCATTAGTTCTTTTACTGGCTCTTTCGTTTAATTCCTGTCAAAAACAGGAATTTACAACTCAAACACAAACATCAGATACTTTACAAATTACTCAGATAGTATTTACGTCCGATTTGCATTATGGTCTTTATCGCGCTTTCAGAGGAAACGTAATCAATTCTA
>CAZTDH010000233.1:0-3588 GCA_964612615.1 uncultured Paludibacter sp. | reverse complement strand
AGTAAAATAAAAAGCAATTCAAATTTTGTTTTCATTTTTGGTTCAATTTGGAGATGAAAATATGCGACCTGCTTGATTTTAAAGGGATTTGCAGGGTGTTGAAATTAAATTTCCACTGCCTTTGTAAACCAGACAGTGGAAATTTAAAATTGATTATTTATTTATTGAATTTGTAAAATCTAATTGCGCTTTTGTAAGTGTATTGAGAGCAGTTGTCATCTGGTCGGCTGTTGAAGTTTTTAAATCTCTGACAGCAATAGCAGCTGCAATTGCACTTGTAAATGTAGATTTTACTCCTTGTGATACCTGACCTACACCCGTTCCAACCGATATTGTGGCATTATAAATACCGGCACTGACAATAGCAAGATTCAAAGGTTTTGAAGCGATCGCAGCATCTTTATACACAGTAAGTGAATATCTGATTGCTTTGGTTGCTCCATCTGTTGCAATTGGATTGTCGCGAACTGAAACACCGGTTGCAACGTAACTTGTCAGGTTGGTTTGAACAGCCAACGAAATTTGTCCTTCTGCATTACCTACTGTTAGCTGAGTATTAAGCAACGAATCGGCTGTAATTGCGACTCTTAAATCTCTTTTGTCGGCCACATTGGCTACAAAAGCAGTTTTGGGTGCTACTAAATTATTCATTGCAGTAGCCACCTGAGTATAGGTTACTCCCGCAGTCTGAACTGTAGTCTGAGAACTTTGCAATACGGTAAGAAAATTTGTTCTTAAAGTCGCTAAGTATTCACCCATATTGTAACCGGCTACAGTACTGTTAGCAAATGCAAGTTGTGAAGCTATAGATGCTGTAGATGCACTCAGATAAGTAGCAAAGTCGGCAGGTAATAATGATGCTACAAATGTAGCTTTTGCTGCCTTCAATAATTCGAGAGCCGTTTTAACCTGACGATCTATTGTTGTTAATGCATCTCTGGTTATTATTGCAGCACCAATCGCATTCGAGAAAGTGGTTTTATCAACCTGTAAAACATTTCCGGGAGCAGTTCCTGAAACGGTCTTATTTACTAAGGTGGTAGCAACTACAATTGAATCATTGAGTTCGCGTAAATCAGTGATATTTATTTTTGCTCTGAATGCTTTTCCGGGAATAGCTAATGTTGCATTTGCTGCAACAATTTGAGCAATTGTTACTGTTGGAGAGAATATCACAGCTGAATCCGCTTTTAATGCCGCCAAATAATTGGCTCTATACGAGCTATATGAAGTTGTACTTAAAACGGCAAAGTCATTTTTTTTATAGCTAACTTTGCATGTATCAACAAAGCGCAATTCAGTTTTAATAAATGTTCCATATTGTGTAACATATTCGTCTAATGTTTTCGGAGTAACAATAATTGGCTCTTCAACAGTGCATGAGCTAAAACCAATTCCAACGAAAACACTCAGCAGGATTAGCAGGGATATTTTTTCTATATATTTCATAACATAATTTTTTAAATGATTAATAATCTGCGTTTTGTGGTATTACCATGTCGTTGTTTGTATCAATTTCCTGTTGAGGAATTGGCAATAACAAACGAAGTGTTTTAAAGAAATTATCTGTTGGTGGAATAATCGGATAATACTTCGAATATAGTGCTGTCCAGTCAGTTACAAAAACAGCGTTTTTCAAAATAGTAATAGCCTTATCAGGGTCGCCATAAGATGTATTCATGCGCAATAAATCAAACCAGCGTTGATCTTCGAAAGCAAGCTCTAATCGACGTTCATTATACACAGCATCAAGCGCTTCTGCCTTTGAGGCAAAAGCTGTTGTGTAAGTCGGGATTCCTGCTCTGGTTCTGATTGTGTTTACATCAGCTCGCGCATCATCAGGATTTGCTCCCTGTGCCAGTATTTCGGCATGTAATAATTGAATATCGGCATACCGGAGCACAATCCAGTCGTTTTCCGATTGAAGGGCCTGACTAATAGTTGCATCAATGAATTTTGCACAATACGGAATATTGGTTGTGCCTTTTAACCAGGTACGGAATGTGGCATCAATTCGTGTATCGGTTGGGTTTGTTTTGAAAAATGCCATTAATTCCGGTGTCGGGTTGTTATTTCCGGCAGGTGTTCCAATTTTTAGAAACAAATTCGCCGAACCATCAGGTGCAAATGTTGACCAGAATGGAGAGCCTATACCTTGTGATCCACCTTTATATCGTACAGCAAAAATTATTTCTTTATTCATTTCAAATGAAGTATCAAATATCCTGGCAAACGCACTTGGCATTGCTCCTTTATCAGCGGCTTGCAAAAGACCGTAACCGGGAGCAGCCATGACTTCTTCTATCAACCCTTTAGCAAGAGCTAAATTGGCATCGCCTCCCAAAGTCATGTACACTTTGGCCAACATACCCTTTGCAGCCCACTTGGTTATTCTTCCTAAGTCTGTTGATGAATACGTAGCAGGCAATTCACTCGCAGCTTTTGTCAAATCGGGAATGATAATGTCATTGTAAATTTCAGCAACTGGTCTACGGGTATATGTTTTTGCATCTTCAGGTTTTACAATTACTGAAGTTACTTTAAACATGTCACCCCAAAGAGAAACCAGCTGAAAGTAATGAAATCCTCTCATAAACGACAACTCACCTTCGTATTGTGCCCGGTCTGATTCAATGGGAACAAATGTCTGACCCGCAGCTACTGCCGGTAATATGGCGTTGATATTCATAATATTTTGGAAATAAACATACCAATAGCTATATAGTAATGGCTCACTTGGTGAGGTACGGAAAAACTTAATGTCGCACAAATCTACCCGTTCGCCCGAACCAGTACCGGTGCTGAATGTACAACTATTATCACTCCTGTTTTCGGTAAACCTCCATTCGGAATTCATTATATTGGCCATACCGGCATAGCACCCCATAACGCCATTATTTATACGCTCTTTAGTTGTAAAGAAGTTCACCTGAGTCAATTTAGACTCTGGTTTGTCAATGATTAAATCTTCACAAGCCGTAAAGGCTATCAAAGCAAACATTGCAATTATAATTCCTATTTTATTTTTCATTTTTCATTTATTTTTAAACCGATTAATTGAATTGAGAAAGAATCGGAAGTAAAAGACTCATTTATTTTTTTACAGATTAAAAATTGATATCTACCCCAAGAGTGTATGTTCGGTTGAGCGGGAAAGAACCCCGTTGATAGCCATCAACCAATGGAAAGGCACTAGAATAGGGACCTGTGTTCATGCGTGCTTCAGGATTTATACCTGTATAATTTTTACCCATTATGTAAAAGAGGTTTGATGCTGAAAAATAAAGTCTGAACTGGCTTAACCCAATTGATTTTACGAGTTTATTACCAAGTTTATAGCCAAAAGTAAAATCGCGCATGGCACAATACGAAGCATCTTTCATAACATAATCGGTCAATTCTAAATCGCCACCCGATGTAGTTTTATCATAAGTGGTTTTTCCGTCACCGGGGAACGAAGGACTAACCCAACGATTTACAGTATAAGCCTTGTTGATACGAAGCGATTCATTGTAGTTGTAGTTTCCATCAATCAGTTTTCCGCCCTGAACTCCCTGAATAAGGAAGCTTAAGTCGAAGCCTATGTAG
>CAZTDH010000232.1:0-3598 GCA_964612615.1 uncultured Paludibacter sp. | reverse complement strand
ACCGTCAGGTCCACTTTACGAAGGTGATGAATATAAAGCTGTCGCTTCGCATTAAATTGTATTTTGAATCAATTTGTGTAACGCTCAAATCATTTATTGATTTGGGCGTTTTTTCCTTTTATAGTTTAATAAAAAATTTCAAAATTATAACAAAATCGTAACAGTCATTTTCCTTGTATTGTAGAAATTTTTCATTAATTTTGCAAACAATATCTTAGTAAAACATCTATTTGACTATCAAACTATTATAAAATACAAATAATGAAATCAATGACAAAAAGTCCTTTGCAAATTGCACGTGCAAGTTATCAACCCAAGTTGCCTGCTGCATTAAAAGGCAATGTGGTACTAAAAGAAGGTGCTGCAACCAAATCAGTTGCCGATCAGACAGAAATCAAGGAATTATTTCCAAACACCTACGGAATGCCCTTAATTACCTTTGAACCGGGAGAAAAGAAACAAAATCCGGTTGTTGGAGTAGGTGTAATTCTTTCGGGCGGTCAGGCTCCAGGCGGACATAATGTAATTTCGGGACTTTATGACGGATTAAAAGCATTAAATTCTGATAATAAATTGTATGGATTTTTGGGTGGTCCTAGCGGACTGGTTGATCATCAATATATCGAACTGACAAAAGAAGTTGTTAACGAATATCGCAATACTGGTGGTTTCGACATTATCGGTTCCGGTCGTACCAAACTGGAAGAAGAAGAACAATACGAAAGAGGTGCTGAAATTTGCAAAAAGTTAGGCATTAATGCTATTGTTGTTATTGGTGGTGATGATTCAAACACAAATGCCTGTGTATTAGCCGAGTATTATTCTCAAAAAAACACCGGCATTCAGGTTATTGGTTGTCCTAAAACCATTGATGGCGACCTGAAAAACGAAATGATTGAAACTTCATTCGGTTTCGATACTGCTTGTAAGGTTTATTCTGAGTTGATTGGAAATATTCAACGTGATGCCAATTCTGCAAAGAAATACTGGCACTTTATTCGTTTAATGGGTCGTTCAGCTTCACATATTACTTTGGAATGCGCTTTGCAAAGTCAACCAAATATTTGTATTGTTTCAGAAGAAGTAGAAGCAAAAAACATGACTTTAAACGATGTAGTTGAGGATATAGTTAAAGTAATTGTTCATCGCGCAAAACATGGCTTAAACTTTGGTACAATTCTGATTCCTGAAGGTTTAATTGAGTTTATCCCTGCTATGAAAAATCTGATCTCAGAACTGAATGATTTATTGGCACACAACGATGATTTCAATGCGATGAACGGTGATGAAGAAAAACGTGAATATGTAAAAGGCATGTTAAGCCCTGAAAGTTGTGAGATTTTCCGTAGTTTGCCAAAGGGAATAGCAAAACAGCTTACATTAGATCGCGACCCGCATGGTAATGTACAGGTTTCACTTATCGAAACAGAAAAATTGTTGATTGAAATGGTTGGAAAACGATTAGCACAATTAAAAGCAGTTAAAAAATATAATGGCAAATTTTCAGCGATAAACCATTTCTTCGGATATGAAGGACGTTGTGCCATTCCATCAAATTTTGATGCTGATTACACTTATTCGTTAGGTTATACAGCTTCTGTGCTGATTTCGGAAGGTAAAACGGGCTACATGTCATCAGTTCGAAACCTCACTGCACCTGCTGCGGAGTGGATTGCAGGTGGTGTACCTATCACCATGATGATGAACATGGAAAAACGTCACGGAAAAATGAAACCGGTTATTCAAAAAGCATTGGTATTACTTGATGGTGCACCTTTCAAATTTTTTGCATCACAACGCGAAGACTGGGCTGACGAAAAATCAAGCTACGTTTATCCCGGACCTGTTCAGTATTACGGTCCTTCAGAAGTTTGCGATCAACCAACCAGAACATTATTATTGGAAAAAGGATATTAAAAACTAAAAAACCGGATCTACTTCAACAGTAAATCCGGTTTTCTTTTTTTTGAGAAAATTACTTAAATAAATTACCCGCCTTAGATTTTAAATCATTTACAGAAGAATTAGCTTTTATTTTTGCATCCTCTACTTTTTTGTTAGCATCCTTTTCAAGGCTATCTTTCTTGTTTTCAGCCTCTTTCTTTAGTGCTTCTTTTTTCTCATTTGCAAGTTTTTCAGCATCAGCTTTTTTTGCTAATGCTTCATTTTCTACAATTGCTTTTTTGGCTGCCACTTCCTTTTCTACTTCAGCCTTCTTGTTTATTGCTTCTTTTTGCACAGTAGCTTTTGTTTCATCTACCTTCTTCTGCACCTGAACTTTTCCTTCGGCAACTTTTTTCTTTGCATCGGTTTTAGCTTTTGTAACTTCTTGTTTGGCTGATTCTTTTACTTTTTCGGTTCCATTTTTAATTTCAGTTTTTACTTCTTCTTTCTTTTTGTTTATTTCCCCAGTTTGGGCAAAAAAAGTTGTTGTAGTAAATGCACTTAAAACCAATGAAATAATCAATGTTTTTCTCATAAAACTTAATTTTTTATTATTTAATACTGGGTGTTTATTTGATTCGTAAATATACTGAATAATTAGTTTTGAAACAAAAAAAGTCCTATTTTTGTTTTCAAAAACAGAATAAAATATGTTGATACTCCTTTCTCCTGCCAAGATTCTGAATTTCAAACCACAAACCATCATTTCAGATTTTACAATCCCTGAATTTTCCAAAGAAGCTAAAGAACTAATCAGATTGTTGCAAAATCTGACATCGTATGAACTTGGCAGATTATTAGACATCAACAATAAACTGACTCAAATTAATTTTGACCGTATTTTCAACTATCATTATCCATTTACTCCCCAAAATGCAAAACAGGCAGTGCTAACTTACGACGGTGAAGTTTTCAGGGGATTAAATGCCAAAACATTTTCGGAAAATGATTTCGAATATGCTCAGAAACATCTGCGTTTATTATCAGGATTATATGGAGTTTTGCGACCCTTAGATTTGATCCAACCTTATCGACTCGAAGTAAGTTCAAAGCTTAATAATAGATGTGGAAAGGATATGTATAGTTTCTGGAGTGAAAAGGTTACAGTTTCTATTCTCAAGACTTTAAAATCGTCGGGTAAACCGGAGATTATTCTAAATCTGTTGTCAGGAGAGTATTTTAAAACACTAGATCTGAGAAACAAGAAGGTGCGGGTTATTGACGTAGAGTTTTACGAATATAAAAATGACAAATTAAAACAAATTGTCATCTACACTAAAAAAGCGCGTGGCTTAATGGCGCGTTTTGTTATTCAAAACCAGATTGAAGACGTTGAAGATTTAAAAGGATTTTCGGATGGAGGTTATTGGTTCAGCCCGCAATTGTCGAATGAAAATAAGCTGGTATTTACCAGATAATCAACGATTTAATAGAGCTACAGTATGACAAGCCACTACTCCGGCAGTTTCAGTGCGCAGTCTGCTTTCGCCCAATGAAACAGGCACAAAACCCATTGAAATAGCTTTTCCAACTTCTTCTTTACTGAAATCACCTTCCGGACCAATTAGAATCAAAATGTCAGAGAATTTCTGAATCTCAGTTTGAAGAAGTCTTTTATCTTCATCGTAGCAGTGAGCAATAAATTTTTGAGAAG
>CAZTDH010000231.1:0-3599 GCA_964612615.1 uncultured Paludibacter sp. | reverse complement strand
CTTGCCGAAAGTACAGTGTCGCCTTTTTGTTTGAATACAGGCATACTCTCACCGGTTAAAGGTGATTCATCTACCGAAGAATTTCCACTTATAACCACTCCATCAACAGGAACAAGCTGACCGGGACGAACAACCACCATTTCATTCAGTTCCACTTCTTCAACAGGAATTTCAATTTCAATTTTATTTCGCATTACATTGGCTGTTTTAGGCGAAATATCCATCAATCGGGTAATAGCGTCAGTGGTTCTTCGTTTCGATCTGGCTTCAAGGTATTTACCAAGTGTAACCAGGGTCAGAATTGTTCCAGCCGATTCGAAATACAAATCGTTTCGGTAATGAAGTACTGATTCGTAATAACCGTATAACAATCCATACATTATGCGGAAAAGTGCATAAACTCCGTATAAAATGGCTGCTCCCGAACCAATGGCAACAAGCGAATCCATATTGGGTGAACCCCGGAAAATGCTTTTAAAACCTTTACTGAAGTAGCCACGGTTGTTGTAAATGATGGGCATTACCAACCAAAACTGAATAAATGCATAATAGAATGAAAATTCAGTATTGTGCAAATAAATGGGATAAGGCAAACCCAACATGTGACCCATTGAAACATAGAGCAATGGAATAAGAAAAATAAGCGATGCAATCCAGTGACGTTTAAGTTCCTTCTGTTCTTCGAGTGCAAAATCAACTTTGGGTGCCTGTTTCATCGGCTGAGATATAATTGTTGGCCTGACATGAGCTTCATAGCCGGCCATTTCCACCGATTTTTCAATCATATCGGTGGTTAGTTGCAAATCGTCATAATCCACGCTCATGGTATTGGTAAGCAAATTCACATTCACTCTTTTCACTGCATTTAGTTTGCCCACGCTTTTCTCAACACTTGCCACACAAGCCGCACAAGACATACCGCTTACATCAAATTTCTCAGTTTTCATTATCTAATCAACTTTATTCACAGAAAACAGCCTGATAACCATACAGTTCAGACTTTTCAGTTTGTTTTTGCAATTTTACTCAAAAAGTTGTATACGACCAAATAAATGAGGGCTTTTTATTACCTTTGCAGCCAAAATAACGTATTTTCAAACAATACTCAATGACCATTCAAACCAATCAAAAAGAACCTAACATTCAGGAGATTGCTGATTTGTTGACCGATATTGCCGCAGAGCTAATGACTTCGGGGGCTCACACTATGCGTATTATTCAGAATATTTCGCGCATGGCGGCTACGTTTGGGTATTTCATCGAGCTTTCGGTTTTCCAGCAAAGCATTATGATGACCATTACAAACAAAGAAGACCAGATGAACCGGTTTACTTTGATAAAGAAAACAAGGCCTTTATTGCTCAACTTCACGATTGTTTCAGACCTGAGTTCATTGAGTTGGGATACCTTTGATAAAAACCTGTCATACGACGAGATTAAACTGCGTTATCACGAAATTGTAACACAGAAACGTATGTCGCGCTGGTTGGTATTGTTACTTGTAAGTTGCGCCAATGCTGCATTCTGCGGATTATTTAAAGGCGATATATATGCCATCGGACTTGTATTTCTGGCCACGCTGGTTGGGTTCTTTACCCGACAGGAAATGATTAAGAAGCATGTAAATCATCTGATTGTATTCACCACCAGTGCTTTTGTGGCTTCGTTGCTGGCAGGGTTGGGCTACGTGTTTCATTGGGGTGCAACACCCGAAATTGCTCTGGCATCCAGCGTATTGTTTTTAATTCCGGGTGTTCCGCTTATCAATTCTATTCTGGATATTATTGAAGGTCATGTGCTTACCGGCATTGCCCGACTGGTGAACGCCTCAAGTCTGATAGTGTGTATCGCTATCGGGCTATTTACATCTATGCTAATATTAGGATTGGAAAAGTTATGATAAATACTGAAATGATTCATCTTATTCTGATTGACGGAGCATTGGCTGCTATTGCTGCCATAGGGTTTGCCGTTATTTCCAATCCGTCGCGCAAGGCCATTGCAGTTTCTGCATTGCTGGCTGCCATTGGTCACGGATTGCGGTTTGCGCTTATTCATTCCGGCAAACTTGATATTTCGCTGGCAACCTTTGTAGCTGCTTCGTGCATCGGATTATTAAGCATTTTATTTGCCCGGCTTATTCATTGTCCCGCCGAAGTTTTTTCGTTTCCTTCGCTACTTCCCATGATTCCGGGATTGTTTGCCTATCGTACGATTCTGGGATTAATTAAATTTATGCGTACTGCCGATGTAGTTAAATCGGAGGGTTTTATGCTCGATTTTGTGCATAACGGACTCACTACCATGTTCATTCTCTTTGCGTTGGTGGTTGGTGTTTCGCTTCCGGTATTGTTTTTCCCTAAAACATCGTTCTCGGTAACGAGGAAATACTGAGAATAAAGTTGCTGTAAAACAAATTCTGTTACAAACTTATTTCTTCTCCATCATTTGCCTGAGAGCTTTTATCGAGTTAATAGGTGTATCAATCAATATCATATTCAAAAGCCAGGCCGGTATATTTTCAACCGGATCGACATAGAATTCAAGTTCTATATGCGTCTTATTGTTTACGGGTTTGAGAGTCCATATCTGCCGGTATTCTTTAATACGTACTAAATCTTTAATTTCGGAAGTAACCCCGGAGAGTGGAACTGCAATCACCTTATATTCACCGCTCATCTGATTAATAGTTGTAGTCATATTTACTGACATATCCCTGCTTTTAAACGGCCAGGGCATACTATATACCATATAGAGTTGTGAGTGTTTGTTCTTTTCATACTGCAATACCTTTATCTGTTTAAGGTTCGAATCCCACCATTCTGTATGATTTACGTCTTCAATCAACGCATATATTTTTTCTGCAGATTGGGTGAACTCAGCAACTCCTTTAATAAATTTCAGGTTTTTACCCTTTTCATCGCGGGTGAATAATTGTACACCATCTTTTTCTTTGATAAACTTCCATGTTTGACCAACTAACAGACCGGGGAGAAGCATTAAAGGTATGAATACAATCAGAAAAGCAGTTAATTTATTGTTTCTCATTGGGTGGTTAAAGTAATGAATGTGGTTATTTTTTTATGTTGGAAAACAGGCCGTCTTTTTTTGGCTTATTCTCTTCTCTCTTCACAAAGATAGATGGTTTTAATTTAATATCACTTCAAAAACGGGCTTATCTCATCCAATGTACACAAGAGCTTGGGTTACTTACAAACTGTTTACACTGCTTTATGAATCCAACCATTTTTATTGCTTTACAAAACAAATATTGCCGGCTTTTGTTAGGTATATCAATATGCCAATTGGAAAGATCCGTTTTTGTTTCACCTAAAATTGTGGCTGTTTGTTCAACACTTAAATCCTATGAGAATAACTAAAGTATGGCTTAACGAAAAGAAGCGCAGATGTATTGCATGCGGTTTGTGTGAAGTAATATCGCCGGAAGTTTTTAAAGTAACGAATTCAATGACTGTAAAACGGGTAAATTATAGTCTTTATGAAAACGAAATTAAAGATGCTGTAGAGGGCTGCCCGCAAAATGTAATTGAATGCAAATAACTCCTCGCTGAAAACAAGCTTTCTTAATTGATTACCTG
>CAZTDH010000230.1:1865-3609 GCA_964612615.1 uncultured Paludibacter sp. | reverse complement strand
ATATATTTGTACGTTTATTATTTTATAAAGAACGAAATGATATTTTAACAAATAAAGTGAGTACTGCTTTTTTAAAAAGAATACTCTTATAATATATACTCTTAATAATAAACTTAAATTTAAAAAATCATGAAAAAAATTACTTTAATCATTGCACTTCTGTGTAGCATTTCGGCGTTTTCTACGCGTTATTTATTACAAGCTTATGGAACATTTGCAACCTCTACATGGACAAGAGCAGCCGGAAGCGGCGAAGTCATTGAAACCCTACTTTCAACGAATTCACTTAGTCAATGGTATAGCGGCAAAACAGCTACTTTAGTTGCAGGAGACGAAATATGGTTTGCAGCCGGAACGTATAATAATGGAGGTTTTATTACTCTTAAATCAGATGTAAGTATGTATGGTGGTTTTGCCGGTACAGAAACATCAACTTCTCAAAGAAGTAAAGTATCAGGTGGTAAAGCATGGGAATTTACAAATCTAACAATTATGGATGGTGGTTCGGCAGATAAAAATTGTTTTGTTACTACTGCAAGTGTTAATCCCACTTATATTGATGGGTTTAAAATCACCAAATATTATCGTACTTCTGCAGGTACAATGGGTGTAGGTGCAAAACTAATGGATAACTGGATTATGCAAAATTGTATTGTAACCGATAATAAATATACAGGATCTACGACAGGATCTTGTGTGGGTGTAGGGGTTAATATTACAGGTAGTGGTCAACTACTTAACTCGTGGATTTATAATAATGCCAACAACAAAGGTACAAGCTCAGCTAGTGCCAATGGAGGTGGTGTTACAATGAGTGGTAAATCAGGTGCTTTAATAAAAGGTTGTACCATCGAAAACAATACTGCAACAACAACTGCAGGAGGTATATATTGTATTTATGCAACTTCTGGAAGTACTGTAAATGGTGGTGGAGGTAATATCGAAGATTGTATTATCAGAAATAATACGGCATTAACAGGTAACGGAGGTGGTATAAGAGCCTATACAGATCAGATGATATCACCGTTAACAATAAAAAATTGTCAAATTACTGATAATATTTCAACAGCAGGTAGTGGAGGAGGGTTGTATTTAGATTTTGCTAATGCAACAACTCCTCAAAATATATCAATTGAAGGTTGTACGATTACTGGGAATATTGCAAGTACTGGTGGAGCAGGGCTTTACATTAATAATGGAGTTTATACTGCAATTAAAAATTGTTTTTTTGAGGACAATAAATTAACTGCCGATAATGATGGAGCAGCACTTTATGCTAATAAGGCTGTAACTGTTCAAAATTGTATAATTGCAAATAACTCTGTGCTAACAGGAAGTACAAGCACTAAAAACATAGTTAGACTATTAATTGCAGGTAGTAATGTTTACAACAGTACATTTGCTAATAATTACTCAGGGACCGGAAGTGCTTTAAATCTAACCGATTTAGCGAGTACAGTTACTAATTGTGTTTTTTGGGGTAATATACCTTCAGCAACCCCGATAAATGGTTCTACACTATCCACACTTACTTATAATGGTACTGATGGAACTGTAATTACTGGCGCTACTGTATCAAATAATATTGTTACTTTAAATTCAGCTACCAATAACACTTTTGTAAGTCCTACTGCATTTGTAGGAGCATCAACAGATGCTACAACTAAAGCACAAATTGCCACAGCTAATTGGAGATTGATGGATGGTTGTCCAGCTATAGATGCAGGAACAGATTTAACTACAT
>CAZTDH010000230.1:0-1765 GCA_964612615.1 uncultured Paludibacter sp. | reverse complement strand
AAAAAATAATTTGGAATGAAGTGAATAATAATCACTTCATTCCTTTTGGATTTTCCAATATATTAAATCATTAAAAATAATTCATTATGAAAAAAATTACATTATTGTTCGCATTAGTTTGCGGTTTGACCGCATTTTCGGCAACACATTATTTAGTTCAACCCGAAGGTGTTACAACCTGGAGAGCTGCAAAAGCCGGTGAAACAGTTGTAACGTTAGCAACAGGCCAAACATTGAACCAATGGTATTCAGCCATGGTATTTCAGGCAGGTGACCAGATTTGGTTACTTGGTGGTACTTATGTGGTTACAAGCGGTCTTATTTTAAAAGCAGATTTAAGTTTGTATGGCAGTTTTGCAGGTTCAGAATCGACCATCGCACAACGGGCAAAAGTATCAGGAGGTAAACCCTGGGAGTTTGTAAATCCGTCAATTATCGATGGTAATAATCTCAATATGAAAGGTATTTCTACCAATATAAGTGTAAACCCAACTTATATTGACGGTATAAAAGTTACAAAGTTTAACTTAAATATCTATACTGCTAATGGAATAGGTGCAAATTTGTTGGAAAACTGGATTATGCAAAATTGTATTGTAAGTGAAAATACATTTACAGGATCAGGCGCAATGACTATTAAAGGTGCAGGTGTTTGTTTAACTGGAGCAGCTCAACTACTTGATTCGTACATCTACCATAACAGCAACATCAAAGGCACAAGTACAACTAATGCAAGTTGTGCAGGTGTATGTGTTTATGGGAATGAATTCACATTCGTAAAAGGTTGTACCATCGAAAATAATATTGCTACAAATTCTGCAGGTGGTATATTTTTTGGAGATGGTTCTACAGCACTTACCCATGCCGGTGGTACAGTAGAAAATTGTATTATTAAAGCCAATGTGGCTACTGGAGGTTCCGGTGGTGGAATTATGTCTTATAGTACGGCTGTTACAGCGCCTATCATTATTAAAAATTGTCAGGTGATTGAAAATTCTTGTGGCACGAATGGTGGAGGTATGTATATGGATGTAGCGGGAACAACTGTAACAATTGAGGGTTGCTCGTTTATCGGCAATGTATCGAATGCAGCGGCTACCACAACAGGTGGTGGTGGAGCCATTATGTTCCAAGCTGGTAACTTTGGGAATCCGGCTGAGGCAATCCCTGCAGTGGACAGATGTATTTTTAGGGACAATAAATTATCTGCCGATGCAGAGGGTGCTGCAATATTCTGTAACAAACCAATTACAATGCAGAATTGTTTAATTGTCAACAATTCTACTGCAGCAACTAACACAGATAAAAATATTGTAAAATTCACTGCTGATGGCTGTAAGTTATATAATTCTACAATCGCAAATAATTTTACTTCGGGTGCAGGTAGGTCAATTAGTTTTCTTGCAACTGCAACAACTTCTGAATTAACTAATTGTTTGTTCTATAATAATCTGGGTGATACGGTTAGTGGAACTCCAATCAGAACCTACAATGGTTATAATCATGCTATTGCAAAAGTTGAAACGGGTTCAATTTCAACTATTACAGGCACTAATACTTTTTTTAATCCAACTTCATTTGTTGGAGCTCCTACAAGCGATGCTCAAAAAGCAGAATCAGGAGGAGCAAACTGGAAATTGAAGAAAGGTTCACCTGCCATTGATGCCGGCACAGGTCTTTATTTTATTGCTTTTGATTTAACAGGTACAAGAAGTCGCCCACTTGGTAAAGCTTATGATATGGGAGCTTATGAATATGATGTTAC
>CAZTDH010000229.1:0-3616 GCA_964612615.1 uncultured Paludibacter sp. | reverse complement strand
TCTGGTTTGACATTTTGAAGCATTTTGCCTGTTAAGTCCAACAACTCGACATTCGAAGGAATAAAGTCTGAATCGGAATAACTTATATTCAGCTTTCCATCAATTACCGGATTTGGATAAAGTTTAAAATCCGGTTCTTTTGGAGAATCTATTTCGGTGGTAGATTTGGCTTTATGTGTTGCCAACCAGATGGTAGCATTCATTAGCAAATATCTATGCTCCTGACCCACATCGCCGGTATAGCCATTGTATAACGACTCACCACTTGCTCCTGTTCCATCGTCGCATGGCGAACTATCGCCAATTGCAGCCACTTTCCCATTTCCGTATTTGGCAGTAGCAAACATTACATTTGTTGTCCCGGTAGTAGATGATCCTGTTTTGTATATAAAACCCTGAACAGTTGAATTGGCAGTTTTATCAAGCGTCATAGTAGTTCCGGCACTCCACATTGCCTGTGTAACTGTACCCATCTTTCCATGTAAAATAGAATCATTTGACACAGTTGCCACATTGGTGGTGGTTTGTGAAATACTTACTAAATCAAACGAAATTCCAAATGGGTTGGAAACAACCCCGTTGTTAGTCATAAAATCATTCCAAATTGCCGGAGAATCTTTTCCGTCACTATTTCTGTCAGAACCATTATGATCTGAAATTACAAACAATCCTCCACCATTCTTAACGAAATTCATAAGTGCGGTTTTTTCAGATGTCGAAAATAGGCTGTTAGGTTCACATACTACAAATACATTATACTTTGATAAATCCTGAGTGCCTGTAGTGCCGTATGTTATAGTACTTCCGGGAGGCAGAGTTTCTACGTAATATCCCTGTTTCACACAATCAACTCCCCAAGCCGATAATGCACCATCCCAATAAGTCTCCGGAGTTGAACTTGTAATCCCTGACTGTGCCGGTGTCGGAACTTTTACCGGGCTTGTTGTATTGCTTATAACCCAATCGGCATTACTTGCCTGTTCGGCTTTAGTATCGTCGAAAAGAACTTTTATCTGTGAGAATGCAGCACTGTAAATTAATAACAAAACCAGGGTAAAACGTATTTTCATTTGAATCAAACTATTTAATTATTAGAGCAAAAGTGCGCAAAGATATAGTTTCCTGTCATTTTTTTGTAATAAAAATACAAAAAAAGAGCTAAAGTAATTTTCTTTAGCTCTTTCGTTTTAATAATTAGTGTTTATTAAGCACCAAACCTATTGAATAATAAGGTTATAGTCCATTCGTGCCTGAATACCATTCATTTTCTCCACATTCCTGATTTGTTTCAGTATTTCGTATTGTTCGCCAAGCTGAGCTTTCATAAACCGAATTTCAACTTCTTTACCCAAATTTTTCATCAACTTGGTGGTAAAATTTTCTTTTTCGGGATATTCATTTATATTGTACGATTTCAGTTTAGCTTTAGCAACTGCCAGTTTTATAGCATCATTCAGTCCGCCAATTTTATCCACCAACCCTATTTTAATAGCATCTTCACCTGTCCATACACGTCCTTCAGCTATGTTCTTCAGTTGGTCAATAGTCATTTTTCGGCCGTTGGCACAACGTTTTACAAATAATTCATAGCCACGGTTTATGTAGTTTTGCATCAAATCACGTTCTTCGGGCGTAAACGGACGATTCACCGAAATGGCATCGCTCATCTTATTTGTTTTCACCCCATCGTAGGTTAATCCCAGTTTTTCGTTCAGACCTTTTATATTCGGAATAACTCCAAAAATACCAATTGAACCTGTAATGGTATTTGGTTGAGCCACAATCTGATCGGCTAAACACGAAATGTAGTATCCACCTGAAGCGGCATAATCACCCATCGAAACAATAAGCGGTTTTTTAGCTTTTAGCAAACTCAGTGCATGCCATATTTGCTCTGAAGCAAAGGCACTTCCACCCGGAGAACTTACCCTGAAAACTACTGCTTTTACAGAAGAATCTTTCGCCACAGTATTAATTGTTTTGATTATATCTTTGGCTACAATTCCATCGCCTTCTTCATCCGTAATTTCGCCAACTGCATAAATCACAGCCACTTTATTTTTATCAAACTTGCTCGTATCAGGCACTTTATTCAATGTACCATGTTTCACGAAAGTCAGATTATCTCCCTTTTTCAGTCCTTTAGCACATTTCCGAATCACGCTGTCCATCTGCTCTACATATACCAGCGAATCAACCAATCCATATTGTTTTGCCTTTTCGGTAGGCTGAAACATCAACATTTCGTCGGCATACATATTTAGTCTTTCAAACGGAATTTTGCGCGAAGCCGAAACTTCTTTCAGAATAGTGTTCCAGATTGAATTCATGAAAACAGTAACCTGCAAACGATTGGCATCGCTCATTTTGGTATTTACAAACGGTTCAACAGCCGATTTGAAAGTTCCAACTTTCACAATCTGCATTTCAATCCCAAGTTTATCAAGCGTGTTTTTGAAAAACATGGTTTGAGCCGAAAGTCCTTTCAATTCGAGCATACCGGTTGGATTCAACATAATTTTGTCGGCACACGAAACCAGATAATACATCTTTTGAGAATAATTATCGGCATAGGCCACCACAAATTTTCCTGATTTCTTAAAGTCAATCAATGCGTTGCGAATTTCGCGGATAGAAGCCACATTAGCAGCCATATAGCCCCCTTTCATATAAATCCCAACGATATTGTCATCGGCTTTAGCTTTGGCAATATTAGCCAGAACATCGTCCAATCCAGTTTTATTTTCCGACGGTTTGCCCATAGCACTGGCAAATGCACCCGAAAACGGATCATCCTCCGAACGGTCAATCAAAGCACCTTCGAGATTAAGCTCATAAACCGAATTAGGCTTCAACGTAGGTGTCGAGTCCTTTGCTCCGGCAATGGCACCTATTACTCCAAAAAAGATAAGAATCCCTATCAACCAGGCAATTATAACACCTACGATAGTAGCAAGAGTGAATTTTAAGAATTGTTTCATATCCTGTAATTTTAAACGGTTACAAATTTTAAATACTTTAAGATGCAAAGAAAATCATATTTTTTTACATAACAAAACTTATCAATGAGTTGTTGCAATTTAGGCTGAAATTTTTTGGATGTGGATATTACAAATTAAAATTTGTTCCGGTATTTGCAACATTGATATCCTACCCTCACAATTTTTCCTGTTCCGGCATTTTTACCGGTTCGGTAATGTTGCCATTGCCCTTTTGCCTAACTCAATACCAATACATAGCAACTGTTATATAATCAGATTGGGCGGTGTTTTGTCTATATATTAGTCATTATATAAGTTGATAGAAACAACACTTATTATTTCAGTTATTATAATAAACGCCGCTCGGCTATGCCGCTTGGCTTGCCAGGAAAGTACGCAAAGTGATTATATTGAGTTTATTGTATCATTATATACCCGCAGAGGCAAAGAAAAACTTGAAAGTTTTTCTTTGCCTCTTTGCGAACTTTGCGTTTAAATAAATTCTCGATCAAACTATTCAACTTAAATAAGTATAGCAAGTTGTAATATGGTTGATATTTTCTTTTAGCAAGCCATTTCTCCTGCATTTTTCTTCGCCGAAAGCAGATTATATGCTCCTTTTACAACCACTTTTG
>CAZTDH010000228.1:0-3638 GCA_964612615.1 uncultured Paludibacter sp. | reverse complement strand
CGTTTCCAATGGTTTTCTTTCAACAATTCGAGAATCATCAATTCGCTCTTGGTCAA
The DNA here is from genome assembly GCA_964612615.1 of uncultured Paludibacter sp. GTDB lineage: Bacteria > Bacteroidota > Bacteroidia > Bacteroidales > Paludibacteraceae > Paludibacter. The sequence goes on along the minus strand of CAZTDH010000228.1, from coordinate 3,582 downwards.
GCGTCTTTTCAGGTCAACATTAATCTGAGGAACGATTTCGGAAGCACGGTTTGCAGGCAATGCACCGTTTTTGATAACTTCCTGAGCATCTACCGGTAGGAATAATTGTTTAGACGGAATAAACGATTCACCTTTCATTTTGGTTGATGAATCGGAACTCAGAATAAAATCGAATGCAGTTTTCATATCCAGCGGTTTTTGCAGGATATCTTCTACCCACAGCACTTCGTTTTTACCGGCTACATAATCCTTAGGTTGCCACGAAATTGGCAGTGGAGCTGATTTGTATGCACCACGTTGCATTTGCCCAATATACCAGTCAGTTTGCAGGTAACTAAGGTTACACACACGAATATCTGTTCCTTTGCCTTCTACTTCCTGATTGTACCAAAGCGGGAAAGTATCATTATCACCATTAGTAAATATTATAGCATTTGGTTTACACGAAGCCAGGTAATTCTGACCAAAGTCGCTACAGGTATAACGGTTGCTCCGATCGTGGTCATCCCAGTTTTGCTGAGCCATAAGAGCCGGAACACCCAGACAAACCAAGGTGACTAACACAGCACTTATTGTACGTGGAACTTTAGGCAAATAGGTATCAATAGCTTTAATTATTGTCAGCACACCAAATCCAATCCAGATACAGAATGCATAGAATGAACCCGCATATGCATAGTCACGCTCGCGTGGCTGGTATGGTGTCTGATTCAGGTAAATCACAATGGCTAAACCGGTTATTAAAAAGAACAGGAAGGTCAGCCAAAAACTTTCAATTCCTTCTTTGCCACCATAAATCATAAATATCATACCCAAAATTCCGAGTATTAATGGCAAAAGATAATACGCATTGTGCCCTTTATTATCTTTCAGTTCCGAAGGTAGTTTGGTTTGGTCGCCTACCAGCATGTTATCAATAAATCCGATACCGGTAATCCAGTTGCCACGGTCAATTTCGCCATAACCCTGAATATCATTCTGTCGACCGCTGAAATTCCACATAAAATAACGCAGGTACATAAAGTTCACCTGATAGTCGAAGAAGAAGCGCATATTTTCGATAAAAGTAGGCTTGATATCACTTTTTTGCTGTCCGCAATAATCGTAATCAATCTTTTCACCTTCAATTTTCCCCCACAATTTATAAGCTTCTATGTGTTGTGGAGTGGTGCTATACATACGAGGAAAGAACATATCAAAGCGTTCGTCCATAACGTAGTCAGTTTTATAACCGGTGATAATATATTCATCTTTATCAGCAGCCGAAGTCTTCGGTTTCGGAGTATAAGTAGGCGCACCAATTTTTTGTTCAGGCACACACATATTACCATCTACACGGAGTTTTACCGGAGCGTTGTAGGTAGAACCGTAAAGCAACGGCGTGTCACCGTATTGTTCGCGGTTCAGGTAGTATTTCAATGAAAATACATTATCCGGATTGTTCTGATCCATCGTCGGATTTCCTGTTGAACGAATTACGATAACCGCATACGACGAATAACCGATAGAAAGTACGGCAATCATCAACAACACCGTATTCAACCAGCGTGGACTGATTTTTCCTTTACGATAATAAAAGAAAACACCCATTCCGATAATCAAAAATATGCCTAAAATAATATGGCTTCCAAAGAACGGCACACCAACCAATGTAATGGCAACTATAAATGCAATTACCATGCGCCAGTAGTTTTTATTCACATACGATTCGTAAACACCCCAACCCAGGAAACCAATGGTAAGAAGAATATATACATACAAACCGGTATTAAATGCAAAGCCCATTTTGTTGACAAACAACAACTCGAACCATCCGGCCACTTCGATAAAGCCAGGAATAACACCATACAATACTGCCGCCAGAATAATTACTCCAGCAACCAATGCAATAAGTGTTCCTTTAACAGTAGGCGTATATTTTTTGAAATAATAAACCAACACAAGCACCGGAATGGCCAACAGGTTCAGAATGTGAACACCGATAGACAAACCCATCATGTAGGCAATAAAAATCAACCAACGATCCGAACCTGCATTATCGGCATTGTCTTCCCACTTCAAAATAAGCCAGAAAACGAGTGCTGTAAACAACGATGAGAAACCATACACTTCCGCTTCAACAGCCGAGAACCAAAATGTATCAGAGAAAGTATAAGCCAAAGCACCTACCAAACCAGCACCAATAATGGCTATGATATTGCCGGTAGTATAATCCTCATCGGTTTTGATAACTATTTTGCGTGCCAAATGAGTGATTGTCCAAAACAGGAACAAAATGGTAAAAGCACTACACAAAGCCGTAAGTGAATTGACCATATAAGCCACATGCGTCACATCTTTTGCAAATAAAGAGAAAAAATGACCCATCAACATAAAGAAAGGTGCTCCGGGAGGATGCCCCACATCTAATTTAAATGCAGATGAAATAAACTCCGGACAATCCCAAAAGCTGGCCGTTGGTTCCATAGTGAGCAGGTAAGTGGCTGCAGCTATTGCAAAAGCCACCCATCCGAAGATGTTGTTCAGTGATTTGAATCGTTTCATTGAATAATTATTATCGTTTTTGAAGATTTATTCGGTGATAACCAAGCTATGTTGGCAAAAAACGTTCAAAGATACAAAGAAATTTTAGTTTGTTGTAAATGTAGATTTGATTTTAGTTAAATTTAAAGATTATCAGTTATTTATAGAAGATTTGAGCAGTAAAATAATATTTATACATTTGTGGAGTAAACAAAAAAAACTAAGAGATGAGAAAAACTACCTTTCTGCTTTTGATTTTATCTGCCTGCATTACTCTTTCATGTTCAAAAATAAATACTGAAGTTTATGGAAACAATCCCAAAGCAGGACATTATGCCCGGATAAACGGAATTAATCTGTATTACGAAACCTACGGACAAGGGAAACCACTTATTTTGTTGCATGGCAATGGTGGTTCTATTGCGGCTTTTAAGTATCAGATACCATTCTTTGAAAAACACTACAAAGTCATTGCTATTGACAGCCGCTTGCAGGGCAAATCGGGTGGTGCAGTAGACACACTTTCGTATGATATGATGGCTGCTGATTTTGCCGGATTGCTTGATTACCTTAAAATTGATTCAGCATACGTGCTGGGTTGGAGCGATGGTGGAATTGATGGACTGATACTTGCTATGCAGTTTCCAAAAAAAGTCAGCAAACTGGCCGTTACCGGAGCAAATATTGTCCCCGACACTACCGCAATATATGCTGCCGACATAGAACAAATGAAAAATACGGTATTGACCAGTACTTCAGTGAAAGAAAGAACATTAAACCGAATGATGATTTATCAACCTCAGATTCCGTATGCTGATTTAAAGAAAATCCATTGTCCGGTATTGGTTATGGCAGGCGACAAAGATATGATTAAACCTGAACAAACTCTGAAAATATTTCAATCATTACCTTTAGCATTCTTGTGTATTTTTCCCGATTCATACCATCATGTGTGCCAACAACATCCTGAAATGTTTAATCAAACTGTGCAGACTTTTTTCGAAAAATAAAAAAATACGTGGTTTTCGAAATTTAATAATTGATTTTTGTCACTACCAA
>CAZTDH010000227.1:0-3648 GCA_964612615.1 uncultured Paludibacter sp. | reverse complement strand
TGTCCAATCTTGATTCCAATAATTGTAACAATACTTCACCGGTTACACCTTTGGTACGCTGAGCTTTTTCGTACAGGTTGCGGAATTGTTTTTCCAACACGCCATAAGTATATTTAGCTTTTTGTTTTTCGCGTAACTGAATACCGTATTCCGATGTTTTTTTACGACGTCCCTGACCATGTTGTCCGGGAGGATAATTCTTTTTAGCCAACACTTTGTCTGGTCCGAAAATAGCTTCGCCGAATTTACGGGCTATTCTTGACTTTGGTCCAATATATCTTGCCATTTTTTATTGTTTTATTTTATTTATTATAAAATGGTTTGTCGTTCGACTAGGTACTTTTCGATTATTGCCGCGACTGCTGAGAGGTTATTTACTGCAATCATAAACCGGGTCAAATACGTAGCACAAACAAACCTAATTAATTATCAAATCTTCAAATTGAATAATTTTCAAATCTTCAAATTATACACGTCTGCGTTTTGGAGGACGACAACCGTTGTGTGGAAGTGGTGTAACGTCGATTATTTCGGTTACTTCAATTCCTGCACCATGTACAGTACGTATAGCCGATTCACGTCCGTTTCCAGGACCTTTCACGTAGGCTTTTACTTTCTTAAGACCTAAATCTGCTGCCACTTTGGAGCAGTCCTGTGCTGCCATTTGAGCTGCATAAGGAGTGTTTTTCTTTGAGCCACGGAATCCCATCTTACCTGCTGAAGACCAGGAAATAACCTGTCCGTCGCCATTAGTAAGTGTAACAATAATGTTGTTAAATGATGAATGTACGTGCAATTGACCTACACCGTCTACTTTAACGACTCTTTTCTTGGCTGCAACTGTTTTCTTTGCCATATTATTTTGATAAATTATTTAGCTTTTCTAAAATTCGCTAACAGTTAAACCTTATTTAGTTGCTTTTTTCTTGTTAGCAACTGTTTTCTTTTTACCTTTACGAGTACGAGCGTTGTTTTTCGTACTTTGTCCTCTCAATGGGAGACCGATACGGTGACGTACTCCACGGTAGCAACCGATGTCCATCAAACGTTTGATGTTCAACTGTACTTCCGAACGAAGATCGCCTTCCACTTTAAAACCGGCGCCAATGATTTCGCGGATTTTAGCTGCTTGGTCGTCAGTCCAATCCTTAACTTTGATGTCTACATCAACACCAGCGGATTCTAAAATCTTTTTTGCATTACTGCGACCTATTCCGTAGATATAAGTCAATCCAACTTCCCCACGTTTGTTTTGGGGTAAATCTACTCCGACAATTCTTATAGCCATAAACTATTTTTTCTTAAAAATAAATTAATTACCCCTGACGTTGTTTAAACTTCGGGTTTTTTTTGTTGATAACATACAAGCGACCTTTTCTGCGTACTATTTTGCAATCGTCCGTGCGCTTTTTTACTGATGCTCTTACTTTCATGGTGAAAATATTTTATTTGTTTTTTCTTGTAACTCGTAATTATTTGTATCTGAACGAGATTCTTCCTTTTGACAAATCGTAAGGCGACATTTCGACTTTTACTTTATCACCCGGTAAAATTTTGATATAATGCATACGCATTTTACCGGAAATATGAGCCGTAATCACGTGACCGTTTTCCAACTCTACACGAAACATGGCATTCGATAATGCTTCGATTATCTTTCCATCTTGTTCAATTGCTGTTTGCTTGGCCATAAATCTCAGATTGCTTTGTTGCCTAAAACTTGTTCTATATATTCAAAACTCGACAAAATGTCTGCTTTTCCACGTCTTATTGCGATTGAATGTTCGAAGTGAGCCGAAGGTTTCCGGTCAATTGTCCGGGTTGTCCATCCATCTTTTTCAAACACCAGATTTCGGCTTCCCATATTAATCATGGGTTCAATGGCAATGGTCATACCCGATTTGAGCATTATTCCATTTCCTTTGCGACCGTAATTCGGTACTTCGGGTGCTTCATGCAATTTGCGACCTACTCCGTGTCCGATCATTTCACGAACAACTGAATATCCACGCGCTTCGCAATGACTTTGAATAGCACTACCTACATCACCTAACCGACGGCCTTCCTGAGCCTGCTCTATACCTTTGTATAAAGATTCTTTCGTTGTGCGTAACAAATCGATAATTTCAGGTTTCACATCGCCCACACAAAAAGTGTAAGCCGAGTCGCCATGAAAACCGTTTTTGTAAACGCCGCAATCAACCGAAATAATATCACCATCTTCCAAAATCGATTTGTCAGAAGGTATTCCGTGAACAACCTGCTCATTAATTGACGTACAAATTGATTTAGGATAGCCGCTGTAGCCCAGAAAACCGGGAACTCCGCCATTGTCCTTTATAAATTCGTATGCAACCTTATCCAATTGTTCCGTGCTTACGCCCGGTTGAATTAATTTTGCAAGTTCAGCTAACGTTTTAGCTACTATTTGATTACTGATACGAAGCAATTCAATTTCTTCGTCAGATTTCAAAAATATCATTCGCTTTAATTTTTAATAGGCTGAAGCACCACCGGTACGACCTTTAATACGTCCCGATTTTAATAACCCATCATAATGACGCATCAATAAGTGACTTTCAATTTGTTGAAGTGTGTCAAGTACTACCCCAACTAAAATCAACAAGGATGTTCCACCGAAAAATGCTGCAAATTCCTGATTGATTCCCATAATTCTTGCAAAAGCAGGCATAATAGCCACGGCTGCCAAAAATATAGAACCCGGTAAGGTAATACGCGACATGATTAAGTCTAAATATTCTGACGTACGTTTACCTGGTTTGATTCCGGGAATAAAACCATTATTACGTTTCATTTCCTCAGCCATTTGAGTTGGATTAATGGTGATAGCCGTATAGAAATACGTAAATACCACAATCATTAAACCGAAAACAAAATTATACCAAAATCCGGTATTATCCATGAATGCACCTACAAATCCACGCATTGATTCTGATTTCGAGAAACCAACCAATGTAATAGGGATAAACATAATTGCCTGAGCAAAAATGATAGGCATTACACCTGCTGCATTTATTTTCAACGGAATATACTGACGTACACCACCATATTGTTTGTTACCAACTACACGTTTTGCATATTGAACCGGAATCTTGCGTGTTCCCTGAACCAACATGATAGAAGCTGCAATAACAAGTAACAAAAGAATGAGTTCGAAAAGGAACATAACCAAACCTCCACCTGCATCGCCTAAGCGTGAAGCAAATTCTTTGATAATAGCTCCCGGGAAACGGGCAATGATACCTACCAAAATGATAAACGAAATACCGTTTCCGATACCTTTATCAGTGATACGCTCACCAAGCCACATTACAAACATACTTCCTCCGCATAATATCAGGGTTGACGAAACCGTGAACCAAAATCCACCAGGCATAGCCGAACCTGACTGGGCCAACTGAACACTTAGGTTTACCAGATAAGAAGGACCTTGTAACAACAGGATACCAACTGTCAGGTAACGGGTATATTGGTTCATTTTACGACGACCACTTTCACCTTCACGCTGCATTTTCTGGAAATACGGAACGGCGATTGTAAGCAACTGGATAACGATAGAAGCCGAAATGTACGGCATGATTCCCAGTGCAAATACCGATGCGTTGTGAAAAGCACCACCCGAAAACA
>CAZTDH010000226.1:0-3652 GCA_964612615.1 uncultured Paludibacter sp. | reverse complement strand
TGTCAACCGCTTATCGCTGTTTATAGCATAAAAAAACTCGAAATGAGATATGGCATCGCTCCCACCATTATTCCTGTTGCAATTCTGAAACTATCGCTTTTATAAAAAACAAATACCAGAACCAAATTTGGCATTATTGACAGTAACAGCAATTTTCCCATTACCACACCCGGCCAAATTTGTTTTATAGTTTCTATAAACGATAAATGGTCGGGATAAAAACGGTTCAGATAAACCCACATGAACAGCACCGGAAGCAGTAATCCGGGTATCAGGCCATATATGAATTTATTGAAATGCTCCATGAAAAATTATTAATAGTTAATGGTAAATGAAAACCATTCAACTTTAAAAACTTTGAACTTTATGAACTTTAAAAACTTTACAAACTTTACAAACTAAAACTCCCATCCTTTAACCGTTTCCATTGCCTCATAAGCAGTTAAATCAATCTTGGTCGGAACGATAGAAATAAAATTATTCAGTATGGCCCATTCATCAGTATCTTCTGCATTCGGTTCATGGTTTTCAAAATAACCTGTCAGCCAGAAATATTCCCTTCCCTGTGGATCAGTTCGTTTTTCGTATTCCTTAACCCACTGACCATCAGCCTGACGTGCAATCTTCACTCCTTTAATCTTACCATTCGGCGCATTCACATTCAGACAGGTACCGCGACTTAATCCGTTTGTCAATGCTTCGCGGGTTATTTTCAGCACCCAGGACTCAAAATGGGAAAAATCGGCTTCGAATGAATGCGTATCAATGGAAAAACCAATAGAAACAATGCCATTTTCACATCCTTCGAGTACCGCTCCCATTGTACCTGAATAAATTACATTTATAGCAGAATTAGAACCGTGATTTATCCCTGAAACAATCAAATCGGGCTTACGCTCCACAATTTCATTCAACGCCAACTTTATACAATCAGTAGGCGTACCGGTACAACAATAACGTTTCAATCCTTCTTTCTCTTCCATCATTTTAAAACGAATTGGATGTGTTACCGTCAATGCATTTGACTGTGCCGAGCGCGGCCCATCAGGTGCAACTACCACAACATCACCAATTTCCATCATCAACCGTGTCAGCACTTTTATTCCTTTGGCATCGTGTCCGTCATCGTTGGTAATTAAAATGTAGGGTTTATTTAATTCAGAATTCATATTTTAAACTTTTTACTTTCAAACTTTTTTTACTTTCTCACTCTCCAAACCGTTGCCGACAAAAAACCTCCACTCAACACCACAAAATACAGTATATCGCGCGAATCAATCACACCACGGCTCATCGATTTATAATGTGCATGTATTCCTAATTGTTCAACCCATTGTATTAATTGTCCCGAAGTAAAGAAACTCATAATTACCTCAAAACCATAATAGAAAAAGAAGGAAAGTACCACAGCTACTACAAATGAAACGATTTGATTGGACGAAAGTGAAGAGGCAAAGGTACCGATAGCAACATACACTGCAGCCAGAAAAATCAATCCGATAAAAGAGCCCCAAAATGCACCGGAATCAACATTTCCAACCGGCTCGGCCAGATAGGAAACGGATAAATAATAGAGTATTGAAGGTAATAAAGCTGCAACGACCAATATCCAACCGGATAAATATTTGCCAAGAACTATTTGAGGTTTGCTGATTGGTTTTGTCACCAGCAATTCCCACGTTCCTGATTGTTTTTCTTCAGCAAAAAGTCGCATAGTGATGGCAGGACACAAGAACAAAAACAGCCAGGGTGCAAGGTAGAACAAGCCGTCAACATTAGCATAACCGGTTTCCAATACATTGTATTCGCCCGGAATTACCCAAAGAAACAAGCCCGAAAGTGTTAGAAAAATGCCAATTACAATATATCCGGTTGCATTACTGAAAAATGCACGCAACTCTTTTTTTAATACTGAAAACATGTTTTATGCGGAACAACTTAGATTGATAATTATTTTGCTATTTTTGCGCTGTCAAAGGTAACCAAAATAATTGAATGGAAAACCATTTGCAATTGATGATTTTATGAGAAACAAGCTTCTATTTCTGCTGATTATCGTATGTTCCGGCTTAATTTCGGCACAAACTTCTGACAACTATAGCATTAAATTACAGGGGATTTACGGAAATATTCTGCCTCACGATACACATGTAAAAGAACTGGTTTTGAATCCGGTAAGCGGTGCTGAATTATCGCTTGAGTTTCAATCGATGAACGAAAAACCCTGGTATCAGTTCAACGGGTTTCCGACCATCGGACTCGGAGCTGTGTGGTTAAATCTGGGCAATCCGGCCAAACTTGGCAATGCGTATGCCATTTATCCCTATATTTCCTATTCCATTATCCGCACTAATTTTCTGAAGCTAAATTTTAAGGGTGGAACAGGTGTTAGTTTTCTGACCAAAAATTATTTCAACACCAACACCGATTCACTTGGTAATGTACTTCCATCATTAACCGGAACAAATGCTGCCATCGGGTCAGTTATTAATGTATATTTTTCGGCAGGTGCCAGTTTGGAAATACCAATAACAAGCGGGCTGAGCCTGACCGGCGATTATACATGGAATCACATGTCGAATGGAAGTGCAGTTGCTCCAAACTCAGGCTTAAATTTACTGAATGGATTTATTGGATTGAAATATACACCGAATTACAAAAAATACAACTTCCCTCAAAAGCAACAATTAGTGGGAATAACTAAAAAATTCTATCCTGAAATTATTTTTTCAGGTGGCTTCCGACAATTATATTATCAGGATCAAAAAACATTTCCAATTGCTTCTGTAATTGCCGGTGTATATCACCCAATAACTAATTTTTACCGAATGGGATTGGCTGTGGATGCTTTCTATGACGGAGCGTTCGATGGAAATACAAAATTTAAACGCTATTATCTAACAACTGATGAATTGAAAAACAAGTTTCGGGTGGGCTTATCGTGGCAACATGAATTATTGTTTGGAAAATTAGTTGCCGGACTGGATTTCGGAATCTATCTGTATGACCCAATAAAAAACACGTCACCTTACAACGATGCTAAAAACGGAACTTTGAATAAAGGATTGATTTATCCGTATAATATTGACTCCGAAGATGGGTGGTTCTATACTCGTGCAACCTTTAAATATGCCATCAGCAAACATTTCTTTATTTTTACAGGATTAAAAACACACCTTCAAAAGGCCGAATTTATTGAATGGGGATTGGGGTACAGACTCTAATGGTTGGCAGTTAATAGTTAACACAGAACAGCCTGCTTACTGTTTACTGCTTACTGCTACTAATAACGCATCCAGCATCAACGGAATCTCATCCTTATCAATTCCATTTGCAATCAGATAAGATTTATCTTCATTGAATGCCCCAAGAAATAAATCCCGGTTATTATCCTGCAATTCAATGCTTTTACGATAGAGGTTTATGGCTTCGGTATGTTTTTTCTGACACCAGGCTATGTGAGCAGCATTCATATAATCCTGCGCATTGGAGTCAGTCTCAATCAGTTTACTAACATAATAATCAGCCTGTTTGACATTACCCGAAACAAACGAACACCAGGTTATTGCCCGCCACACCTTCACATTTTCGCCTTCGAGGGCATCCAGTTTAAAATAGATATTCAAGGCTTCTTTGAATTTTCTCAATTCCA
>CAZTDH010000225.1:0-3655 GCA_964612615.1 uncultured Paludibacter sp. | reverse complement strand
TGTAGTCGGGGTGGCTATGGCATAGCTCAGATTGTTGACAAACTTGATTTTACAACCTTTGCCAAATCGCCAAAATGGTTGATAGGTTTCAGCGATATTACCATCCTGCACAATGTTATTACGGATCTTGGTATTGCGTCCATTCATGGCATTATGGCAAAACATTTGACTGAATTGCCGGCAGATTCAGAACAAGTGATCCGGCTGAAAGACTGTTTGTTTGGAAACTTTCCAACTTATTCCATTCCGCCCCACCAACAGAATAGAACCGGACAAGCTTCAGGAAAACTGATTGGTGGAAATTTATCCGTTTTAATGGCTTTGCGGGGTAGTCAGTTTGATTTGCCCTACCAAAACAATATTTTATTTATTGAAGATATTGCCGAAAAACCATATCATATCGATCGCATGATGCAGAACCTGCGTTTTAGTGGCGTTTTGGCTCAACTTTCAGGCTTAATTGTTGGTCAGTTTTCCGATTGCGATGAAGATCCGCTTATGAAACAGACCATTTCCGAAATTATTCTCAATGCAGTGTGCGACTATACTTATCCGGTTTGTTTTAATTTCCCTGCAGGGCATGTCGATTATAATTTGCCACTTATTCTTGGTGCAAATGCGAGCTTGAATGTTAACAAAACAGAAGTAAAACTAACTTTTTAATGATTTCTGAAAAGAATCTCTATTTATATTAAAAAGAAAAAATTGCTTCTGCTTAATCATTTTTAAAAAGTATCTTTGCAATACATTAATTATCAGGCTATTCAAAGAATGTCGTTGCAAAAGTATTTTTTATTCTTTTCTCTCCTTTTATTTTTCTCCGGTTCTTCAGTTGCCCAACAACTGTCTTCTGAGAAAAAGTATTCGCATACAACTGATTCTACTGGCGTTAATAGCTTTTCTTCAAAACAAATTTCACTCACCGATTCAATTATCAATTACGGGATGATTTTCCTGAATGCACCTTATCATCATGGAGGCAAGGGCGAGACAAGTAGTTTCGATTGTTCAGGTTTCACTTCTTTTGTCTACCGCAATTTTGGGTATAAGCTCGGAGCTTCATCATCCGATCAGGCCGAGCAATTTGATCCAGTCGACCGCTGTAGCCTGAAAAAAGGTGATTTAGTTTTTTTTGCCGGACGTCGGCCAGGTAAAAGGGTGGGACATGTTGGTATTGTGGTTAATGCTGATCAGGATGGCAGATTTAATTTTATTCATGCTTCAACGCAGCACGGCGTAATTATTTCCAATTCCGACGAGCCATATTATTTGCAACGCTACATAAGAGCCGGACGTGTAATCTATAATAATCAACAGATTGCTGTTGCACCAAACACGCTCAATCCTGATAAAAACTATTCACAACATCTATCTGACAATTCAGCATATCCGGTTATCGGTTCGACTACGCAAACTAAAAAGTTCATTCCTGCTCATTACCATCGTGTAAAAAAAGGGGATAATCTGGCTGATATAGCCTTAAAGTATGGTTTAACCCTAACGGAACTCAAGAAAAAGAATAAAATTAAAGGAAGCAAAATCACTCCCAACCAACGCCTGAAAGTAAAAGATGCTGAAACTGTTTTGTTGGTAAATGCGGTTCAACCTCCGGCAAGCACACCGATTCAACAAGCTGAAAATCAACTAAAACCGGACACTGTCAAAGTGGAAAAGAAAGCTGGTTTAGCTCAAACAAAAACTTTGCATACAGTGCAGAAAGGCGAAACTTTGTTTAGTATTTCCAATTTGTATAATATGTCGGTTGAACAACTGAAAAAGGTTAATCATGTTTTTACCGGAATAGTTCGAGTGGGACAAAAGCTAAAAATAATTTCAGGCGAGGAAACAATTTCAACACCAGAAATTGCTAAATCAGAATCTACCCCTGAAAAAGAAACAGTAAAGAAACCCGAAGTTGAAGTGCAACCACAGATTCCAGCAAATCAGACAATTAAAACCACAACTCATACAGTTGGAGCTAATGAAACGCTTTTCAGTATTGCTAATATGTATAATTTGTCGGTTGAAGAGTTGAAAAAAATCAATAATCTGACGTCAAATAAAATAAAATTTGGTCAGAAACTAAAACTTGTTCAAAATCCGGTTGCTGAAAACGCACCTGTGAAGTCGACTGTGTCCGAATCAGAAAGGAAAAAGGAAACTGTCGCTCATAAATTGACTCACAAAGTTAAGACCGGAGAGACCTATTATTCTATTGCACGTCAGTATGGCTGTAAAGTGGAAGAATTGAAAGGCTGGAACAAAAAATCAGGGAATAAAATCAAATCAGGTCAGAAATTGATTGTTTACCAGAAAGTCGATTAATCAAACAGGCTTTGCAGTACTGACAGTGAGTGTAAGCTCTGAAATTCGGGAATGTGTAATCTGTAGTATTCCACCATGTTTTTGAGCAGCACAGAACGATTATCGCGCGATAGAATCAACTTGTCCATGTTGGTGTAATCAGTTTCCAGCAGTTCTGTAAATTGCAAAGTCACTTCATGAGTCAGAAAATGAACATGCAGCGGTCTTTCGGACAAAAATACTCCATTCATCAAATCAAAATACTTTCCCCCTTCTTCCACGTATGGTTCGAATCCAAGATAACGTGTCAGTTTTTGAAGGAAAACAAGATGAAAATTCTGAACTCCGGCATGACTGCAATCCAACTGCTGAATAGAGTTCTCAAGAAATAGAAACAGCGGCTCATCCGGTTCGGTTTGGCGCAGTGATTTGAAAAGTATTTCAGATATAAACAAAGCCAGTGCATTTTTTACCGGATTGAAAGGAATTCCGGTGAATTGGTATTCAAGCCTCATCTCTTTTATGCGCTGAATATCCTTTCCGGGCGAGTGACTTACCTCCAAATCTAATATCGAAAGTGGCTGAAGCAAAGCTGTGCGATTTGCAGACTTTTTCTTATTTGCACCATAGACCAGGTAAGAAACCCGACCAAATTCACGGGTATAAACCGTAATTATGGTTGCCGAATCGCTGTATTTGGTTTTATGAATGATTATTCCGGTGGTTTTGGCTTGCATAAATTCACTTTGAATGCACAAATGTAACAAAAATATTGATCAATTTATTCGAAATCGGACTTAAATAAGCTTGTTGTTGAAGTCTTTAGCTCTGAAAAATAGGACTTTACGAAAAAATAGAAATATTTGCATCAAAGCCTTTGTAAATTCAAAAAAGTGCCGTATATTTGCACCCGCAATTGAGAGTAACAACTTAATGTAGCAAAGACCAGAAATGGTCCCTTCGTCTATCGGTTAGGACGCCAGGTTTTCATCCTGGAAAGAGGGGTTCGACTCCCCTAGGGACTACAAAACAAATAAAGATTTAAAAACAAAGATTGAGATGGCAAATCACAAATCATCGATTAAAAGAATTCGTCAGACTGACAAGAAGAAATTGCACAATCGTTATTATGCAAAAACTGCTCGTAATGCTGTTCGCAAATTGCGTTCAACCACTGACAAAACTGTAGCAACTGAAATGCTACCTAAAATCAGTGCAATGCTTGACAAATTGGCAAAGCGTAATATCATTCACAAAAACAAAGCAGGCAATCTGAAATCAAAGTTAGCCGTATTTGTGAACAAATTGGCATAATTTGCTTCTTATAAATTATACAGAAGCCCTTTTCCAA
>CAZTDH010000224.1:0-3692 GCA_964612615.1 uncultured Paludibacter sp. | reverse complement strand
GTTTGTCCGAACGTTATTTGAAAGAATTGAGTCTGGAGATTCCTGAAGTGGATAAGTTTTATGGTAAATTCAATTATACAGAGATTCTGAAAGAAATTGGTCAGGAATACAGGGCCGATTTACGATTGGAACGAACGCTTACTACGCCAAATCATTATGCCTATATAAAAATATCGGAAGGTTGCAACAGGACTTGTTCCTATTGCGCTATTCCGATTATTACCGGCAAACATCGATCACGTTCGATGGAAGATATTGAAAATGAGGTGAAAGGCCTGGTTCAAAATGGAGTAAAAGAGTTTCAGCTTATTGCTCAGGATTTGTCGTACTACGGGCAGGACAGATATAAAACGCTTAAACTAGCTGAATTGACCGAACGACTTTCCGACATTCAGGGAGTTGAATGGTTACGTTTACATTATGCCTATCCGGCACAATTTCCGTACGATTTACTGAAAGTGATGCGCGAACGCGATAATGTTTGTAATTATCTGGATATTGCTCTACAGCATGTAAGTGATACTATGTTGAAGCAAATGCGCCGGAATATAAGCAAAGTTCAGACTTATGAGCTGATTGACAGGATTCGTCAGGAGGTGCCGGGAATACATTTACGTACCACTTTGCTGCTCGGACATCCGGGTGAAACCGAGGCCGATGTTGAAGAATTGAAAGAATTTATCCAAAAAGTGCGTTTTGAGCGCTTGGGAGCTTTTGCATTTTCGAATGAAGAAGGTACCTTTGCATTTAAAACTTATAAAGATGAGATAGCTGAAGAATTGAAACAGCAAAGGGTAGATGAAATCATGGCTATTCAGCAGGGAATTTCGGCTGATATTAATCAGGCTAAAATAGGACAAACGCTCAAAGTGATGATTGACAGGGTTGAAGAAGAATATTTTGTTGGACGAACCGAGTTTGACTCGCCTGAAGTAGATCCGGAAGTGTTGATTCCAATTGCAACCAAAGGTGTTGAAAAAGGTCAGTTCTATCAGGCTAAAATTGTAGATGCTACCGATTTTGATTTGTATGCTGAATGAGTTTTTTAAGTCTGAAAGTTGAGGGTTTAGAAAGTGATTTTCTGTCTTTCAATTTTAATTCCAACGTGACGAACGTTTTACTTTACGAACTTTCCAACTATAAATATTATGAATCACAAAGAATTGATTGCCGCCATGGCAACTAAAATGAATGCACCGAAATCAGTTGTGGAAGCATTGCTTGAAACAACCGTGAAGACTTGTGCAGAGCTTTTAGTGGAGGAGAAAACCATTGGTTTTCAGAGTTTTGGTAATTTCGAAGTACGTAAGAAGGAAGAACGACTTTCAGTGCATCCAGCTACTCAGATTCGTACGCTTATTCCGCCTAAACTGGTTGTGAATTTCAAGCAGAGTAATATTTTGAAAGATAAACTTAAAGATTTGCCGCACCATGAGTAAGGATAAATTATCGTCGCAAGAGATTGTTGACCTTGTTGCTACGAAAGCCTCGGTGAGTAAACGTGCTGCAGAAGAATTTCTAAAAGTGATGATTTCAACTATCGAAGAAGCTTTATTGGCAGGCGATGTTGTAAAAATCAAAAACTTAGGGACTTTTAAATTGCAGTGGAATGAACCCCGCAAAAGTGTAAATGTTCAGACAGGTGAAGATATTATTCTGTCGGGTTACCATAAAGTTAGTTTTACGCCGGATGCTCAACTCCGGGATCAGGTAAATGAACCATTTGCTCATTTGGAGGCGCTGCAATTAGATGGCGAACCTGTTGTGCAAGCTGTTGAACATGAACCGGTTTTAGACCCGCTGCGAACTCTGAACGAACAAGCCTTCGAAATAAAAAATATTCTAGATGAGATAAAAGGTCTATCATCTAAATCACAAGATTTTGTGAATGAAGAACTTGATGTTGAAATCGAAGAACAAATTGAAGATGAAGTGCCACCTCAAATACAGGAAATTGCAGAACCAATTTTTGAAATAGAGAAGAACGAGGAGGAGATAGAAGAACATAAGGAAGAAGTTACACAAACGGTATTACATTCAGAGCCTGAAGTCGTTGAAGAGGTTGTATTTATTGAACCTGAAATCGAGCCTATTGCAGAAACCAGTCCTGAAACAGAAACGGAAATAGTTTTGCCATTGGAAGTTGTCAAACCTAAAAAAAGATATGGATGGATTTGGGTATTGATAGTTTTGTTTTTGCTCGGAGGTGTCGGAGTTGGATTTTATTATTTCTATCCACCTGCAAAAGAGACAGCTAATAAGATAGCAGAAAGAGTTTCATTTGCAGATATCCACAATACAATATCCGCTTGGTTTACACCAAAACCAAAGAAGGTGGCAGAACCTGTTACAGTTGTTATTCCTAAAGACACGACAGCTATGGATACCATTGCCGAAGATATCGCTCCAATTGACAGTTTGCAATTATTGTTTGACAATCCAAGAGTTTATACTGAATATCTCGGTACAGAACGTATTCATGATGGTAGTAGGCTAACAACTATGTCGAAACGATATTATGGAAGCAAAGACTTTTGGGTTTATATTTATGAAGCAAATCGGGAAAATATATCTGATCCAGACCATATTCCGGTAGGAACAATAATTAAAATCCCAAAACTGGATTCTAAATTAATTGATGTTTCAAACGAACGTTGTATTCAAAAAGCAAAAGAATTACATGATATATATGTAAAATAAGCTTTCTACAATGGTTTCGAAGTATGAAAATTTTAAAAGTTCTGCATTTATTCACAATTGCAGAACTTTTTTTATTCAAAATATTTTAAAAATCAACTCAAAAGATATAACTAAAAACTTTCTTTCCATAATAATCTAAAATCAGGTTAATAGATATTAAATCAACGATTTAGCCGTTTAAATAACACTATATTTGTTCCACAAAAATTAAATAATACAAATTTATAATTATATGATTCAATCTGTTGATATTAGGGAACTTAATGAACGCATTGAAAAACAAAGTTCTTTTGTTGATGCGCTAACGATGGGAATGGACAAGGTTATTGTAGGACAAAAGCACCTTGTTGAGTCTTTATTAATTGGTTTATTGTCCGATGGTCACATTTTATTGGAAGGTGTGCCCGGTTTGGCAAAAACACTGGCAATTAAAACCCTTTCTGATTTAATTAAAGGTAATTTCAGCCGTATTCAGTTTACACCCGATTTATTGCCGGCTGACGTGATTGGAACCATGATTTACAGTCAGAAGAAAGAGGAGTTTAGCATTAAAAAAGGACCAATTTTTGCCAATTTGGTGTTAGCTGATGAAATTAACCGCGCTCCGGCTAAGGTTCAGAGTGCTTTGCTCGAAGCTATGCAGGAACGCCAGGTGACAATTGGTGAGCATACTTACAAATTGGATGAGCCGTTTTTGGTAATGGCTACTCAAAACCCTATAGAACAGGAAGGTACTTATCCATTACCTGAAGCTCAGGTTGACCGTTTCATGTTGAAAGTGATTATCAATTATCCTAAAAAAGAGGAAGAAAAATTGATTATCCGTCAGAATTTATTGAAAGATAAACCTACTGTACTTCCGATTCTTTCTCCAAAAGATATTATTGAAGCCCGCGATGTGGTTCGTCAGGTTTATATCGACGAAAAAATTGAACGTTATATTGTTGATATTGTTTTTGCAACCCGTTTTCCACAAGATTATGGTTTGGATT
>CAZTDH010000223.1:0-3704 GCA_964612615.1 uncultured Paludibacter sp. | reverse complement strand
TTTTTTGTATTTTATTATTTCTTTCAAATCCTCTAACTGTCTTTCTTTATCAATGTTGAGAACTAAAGGAAACAATTTTCCAACCGTTTTCGTTTCTTCAAAGTCCTTTATAATTTTCTCGCTTATTTGTAAACTGAGAATTCCGGAACGAGTTTTCTCTGTAAAATAAAAACCTGTCTTTATGTGCTTTTCCCATATTGAAAGCCAAAAAACAGTCTTTTTTTTGTAAGTCACTTTACAAAGCCATGCTTTCCCATCTTTATAAAAATTCCATTCGGGCTTTAATTCAAATTCTACATCAGTTATTATTTTAATTAATTCTTCGTAAACCCGGAAAATATCTTTTCCAAGTGCATTTTCCAAAATTTCATTTGTAGGATTAACCTTGGAATCTCTCAATAATATATTTTCTGTCATTATGTTTTGATATTCAAATTTATCAGCCAATTTTTTTTAAAAGGAGAGCATTCACTGTCGTCCCTTTACAAGGTGAATTGAATTGAAAACCAGCGAAGCTAAAATCAGCGAAGTGAATGCGGGAGCAAAACTGCCGGAATGCACGTCAGCCCGCCAATACGAGAGCGTGTGTTATGGGCTTGTAGTTTTCTTTGTTACTTTCAATTAGATTTTTAATAACTTCACAGTCTCAATAATCTCGCTCTTGTTGTCAAATAGCTTTAAATAATATATACCTTGTTTCAGTCTTTCGATATTAATGTTTGATTCTGTCTTAATCATCCCTCGAATTTGAATATGCCCTAAAATGTCATAAATTATATATTCACAATCAGAAGTAATCTTAGTATCAATAGTCAAGTTGTTTTTAACGGGATTCGGAAATATGTGAATACTGTTCTTTTCAACAATGGCTGTGCTAGCTTTAGGATTAGGCCTAAAAGTAATTTTTATTGAATCTGTATAAATACATCCATTGTTTTCAATAGTTACAAATATTCTCTTGATACCATTTCCTACACCCGTTGAATCTACCATTATCGTTTCTGTGGTGTCATTCGTCGACCATGTGTATTTACTAAAACCATGACCAGGATTTAGTATGACAGAATCACCAGAGTCAACAATCATGTCAATTCCTAATTCAGGAACTTTTTCTTTAAGTTCTATCGGCATACCATAATATATTGTATCTGAACTATTCTTAACTGCGACATGATAAATACCTGCATTTAAATGCTTGAAGGTACTGTCAGACTGGAATGTAATTCCATTATCTATAGAGTATTGAAGTGGTGGTGTCAAATGGCACGAATTTACTATAATATACCCTCCATTGCTTGCAGCACATTTACTATAATTAAAAGACACAATTAATGGCTCTAAGATACTGAAACCTCCAAAAAGTGATTGTGTCCCGATTAATATTCGTCCGTTTTTTGATTCCACAATGGTACTAACTCCACCTAATATCTCTTGAGGTGAAAAATGCGTCCATTGCTTATTTGAGTTGACAATTGACAGAATTCCACCACTATAACCTATCCACATATTATTGTACTTGTCAATACATAACGTCGAAATATAATCAGATTTTAAATCAGAATTTAATACTGAATAATATAGTTTCATAACACCATTGCAATATTTGTAAATACCAGAAGTAGTTCCAACCCAGATATTCTTATTTTTATCTTCTACAATTGTATTAACGGTAGTCTGCCATGTGCCAACAGTGAATGTTTTCCAAATATTATTTTCAAGGCACAAAATATGACCGTTATTTGTTCCTGCCCAAATACTCCCTTTGCTGTCTTGGAATAAGGATACATATGATACGTAATCAAACAGAATATTTGTCCAAGTATTGTTTTCAAATTTATCTAATGTCTGACTGGTACCACACCAAATACTTTTATTTTTGTCATATAAAAGCGATTTTACGGAGGTACTTTGAATCCCAGTAATTGGATAAGTACTAAAATCATTTTTTACAACTAGTATTTTATACAGTTCAGTTCCAAGCCACGTTTCTGTATCAGTGGAAATCACAGTGTTTATTAAGCTTGATTTATAATTACGAAAAGAACCATCTTTATAGTATGCATATGCACCAGAACCAGCAATCCATATTCCATTATTATCTTCAGAAATCGAATAGACAGTTAAATCAATCGTCTTTGTAGTTATATGAGGATTTACCCCCGGGTGGTCATTATATCTTTCAAATGGGAAAAATTGCCATCTGCCTTGCGAATATGAACTTAACACTATGCAAATCCCGAAAATTGTAAATAGAAGCTTTTTCATTTTAGTTCTTGATTTTAAATTAATTTTTATTCTGTCGTCAACCCTAATTGTCTTTTTTTTTCTACTATAGCCCATAACACCAATATATCAGTAACTCTATTTCTCATATATTCCAAAAAAGGAAAATAAAATTAGTTTGTTTCCGGAATGGAAGTCTGATAAAAGTTAGTAACCAGTTCCTTCCAGTTGAACCCAAACGGAACAGTAATAAGATTGCCCTGAGGTGTAATCAGAAATCGTGAAGGATAGTATTGCACGTTCAGTATGCTTGTTTCGCTTCGTCCGATTTCTGCTACGGGGAATGTATATTTGTTATTCTTCATAAAGTCTTCCAAATCGGTAGAGCCCGATGAGAGTGTAAACATTTTCAGCGGCGATTTTTCATTTTTCTTTATCTCATCGTAAAATGCCTGAACGTTGGGTAAGTCAGCCTTGCAGGGACCACACCAGGTTCCCCATACATCCAGATACACCCAGCTTCCTTTCAGGTCGGCTAACTTTATTTTCCGGTTGTCGAGCGTTGTGAATGAGAAATTAATAACCGCTTTATATGATTTTTCAATGCTGTTCAACCAGTAAGTCGAAAAAGGTATATCGGATATTTCTTCAGAGAATAATCCTTTTAATTTCTGTATATTTTGTCTGTTGGGCATTAAGATGGCCTTTTGAGTTAATATTTCCAGTGCCTGTTTTTTATCGCCTTTCTGAAGCAGAAAGTCGGCATACTCCGACTCAAAACCCAGATGTCTGTTGCTGGGCCAAAGCAGGCTGTTGTCAATCAAAAATTTATAGCCATATTTCATATCCAACTCGTCGGTGCTGTAAACAAATGCATTCCTAATAGCAGTTTCGTCGGTTGGAGAAGAATTTTTAAAATCGAAATAGTACAGGTTCGACAGAATATAACGATACCAGGTTCGCCTGAGGAGGTTGTCCCGGTCGCTTACTTTTTTTGAATCAATATCTCTGAATTTCTTCAGGTTTTCAACCGATCGGCTTAAAAGTGTACGGGTCAATTCGTTCAACGGGTACTCCACTTTCAACAATCGTTTTAATATCAGCAAGCTGTAAAGTTCGGTCTTAGCCTGAAAATTATCAGTTTTATCCATCTTAGCAGTATATTCCTTCAACAACAAATCCAGACTATCGGTTTTGGTGGTGCTTAAAAACAGATTGTAATAATACAGTGGTACAATAACCCGTTTTAGGTCGTTGTTTTTTCGTTTATACAATTCATTCAGAAAGGACGAGGCGTTGTTTTTAGTATCGGGTTTCTTCAAATCCAATACCAATGTGTTATGAATATATTGCTGTAAATCTTCGGGGCCTGATTCAAAAATACCTTCAGCACATTCGGCAGCCAATGCCGAATCGCCATACTTCTGCAGCATTTTCATGCGTTCAACCTCTTTTCTCGAATCGGTATTTTGCGAAAACAG
>CAZTDH010000222.1:0-3733 GCA_964612615.1 uncultured Paludibacter sp. | reverse complement strand
GGTCCCCCAGACCAGTACTCTAAACCGGGCTGAGCTACATCCCGCTGATTTATTTGTGACACAAAAGTAATCAAAAAAAATATTTTTTGGAAATTTCAGAGGTGGAATTTTCTGTAAAATCACATTAATGGACTAAAAAGTCGCGCAAATGATTCTCTAAGCTTTTGCCGCCTTTTACGCTTCGCCCAATCTTCTAATCTCAGTTCCTCGCATTGTTCACCATCTTTAAGAAACAAATTTCTAAACTTAAAAGCCGTTTTATTATCGTAAATAAAGGCATTTGCTTCAAAATTTTGTTCAAAACTTCGTTCGTCCATGTTTGTTGAACCAACAATTGAAATAAAATCATCAATAACAATTGTTTTACTATGTAGAAATCCATTCTGGTACATGAACACGCGAACTCCGGCTTCCAATGCTTTTTCCAGGTAGCTGGCGGTACTTGCATCAGAAAAACGCGAGTCTGATTTGACAGGAATCATTAACCGGACATCAAGCCCACTCAATGCAGCCATATGAATGCATGCAGCAATTTCATCGGTGGGCATAAAATAGGGTGATTGAATGTAAATATATTTAGATGCTGACATAATTGCCGAGGCTATTCCATGTAAAATTGCCGGCCAGTCTGAATCTGGTCCACTACTTACAATCTGAACCAGATTTTGTTCAAATCTTTGCGGTGTAGGAAAATACTGATTTCCTTCGATAAGTTTACGATCTACAAAAAACCAATCAACTATAAACAACTGTTGAAGACCCTGAACTGCAGCACCTTCCATTTTAATGAAAGTATCACGCCAGAATCCCAATCTATTCCCATATCTGTAACGGTCTGCCACATTCAAACCACCTATAAATCCTAACTTTCCATCAATCACAACAACTTTTCGGTGATTGCGGTAATTTATTTTATTCGTGCGCGAAATTTGCCATTTGAATGGCAAAAAAGGCATGATATAAACACCTGCATCCTCTAACGATTTAATATATTTCTTAGACAAATCAAAACTTCCCCAATAATCATAAATCATTCTGACACGAACACCTTCACCTGCTTTTTGAATAAGTAGTTCGCGTAATTTATTTGAAATTTTATCGTCATCAAAAATAAAAAACTGGATGTGAATGTGATCTCTGGCATTTTCAATAGCTTCAAAAAGAGCCTTAAAAGTACTTTCACCATCAGAAAAAATATCAATTTTATTATCAGTATAACAGATCGAATCGCCGTTATTATAAAGCAGTTTAATCAGATTGAGCTGGCTTTTTTCAATTGACATAGCACCCAGTTTCTCTACATCAAATGGAACAACCGGATGATCATTAGCACGACGGATACTTTTAGCAGAAATGATTTTCGTTTTGCGGTAGTCCTGACCAAACAACAAATAAAGCCACATTCCCAATACGGGTAAAAACAAAAGTACCAATACCCACGAAATTGATTTTACCGGATTACGATTCTCCAGTATCAATACTGAAATTATCGTTACAAGCGTGTAAAGATAAAGCAGAATAATCAGGGTAGTAAAAACGTGTTTCATTGATTTAAACCTCGTTATTTGTTTTCAAAAAACAGCCATTCATGATTGTCAAAAGTCTTTCCTGAAATAGGTAATTTATTCAATAATGGAGCTTTAACCCCATCGCCAATTCGAGCAGGTGAAATTTCAATGTTAGCTTCATCCCACAATCCTGCTTCAATAAAGCTGGTGAGAATACTTGCACCGCCTTCTACCAAGACGGAATTTATATTGCGTTCAAAAACAATTTTCAGAATACTTTTCAAAACATGTTCGTCGTAAGTCACTTTTATAAACTCAAGATTATGTTCATTCTCCCTGAATTTTTCTGAAAAAACAAGCGTAGGTATGCTTCCATCCAAAAGATTAAAATCAGACGGAATACGCCCCTGACGGTCGATAGCAATTCGGATTGGTGATTTTCCTGACCAATTACGAACAGTAAGCGAAGGATTATCAAGCAAAACGGTATTAGCACCCACCAAGATAGCCTGATTTTCGGCTCGCATTTTGTGTGTCAATTGCTTAGTAATAGCATTGGAGATAAGCAATGGTTCTTCGGTTCTGTCAGTACGTTTTTTATCGATAAAACCATCTTTTGTTTGTGCCCATTTAAGCAACACATAAGGCCGTTTTTGTTCCTGAAATATAAAAAAGCGCTTGTTCAACTCACGACATTCCTTTTCCATAACGCCCACTAGCACTTCAATACCGGCTTTTCTCATTAGCTCCACTCCCCTACCCGACACTTTTGGGTTTGGATCGAGCGTACCAATAACCACTCGTGGAATTTTGTTTTCGATAATAAAATCGGCGCAAGGAGGTGTTTTTCCGTAGTGCGAACATGGTTCAAGATTCACATACAAAGTCGATTCCTGCAGCAGACTTTTATCTTTTACCGAGTTTATTGCATTTGGCTCGGCATGAGCATCGCCGTAACGTCGGTGGAAACCTTCTCCAATAATTATGTTATTATGCACTACCACTGCTCCAACCATTGGATTTGGTGCAACATAACCTACGCCATTTTGTGCCAATTGAAGGCAGCGTTGTATATACTTTAGTTCATAATTCATAAAGCAGAATTCATAATTAACACTAAATCGTAAACAAAAAAGAATGGGTGTCTGCTAACTTGTAACTCGTAACTAATTTTTCTATCTTTGCACCCATGCAAACCGCCATAAAACGTATCAAATCAGAACTTGAAGGGCTTTATCCCGAAACCGAAATCCGCAGTTTCAGTCTGTTGATGATTGAAAAAGTGACCGGTTTTTCGCGCACTGAAATTATAGTTAACAAAAATACACTTTTTTCTGATAAACAATATCATGAAATAGAAAGTTTTATAGAAAAACTCAAAAATTTTGTTCCGATTCAATATATTTTGGGCGAGACAGAGTTCTACGGACTTCCTTTTAACGTCAATGAATCAGTGTTGATCCCCCGTCCCGAGACCGAAGAACTGGTGGACTGGATAAGAACTGAAAATGACCGAAGCGCTTCTCTAAACATCCTTGACATTGGCACCGGAAGTGGCTGTATTGCCATTAGTCTGAAACATGAATTTCCGAAATCGGTGGTTGATGCGTTTGATATTTCGGACGAAGCACTCGGTACTGCACAAAGTAATGCTAACCGCAACCAACTAGAGGTAGATTTCACGAAAGTTGATATTCTGAATGCTCCCGATTTTGAAAAGAAATGGGATATTATCGTCAGCAATCCACCATACGTGTTGGAAAACGAGAAGTCTGAAATTCTGCCAAATGTATTAGACAACGAGCCTCATTTGGCGTTGTTTGTCCCTGATAATGATCCGTTGCTTTTCTATCGAAGCATCGCAAAATTTGCCCTCAAACAATTGAAACCAGGAGGAAAACTATATTTCGAGATTAATCGTCAGTATGGAAAAGCAACAATGGATTTACTTGTTGAATCAGGTTTTACTGATATTGAACTACGCAAAGATATTTCAGGCAATGACCGCATGGTAAAGGCAGTTTATAGTCGATAGTTTATAGTAAGTAGTATGAAGAAATTGCACAAAGACCATCCGTGGGTTCATTATTTGTTGTTGCTGTTTGGTGTGTTGTGCATCTCGTGGTCGGCTATATTGGTGAAACTGGCTGACATCAGTGGATTCGGGTCTGGATTCTATCGCTTGTTTTTTGGAACGGTAGGTATTATTCCTGTGTGGCTCTTTT
>CAZTDH010000221.1:0-3735 GCA_964612615.1 uncultured Paludibacter sp. | reverse complement strand
TAACACATGAATATACTTAGTAGAAAATGGATATGTTGAGTTAACTGAACATATATCGCATTTATCTAATGTGTTCTTGTACCTTAAATCACTGTATTCTAATTGTTTTCAAAATTGCAGTGATTTAACCTTACTGAACATATCCAACCTGTTAATGCAATTGGTATTACTTATTATTTATTTAAAACCCAAAGATAGTAACTAATTATTAATTTAACAACGAATTAATTAATTTATTTTCAATTTATCTAATGGGCTTTTTATCTGATCGAAACCTTTTGTGGTAATATGCGTGTAAATTTCTGTGGTTTTACCACTTGAGTGCCCCAACAAGCTTTGTATATACCTAATATCCGTTCCGGCTTCCAGTAAATGTGTGGCAAAACTATGACGCAAGGTGTGAACCGTTATCCGTTTTTTGATATCTGTCTTTTCAACCGCTATTTTCAAGTTGGCCTGTATGCTACTGGTTGAATATTGTTCACCCTTTGCTCCCTCAAATAGCCACACTTTTGGTTTATATTCTTTTACATATCTACGAAGTATTTCTAATGTTTTCTCACTTAATAGAGTGTATCTGTCTTTTTTTCCCTTAGCCTGTTCCACCCTTATTTGCATTCGGTTACTGTCAATATCCTTTATTCGCAGGTTGGTCAGTTCACTTACACGCAATCCGGCCGAATAAATAGTCATCAATATCGCTTTGTGCTTCAGATTTTCCGTAGCATTCAGGATTTTCACTACTTCTTCTTCGCTCAGCACTTCGGGCAACATTTTTTCCTTTCGGGGTCGATCAATCGTATAAATCTTTCTCTGCCCGCCTCGTACTCTTTCAAAGTAAAATTTGATTGCATTGATGGACTGGTTTTGATACGAACCCGAAATATTGCGTTCATTCACCAGATACCGCAGAAAATCAACAATCATCGCATCAGTTATTTCGTCAATTTCCGTATCAGCATAATAATTGATAAATTCCTCGAACATGTGTTTATAAGTGTCTAAGGTATTTTTGCTATAACGCAACTCTTTCAGCTTGGCAATATATTCCGCCGGGCATTCTCGGAAGTTTTCCATGCCCTGCCACGAAGTACGGGGTTTTACCTTCGATTTCAGTTCCTCCTTATAAATAAAATCAAGTGCATAACGTTCAGCAATCTGCCTCAATTCGCTAATGTATTTATCCGATGTAGGTATTGTCCAGTAATTCCCTGTAGAATTCCAAGCGGTATAAGGTATGTTTTTAATTTCCCGTATAAGGCTTGTCGAGTATGAAAAATAAACTTTCAGCGTCCTGAAATTATTTACTACCAGCAGTTCATTTTTCGTGAAAGTATGTTCCTGTTCGTTTGGTTGTTTCTCAACCGTAGAATGAAACTCTGTAATTTCAGGATTTCGCTTACTGAAATATGCTTTTATCTTTTCTGCATTATCACGGTAATTAGGTAAGGTCCAGCAAAAATGCTGCATATCCCACTTAGCATACCTGAACGAACGGATATATTGAATGTCCGCCTCGTTTTTAGGCATTTTGATAAAAATATGTTTGTCGGTAATATCAATTGAAATATCATTCCGTTTTTGTAGGGAATGGTCTTGATTGGTTAGCTCTAATCGGGGTACGACTTCAGCTCGCGCTCCGATTGGTTCTGTAGGCTTCGGTTTTTTGATTAATCGTGGTGCTACTTGAAGTTGCTCTTTGATTATTGGCTCAGAGCTTATTTCTCCCCTCTCCTCAAGGAGAGGGGTCGGGGGTGAGGTCATTTCAGGAAACAAGGTTTTCAATTGCATAAAAACCTCTTTGGTATAAGGCACATGCCATGCACCAATGGTTTTGCTCCATCGGGCATCGGGTATTTGACGCAATCTTGAAACCATTTCCGTGTTATAAGGGAAGTCAACACGGATGCGGAGTTCGTTATGGTGTGTGATTTTAGATGCTTTCATAGCGTTTTACTGATTCGCCCTCAAATATAAAAACTATTATTTAATTAAGCTAATTTCTATAGAATATTATACTTCTGTTATTCCTATTATCCAAAAATCCCCCCGATAAAAAGCTTACCGGAGGAATTCCCAAAATAAATGAACATAGCACGTAGCTTATCTCATCATTGGTGAAGCTTTTTCAAGTTCCACTTCAATGTTGCATAATTCGTCCCAGCGCACAGTGGCGGTAATAGTTTGTGTTTTAAATCCCACTTTGCTCACTGTTACATCATAAATACCTTCGGGCAGACTTTTAATCATAAAACCACCTTTGGTAGCAGTTTCTTTTTCGATGGCTACTTTGGTTTGTCCGCTCAGACTAAAGCTTACGGTAGCTACCGGTATGGGTTTTCCGGTGGAAGCTTCGGTAACAATGCCTTGTACCTGTAATGTGCCTGTGCCTTGCTCCACTATTTTACGCGAATTTTTGTAGCCTGCATAAAAAGTAGTCTCGGTTAGTTTTACGATTTCCACCAGCGCGTCAATATTGCTCAGTGCTTCGTCAGCAATGGCAAATGCCTGTGTTTCGAGCAGCGTGTTTTCTTTGCTTTTCAACTGGCTTTGGCGTGTTTGTGGTACAGATTCGGCATACGCATCAATAGCTGCCCGAAAAGCCGTTTGTGATGCAGTTGTCAACAAATACTCAGTCAGATCCGCAATATTCGCATCTATGCGGGTGTGAAGTCCATTGGCCATATCCAGCAGTTCAAGTGCACCCACATGCCGCAGGTTGGTGATGGTAAATTTGGTTTCAGATAGCAACACCGTGTTGCGTTGGTACCTGGCATAAGCCTGAATTTTTGCCGAAGCATCGGCAGTGATGGTCATGAGTGATTCCCGCAGTTGTTGTTTGTTGTCGGTCACCCCTTTCGTGTTGTAATGCATTTGTTCGCTGTTGGTTTGAATCTGCTCAATAGCATTGTTTAGTGCTGTCAAAAACTCATTGAAGTTAGGAAGTTTGGCGGTAATCGCCTCGTTCGATAACAGACAGATACGCAATGTCAAATACATTTTCAGTTTTGATTCTTGTTTCGAATTCATGATTGATTTATTTAGTTTATTAAAAAATGCTTGGGCAAAAATAAAATGGCTTTTTTAATTTTGCAAGTATTTTATGTCAACCTGTTCAAAATAATTTGCTGTTAATCCAGATTTACTCTATAACATAATTAACTATCAGGAGTTTAGAACAAAAATCAAGGTGTTAATTTATAATTATTTTAAATAATGGTGCGTTTTTTTAGATTATTGCGTTTATATTCAGTTGTTTATGGTTTTGTATTGTGATTAAAAATGTAAAAAACGAGCTAAAAAGAGGCTTAATATCATGCTTTCACTGACAAAATACTATGCCCTGAATGGTATAATACGCTATGGTAATATATGTGATACGGAGAGGTAATCTATATAATACGGAGCAGTATTATATCAGATACGAAGGGATAATAGGTTTAATACGGTGGAGTAATATATCCGATATGGTAAGATAATAGGTATAGTACGGCACAGTAATACACCAGAAACGGAAGGCAAATAGGATAAATACGGTACAGCAATATATCCGGTACGCAGGGATAATATACCCGATACGCTACAGCAATATACCCAGTTCGATAAAGTATTAGTATTAATGCGCTGTATTAATACAGGATGTATGCAGCGCTAAAATAGTCAGAATGATAGAGTAAATTACTCAATATCCGTAGCACAAAATATTAAACTATTGTATGCGCACATTTATACCAT
>CAZTDH010000220.1:0-3756 GCA_964612615.1 uncultured Paludibacter sp. | reverse complement strand
CTACCGCAACAACCGCAACTACTGCAGCCACTTGTACAGGAAATGCCGCAACAGCCATAACCGCTGCAGCTTGCACAGGTAATGCCGCAACAGCAACTACTGCAGCTGCTTGCACTGGTAATGCAGCTACTGCAACATCAGCAACTACAGCAACATCAGCAGCCGCTTGTACAGGTAATGCTGCTACTGCCACTAAAGCAAAAACAGTAGGTGATCATTATCTTGGCGAAGAATACCTTGGTGGCATCATCTTCTTTCTTTATATCGATAACACTAATACTGAACATGGTTTAATTGTTTCAAAAACTGAAGGTAATGCTGTATTGACTAGTGGTACCGGAACTTTAGTAAATGCAAACAGCGCAAGTGATGGTTCTATCAATACACCCCTTTATCCTGCAGGAACAAGTGCTGTAAGAACCTGGATTACATCTCTTAATACAACCTTAGGTACTGCGGCCAATACCTGGTATTTACCTTCAATGGATGAAGTGAAAATGTTGTTTAGAAATCGTTTTTTTATCAATAATTCTACAGCAAGTGGACTTACAAAATTAATGTATAACGGTGGAAATAAATATTGGTCAAGTACTGAGAATTCTAATTCTCAGTCATTTATCATCCAGGTAGAAACTCAGGATTGTGAATCTAACAATAAGTCAGATGCTAAACCTTTCAGGGCTGTTCGGAAATTTTAATTTTAGTTGTTAGAGTCAAGCTAAAAGAACAGCACTTTATTTCTTATGGATAAAATGACTGTTAATACATATTGCTTTACAATTAAATAATGCAAACTAACAAGGAGGCATTTCCTTGGTAGTTTACCAAATATTTTATACAAGAAAATATTCATATACAAAACAACAAAAAACTAATAAATCATGAAAAAAATAGTTTCAATTTTAGTAGCAGTATTATTAACTGGAATCATTTGGGCACAATCTCCCCAAAAAATGAGTTATCAGGCAGTAATACGTAATGGTTCTACTTTAGTCGTAAATCAGGCAGTGGGTATAAAAATTAGTATCCTACAGGGTTCTGTAAGTGGAACAGTAATTTATACCGAAACACAAACACCCACCACCAATGGAAATGGATTAGTAAGTATTGAAATTGGAAGTGGGGCAGGTCTTAGTACTATTAATTGGACAAATGGTCCCTATTTTATTAAAACCGAAACTGATCCAACGGGTGGCACCTCTTACACTGTTGCAAATACAAACCAGTTATTAAGCGTACCTTATGCCTTGTTTGCAGAAAAAGCCGGAAGTGTTGGCGGACACTTTTTGGGTGAGGAATATCTTGGAGGTATTATTTTCTCTATTTATAAAGGAAGTGATGGATTTGAACATGGTTTAATCGTTTCAAAAACTGAGCAGAATAAAAACTGGCAACCAGGATCTAAAACTACAGCAAATGCAGATAGAACATGGGATGGTGTTTACAACACGAATTTAATGCCAGCGGAAAGTACTGCAAAATCTTGGGTTGCCAGTCTCGGTACAGGATGGTATTTACCTTCAATTGATGAGCTTAATATATTATGGCAAAATCGTTTTTTTGTAAATAATTCATCGGCAAGCGGATTGACGAAATTGCAATATAATAATGACCCGAAATATTGGTCAAGTACAGAGAAAAACACCGATAATTCATTTATAATTAATTTCCAAAATGGTAACACTGAGGAAAACAATAAGAATGATGATAAGAATTCTCGTGGCATTTTTAAATTTTAGTAAAAAAAACTCCAATGAAATACATAAAACGAAATTTAGTTGCAATGCTTATATTAGGGCTTGGACTAACAGCATTAAAAGCACAGGAAGTAATACCTGCTTCAGGCGGGGATGCTTCAGGCGGAGGTAGCTCGGTGAGTTGTTCCTATGGGCAGATGGTTTATTCAATTAATACTGGAACAAATGGGTCAGTAGCAGAGGGAGTTCAACAACCATATGAAATTTCATTAGTGGCAAATACAATCAATATTTCAGGCACTATTGATGCATCAACATTATCATCTCTTACTACAGCGAGTAATTTAATCATCGAAAAAGATGGGATGTTGACCAACAATACCGGAAAAACGTTAACTGCTTCAAGCATTACCATAAAAAGTGATGCCAATGGTACCGGAACCTTTGTTGATAATGGAACAAGTACATTTACCACCGCAACCGTACAACAGTATCTTACAGCCGGCCGCAACTGGTATGTGTCCAGTCCAATTACTACTGCTGCATATTCTGCATTAAGTAGTGCTGGTTCCGTACAATATTGGAATGAGCCTGCAGGAGTATGGAGTGTGTTAACGGAAGGTAACCTGAATGTAGGTCAGGGTTATATATCAGTAGCTACAGCTGCTACCGGTAATGTCACATTTAATGGAACATTGAACGATGGTACTGTAAATGTGAATCTTACCCGCACCAAAGATGCATACAAGAGTGGTTTCAATTTGGTAGGTAACCCTTATCCATCGTATGTAAGTTGGGATGCTGTATTACTAGATGCCGGAACAACCAATATTGGAACAACTATCTGGTATCGCACAAAAACAATTCCTTTAGAAACATCCATTTACACTTTCGATACCTATAATAGCACAAGTCAGATTGGTACCGGAACTAATGGCTCTGTTGTAACTGGCAATATTCCTCCTATGCAGGCATTCTGGGTACGTGTAAATGCAGCAGGTGATGGTTCTTCTACTACAGGAGCTATAGCCTTTAAGAATTCTATGCGTGCACATAAAGGATCACAGTTGCAGGGAGATGCTCAGACATACAACGATGGTAGTTTAAGAGCTCCTTCGATGTTGAATCTGACACAACAACTATTGCGTCTGCAGGTTTCAAACGGAACTAATATGGATGAAACAGTGTTATTATTTAATGCTAATGCAAGCAACGGACTAGATGCTTATGACTCAGAAAAAATGAACAATAATTCTGTTGCTGTTCCTGAGATTTATACTTCAGTTGGTTCAGAACAACTTGCAATTAATGGTTTGAGCAGTATTCCTTACAACACAGAAATTCCACTTGGATTTACTACGTTGGCCACTGGAACATTTAGTATAAAAGCTTCACAATTCAGCAATTTTACAGCAGGAACACAAATTATCCTTCGTGACAATACGTTGAATTACGAACAGGATTTGACTGTAGCAGATTATAGCTTCACTTCTGATCCAATTTCTTCAACCGGTCGCTTCTTGTTAGTATTCCGTGTACCTTCGATTTCTACAGGTCTGAACTCAAGCAACAGTATTGTGTGGATTACAACAAATGCTAATGGTCAGATAATTGTCAACGGTAATGCAACTGGTAAAGTTGTAGTATACAATGCTATTGGTCAGAAGATAGCTTCTGCAAATCTGACAAATGCAACCAATGTATTGAATAACAGTCTTGCTTCAGGAGTTTATACTGTTACCGTAACTAATGCCGGTAAGAGTATTACACAGAAAGTAATAATTAAATAAACCTAACCCTTAATAACCCCTAACCCTCTCCAATTGGAGAGGGTTAGGAAATAAGGAACAATTAAATCATATTATATGTACACAATAATTAAAAAAAACAACTATGTAGCTCCATCAGTTGAGCGCATAGAATTAGACAATGAAATAGCGCTTCAGTTGGAATCAACACCACCGAAGGCACCGGGAGAAGCACATCTGCATGCTCCTGAGCACTTCAATAACGATCCGTTTAAAATAATATTAACATAGTTGAAATTAATTATATATTA
>CAZTDH010000219.1:0-3796 GCA_964612615.1 uncultured Paludibacter sp. | reverse complement strand
CGAATGTCGAGTTGTTGGACTTAACAGGCAAAATGCTTCAAAATGTCAAACCAGACGGCAATGGAAATGGCATTCAAACCATTAATTTATCAATGTTACGTTCCGGAGTTTATTTATGCAGGTTATCTAATGATAAAGACTTAAAAACCAAAATGATAACAGTGTCGAACCGATAGACTTTTGATAATTATTTGAAGAGAGGCAATACGATGTGTTGCCTCTCTTTGTTTTATAAATAAAAACGTCTATCTTTGCCCATGTTCATAAACTCCAAACACAATGAGTAAAAAGGTTTCAGTTGTTTATATGATATGCGGACTGGTGTTCACCGTCTGTCTGATTACGGCTAACATTGTGAGCCAGAAAATAGTACGGATTTTTGGCTTTGATATAACTGCAGGTCTGATGATTTTTCCGATTGCATACATTATCAATGATTTAGTAGCCGAAGTATGGGGTTATCGCAAAATGAGATTGATTATTTGGGTAGGATTTCTACTGAATTTTTTTACGGTATTTATATTTCATTTGGCTATTTGGTTACCTTCATCACCCCATTTTATATATCAGAATGCACTAACGGTAATTCTACTTACCAGTGAACGTTTAACCGTGGCCAGTTTTATTGCATTTTTGATTGGTTCGTTTATCAATGCTTATATAATGAGTAAAATGAAAGTCCGTCAGCATGGTCGTCACTTTGGTATTCGTGCCATTGTTTCTACTGTTTTTGGCGAAGGTGCTGATTCTTTGGTCTTTTTTACCATTGCTTTTTCAGGAATTATCAAGCATCACCATTTAATTATCATGATTTTCACACAAATAATACTGAAAACAGCCTACGAAATAATTCTGCTACCTCTAACAATTTATTTGGTAAAATGGGTAAAGAAATACGAACATATTGATGTGATTGATCAAGGAATTTCGTATAATCCATTCAAAGTGAAGGATATTTAATTTCATTGTTTTAATAAATAAGAAAGGCTGTATTAATTTATTTTTGATACAGCTTTTTTATTCCGCAAAATTCAATTTGTAAAAAAGAAAAAAAGTTGTACTTTTGGGGTATGTTAACAGAAGAAAAAAGACTAACCATACGCGATTGGGCAGAAGATGACCGTCCGCGCGAAAAAATGCTTCATAAAGGCTCTCATAGTCTTTCTGATGCGGAGTTACTGGCTATCCTGATAGCTTCGGGGAATAAAGATGAATCGGCTGTAGAGCTTTCGCGTCGTATTTTGCACGAATGTCATGACAATATTAATGAGTTGGCACAACTGACCATTCACGATTTGTGTAAACGGTTCAAAGGCATTGGTGAAGCCAAAGCCATAACCATTATGGCGGCTTTAGAGCTTGGAAAACGCCGTAAAACCAATGAAATGCTGGAACGTAAGAAAATTATGTCAAGTATGGATTTATTTGAATTGTTTGAACCACAGTTGGTGGATTTAGCGCACGAGGAATTTTGGATTGGACTGCTAAATGGTGCCAATAAAGTAATTGAAATAAAGCGGTTAACGCAGGGTGGAAGCAAACAAACCGTGGTAGATATACCCATGTTGCTGAAAATGGCGTTGGAGAAATCGGCTCAGGCAATTGTAGTTGCTCATAATCATCCTTCGGGTCAAAATCGCCCGAGTGTGGAAGATGATCAGATAACCCATCGTGTAAAAGAAGGCTGCAAAGCCATTGGCATTGCATTTCTCGACCATATCATTATTGCCCGCGGACAATATTACAGCTTTGCAGATGAGGGAAAAATGTGATTCAATTTCCAATGATTTAATTTCCAATTAGCTAATTAACTAATCAACACATGAATCAAACGTTGTTAGAGGTCGAAAACGTTGTCAAGCAATTTGCCGGACATTTAGCACTGGACAGTGTAAGCCTGACAGTACCGGAAAACAGCATTTACGGTTTATTAGGTCCGAATGGTGCCGGAAAAACGACGCTCATTCGGATTATCAACTGCATAACCGCGCCCGATAGCGGTGAAGTGCGCCTGAATGGCAAACGCATGACACCTGCTGATGTACAACAGATAGGCTACTTGCCCGAAGAACGCGGATTGTACAAAAAGATGAAAGTGGGTGAGCAATGTTTGTATCTGGCTCAACTGAAAGGAATGAGTCGACACGATGCGCTTAAAGCACTGAAGTATTGGTTCGAGGAATTTGAAATTCAGGCATGGTGGGACAAAAAAGTGGAAGAACTTTCGAAAGGAATGGCTCAAAAAGTGCAGTTTATCACTACCATTTTGCATAATCCAAAGTTGTTGATTTTCGACGAACCATTCAGCGGATTTGATCCGGTAAATGCAGATTTGATGAAACGTGAAATTCTGAAGCTCAGAAACAATGGTGCAACTATCATTTTTTCAACTCACAACATGGGAACCGTAGAGGATTTGTGCGAAAATATTTCATTAGTCAATAAGGCTAAAATCGTATTGCAGGGAAATGTGGCTGAAATTCGTGCCAATCATACCAGTAAAATGTATCTTGTTCGTTCCGATAATCCTATTTCAGGAAGTGATTTTGAACTGATTTCGCAAATTGAAAAGGATGGTATTGTTGAAAGTAAAATTCAGAAGATGAATGTTGGCAGTAATAATTCGTTGCTTGGTTCACTCATTAAACAGACTGAAATTCATACTTTTGAAGAATTGTTACCCAGCATGAATGATATTTTTATCGAAACAGTAAGATAATAATCATTGACCCTTAACCCTTAAATGTTATGTCGAAAATCACTCTGATAATAAAACGGGAATACACTACCCGTGTGATGAAAAAATCATTCATCATTCTCACCTTTCTTACTCCTTTGCTTTTTGCCGGAATGATAACCGTTCCACTGTGGCTTTCCAGTCTGAAAGATGGTAGTAAAAAACACATTTATGTGATTGACCGTACGAACCAGTATCATAACGTGCTGAAAAGTAATGATACCTATCTCTTCGATTTTGTAGACCAACCTGTCGACCGTGTTCGGAAAGATAATGCTGAAAATAAAGATTTTACAGCATTATTGTTGATTAGCGATGATCTGATAAAAAATCCGAAAGCTGCCACCATTTATTCGCAGGAACAGGTAAATATGGAGTTGAAAACCTATATTTCGGACAAGTTGAGTAGCTATGTGGAACAACAGAAGTTGGCAAAATATAATATACCAAACCTGAAACAAATGGTTGAAAGCTCACGGGCCAATATTGATATCCCGACAATAAAATGGGGAAAAGATGGGAAAGAAGAAGTTGGTTCTGCTGAATTGGCATTGATAATTGGCATGATTTCAGCTTTTGTAATTTACATGTTTATTGTAATTTACGGTGCCCAGGTCATGGCCGGAGTAGTTCAGGAAAAAACCAGTCGGATTGTGGAAGTGATAATCTCTTCAGTAAAGCCGTTTGAACTGATGATGGGAAAAATTATCGGTATCGCACTGGTTGGACTTACCCAGTTTCTGATGTGGGTTTTACTTACCTCGGCTTTATCATTGGCAGCCGGAAGTTTTTTTGGAGGAAACCTTGATATCAACTCGCTGCAACATGCCAATCAGATAGGTGCTCAAGCCATTCCGACTGGTGGAACGGAAGGGATGATTCGTCAGGTGTACAGTATGATGAGCGGCTTCGATTTTCTGAAAATATCCATCTTTTTCATCGTATATTTTTTAGGCGGATATTTGCTTTATGCTTCCTTGTTTGCTGCGGTTGGTTCGGCTGTCGATAGCGAAACAGATACTCAACAGTTCTCACTGCCACTAACTTTGCCCATCGTTT
>CAZTDH010000218.1:0-3797 GCA_964612615.1 uncultured Paludibacter sp. | reverse complement strand
TTCTACCTGGCTTCGCGGTCTTTCCACTTTATTCGGCATTGGTAGTGAGGTTTCTGTTGGATTAAATTATCGGTTGTAAAGAGTTTACGTTGTAGTAATCAGCCCCACCCCTACACTGTATTAGAAGCATTTCGACTCAAAAGAAAGAGTATTCAATACCACTAAACTTGTAGATTATTTTGATTTTCTACAATTTTAGCCACTAACCATTTCTCTAAATCAGTTTCGGCATCTAGCTCAAGACGCCCCTTTATTGTTTTCCGGCGAGTATATATTGTGTTTTTATTCATGTCTAATAGTAAACATGAATTTGGAATGTTTATTTTTAAACAAATAAGTGCAATAACTACACAATCGCTTTCAGTAAGATCGCTAAATTCTTCTTGTAGTTTTGAAATCCGGCTTTCAAACAGATTATCAACCTCTTTGATAAAATTAGACCAATCTTTCTCTGATAAAGTAGATTGTTTAGTAATCTCTTCCAGAAAATTTTCTTTTTTACCGGAGATTATTAAATTTTTGGTCAGTTTATTAAATACTAGTGTGTTTTCAAGTTTATGTTGAACTTTTACCAGCAGTAATTCTCTTTTTTGCCGATTTTGAATTTCGGTTGTTTGGTGCTTAAATTTTAAACGTCGTTTCTCCTTCTCATCATCATCTTGTTTTTGTTTATAGCTGTTCCGGATTAATAGAAATAGTATCGCTAATATCAAAAAACCGACAGTGAGTAATGCAATCCAGATTATTTTAGTCTGATTTGCAATTTCCAATGCTGCATTATCTTCATTTTTTTTCGTCAGGTCATATTGCTTATCAATAATATGAAGTTGGCTTGTCATATTTTGTTGAAAGATTGAATCTCTAAGCAGGTATGACTTTTCAAGATACTGGTATGCCTTTTTATAATTGTTTTTGTTTAGCTCAATCAAAGCAGCAGCATGAAGTCCTATTATATTGTACGGAGAATTTTTAGGTCCGGTGAGTGAAATATTCAAATAATAATTTGCCGAATCTATTTTGTTGAGTTTAGAATAAATGTATGCCAGATAAGAACCATAGTAATAACGTTGCATTGGAAAGAAGTTGAATCCTTTCAACAAACATTCTTTCGAACGGGTATAGTCCTTGGTGTACAATAATTCTCCCTGATTTGCCAGTATATAGTAATAATTTGTTGAATCACCTGCTTCATTTGATAGCTTAAGGGCTTTATCCGAATAATACAACACACTATCCAGCGGGTAATTTAATTGATAATACATGATGGACATATCACGATAGGCATAAGCTTTGTATTTTTTATCACCTGATTGATTGAAAAATCCTAACGAGTTCCGAAAATAATTCAGCGAATTGCTATACATTTCGTCCTTCATACAAATATATCCCAAACTAAATTGAACCAATCCTTTCAATTTAGTTTCTTTGGTCAGAGCTAATGCATTTTCAGCTTCCTTGTAAGCTTCCATGGCGACCGAATCTTTCTGTAACATTTCAGCTATACAGCCCAAAAGATACCAGGCAGTTCCGCTTTGTTTTTTCAGCTTACTATTCTTGTAATAATTTACCGAAATTCGGATGATACTATCGGATGTAAATTTCTTTTGAAGTTTATATTGGGCATGGGTGTATTGCAAGCACCACGCTGCATAGTCGGCTGTGGATAGCTTCTGTGGATTAGTGATTGAGTTCAATAAGTTGTATGAACTATCAGGTGCTGTATCTAATAACTTTTCAGCTTTCAGAATAACTTCATTTCGGGTATAATGGGGTTGACACGAAACAATCAACAATAAGAAAAGTATAAGCCCGTAATTCTTCATAAGAAGTTGAGATTGAATATTATTTTATAGTCTTAAATCAGGAATATTACATTTGCAGGTTAGTTAAATTACCCCTCATTTCCGATTAATTTGTTAGCCTTACCAATTTATTTTTGCAAAAAACCATAAATACCTAACTAGCAAATAGTTACAAAGCACCATTTTGCCTTGCCTTACCACACTTTTTTTTGCAAAAACAAACAAGTCTCTTTAACTTTGGGTACAAATTTAATTAAAATTATTCAAACATTAAAAAACAATTCGTATGAAACGTTCAATTGTATTTTCATTTTTACTTGTGCTGTTCACAGCTAGTCTTTATGCTTCAACAACACAAATCAGTTTATTTAAAGATCCAATACTTCCGGGTCCAAAGCCGTTGTCTCTTACTTTTCTTCCTGTCAGTGCCACGATTAGTGAAACTGATTTGTCAGTTTATTTTGATTCGCCTGTTGGCAATGCAACTATTACGGTATACAATGCCAGTGATAATATTGTAGCACAAGAAACGGTGGACACTGATTCAACTTCCGAAGTATCGCTAGCTGCCGAAGCATGGGCAAGTGCTAATTATTCTATTAAAATTACGTATGGAATTACCACTCTATCCGGTGTATTTTTGGTTGAATAATTAAAAATCAGATTCGGGCAAGAAACATGTATGATTAGAAAAGAAAGTTTTATGCTTCGGGATAAAACTTTTTTATAAAGGACTAAAAGCCTGCGATTCAACTGTAAAAGTTTCTTGCTTGAATATATATTGTTGCCATTTTGGACTGAAACTTTGCCATCAGGATATAACTATTTTATGCTTGAAAATAAGAGTTCGCCATCGAGATATAAAACTTTGCCATCTTGGAATAAAAGTTTGCGATCAAGATATAAAAATAACACAATAAAACACAAACATTTAAATTTCAATTACTTATTTATTTTTTCGTTTATATAATCAAATTATTAATCATTTAATTTTAAAAAATTATGGCAGATTACATTCCGCAAAATGACGCCAAAATGAATTTATGGCAGAAAAATTTAGTCGAAATTGTTGAGTCTAAAGTTACCGAATGGGGTATTTGGGCTGACGATTTCAGCTTGGTAAAAGCAAAACAACTTGTGTGGGAAGTTGCTTTTGGCAAAGCCAGTAACAAACAGAACCGCACCGCAGCCGATGTGTTGACCAAAGACGAAGCGTATGACGAATACGTGGCTGTTATTCGCCCATTTGTAGCGCAGTGGTTAGCTAATAACGGTAAAGTGACCGACAGCGACCGTGCCCGCATGGGACTGACTGTGAAAACAGGCACACGCACACCTACTCCCGCACCTACAACAAGTCCGGTGGGGACTGTAGATTTTTCGGTACGCCAACAACACACACTTCATTATTACGATGAAGCATCGGCTCACAGCAATGCTAAGCCGGAAGGCGTACATGCTTGTGAAATATTTATGAAGGTGGATGGCGATGCACCTAAAGATGCTTCGGAACTAACGTATGTGGGAACCTGTACTTCTGCACCCTATACGGTAAAGTTTGATGGAGCTAAAACCGGAAAAATGGCGTATTACTGGCTTCGCTGGGTAAATACCCGTGGAGAATATGGCCCATGGAGCACCACACTGAGTGCTATGGTGGTGGGCTGAAATACCTCAGCCCAAATAATCATCCGATGACTCAAAGTCATCGGATGATTATATTCGTAAAAAAAGGCGGAGCCGGTTTATAAATTGTTAGCGCAACCAAGCCGACTCACGCCCACTCACAATCTAATAAAAGAAAGGAGGATACAAAAGTAGAAATAATTAGCATGGAAGCAATAACCTTATCTGATAAAACAATCAACGTGACCAGCTTTCGGTCTTTAATAAGCGTGTATCTAAAGAACTAATTTTTAAACAAAAAAAATAAATAACAATAGGTATTATATATGTTGTAAGTAATTGAAATAAAAGTTGTTACTTTGTAATAAA
>CAZTDH010000217.1:0-3802 GCA_964612615.1 uncultured Paludibacter sp. | reverse complement strand
TTCCGTAATGAAATTGCTGAGTCCAGCCTTTTTCCCAATCCATTTCGGCAAAAATTACCATCATGGCCGATTTGAATTTCAGTATTTCACTGTGAGTCAGTTCGCGACCACCAAACACTTTATTGAAAATTTCTTTGATTTCGGCATCGGTATAATCTTCGGCATAGAATTCTTCAATTCCATGGTCTGACAGCTTGCAACCTTGTTCGGCAAAGAAATCCTGACGTTTGCGCAGGGCCAGAATCATATCGTCGAAGTTGGAGATATTGATTTTTGAAATGTCGGAAAGTTGCTCCACATAGCTGCGGAAATTTTGTGGAACCTCAACGGCCATGGCTTTATCGGGGCGCCAGGTTGGTAACATTTTAACTTCAAAGCCATCCTGACGGGTTTTTATATGATGTTCGAGCGTATCAATCGGATCATCGGTTGTACAAACTGCTTCAACATTATATTTACGCATCAAATTGCGGGCGGTATATTCAGGAGTTTGAAGCTTGGCAGTACATTCGTCATAAATGTCACGGGCAGTCTTGGGCGAAAGTAATTTTTCAACTCCAAAAGCTGTTTTCAATTCCAAATGTGTCCAGTGATACAGTGGGTTACGCATGGTATAAGGCACAGTTTCGGCCCATTTCTCAAATTTTTCCCAATCGCTGCTGTCTTTTCCGGTGCAATAACGCTCGTCAACACCATTAGTACGCATTGCACGCCACTTATAATGGTCTCCACCTAACCAAGCTTCTGTTAACGATTTGAACTGATGGTCATTAGCTACCATTGAAGGAACCAAATGACAGTGATAGTCTATAATTGCTTGTTTTGCAGCATGTTCGTGATAGAGCTTTTGAGCTGTTTCGGTTTGAAGAATAAAATTCTCGTCTAAAAAGTTTTTCATGGTACTTTATTTTTATTTCGATTAAATATTTAACTTTTTGTTCTTGTTTTTAATTTCTTATTTTCTCATTTTTATTTAAAAAAGAGTATGAAAATTCAGGAAAGAACAGTTTTTGACAGTTTTGAGCTGAGATGTTTTCAGTAAAATCAAAAACAATAAATAAATATGATTTTGGTAATATACACAAAATCAGAAACATACTTATTGATTTTTAATAAAATATATGTTTCCGTGTTCGCCCACGAAGATACAAATAATTTTAGATTTACGAAATACGAATTGATATTTATGATAAAAAATATATAATGTGTGCGAACACGGAACAATTTAGTTGTAACATAATTATTTAATATGTATTGTATGAAAATGCAACTTATTTCATTATGAAAAACTTGATTCCGAGACTTCCAAATATTTATAAGTGGATTTATTCAATCTACTTCATGTGTTTTTAATTACCTAAAAAGTTAAATATCTCTATTTTGAAATTATTTTTCAATAGGTTTATTTGGTGTATTCTTGAATATGTTGTTGTAATGTGTTCCAAATCAAGCAAATATTCTTTTTTTATGTAGTGATATGTAATTTCCGTGTTCGCACACGATATTGAAATTAATTTTGCAGATTCAAAAATAATAGTATTTTTGCAACAACTTTATTCTGTGTGCGAACACAGTTTTAAAATTTATTAGTACAATGGCTGAAAATAATCACAAAATCCGCATTAAAGACATTGCAGTTTTATCGGGAGTTTCCGAAGGAACTGTTGACAGAGTTTTACATAACAGGGGAGATGTTTCTGATAAAAGCCGTGAAGCAGTCACCAAAGTACTTGAAGAGATGAATTATTCTCCTAATCTGCTGGCTCGTTCGCTTGCTTCAAAGAAGAATTACCGTTTTGTTTGTCTCTTTCCTTCCTTTCAACCCGGAGAATATTGGGAAAGTGTTGATAAAGGTTTTATTCAGGCTGCACAGGAGTTTCTGCATCATAACGTTCATATAGAAAAAAAATGCTTTAATCAGTTTGATAGTCAATCATTTGTAAGTGTTTCTGAATCAGTGCTAAAAACTGAACCGGATGCTGTATTTATTGCTCCGATATTCCGAAATGAAACCATTTCATTTATAAATGATCTGAATAATTTGTCGATTCCGTATTCATTTATCGATTCAATGATTGAAAATACTGATTTTAATACTTATTATGGTCAGAATTCATTTCAGAGCGGATATATTGCAGCTAAATTATTGTTAAGTTCGATGCCAAATGGCTCTCAAATAGTTATAATCAGGACAAAGCGAAAAGGCTCAGTATCTAATCAGACACTTTCCAGAAGTAATGGTTTTTCACGATTTATTCAGGAAAATCAACTTGATAATAAAATAGATATAATTAGTGCTGAATTTAGTAATAATGACGAAATAGGAAATCTCGAGATTTTGAGACAAATTTTCAATCAAAATCATAATATAAGGGCAGTTATTACTTTTAATTCAAAGGTTTATCGTCTGGCTACACATTTGGAATCTTTGCATCAAAGTAAAGTCCGTTTAATTGGGTATGACTTGCTCGAAGAAAATGTGAAGTGTCTGAAACAGGGAATTGTGAATTGTCTTATAGCTCAACGTCCTGATAAACAGGCTTATTTTACTGTTCGGGATATGTGTAGAAAATTGATATTCCATCAGGAAATAAATAGGGTAAATTATATGCCAATCGATATTTTAATGAAAGAAAATATTGAGGATTACGTTCAGTTTAATGAGAATATCTAATTGAATTACAACAAAATACAACAACACTTTAAATCATTTAATCATGAAATTAGGAAAATTTAGCATTGGTACGGGTGACCGTTTTGCTCATCAGGGCGAAGCTCAGCTAAGAGCTATAATGAAAGCAAATGAGAAATCGGGCTTAGATATAAATATTGTATGGAATAAATCGAACCGCGAACATACCTATGTTCATACTGTTCCTCAGGATACCCGCAATGAAGCGGATGCAGCCGTAAAAGCATTAGGTTTTAAAGGTCAATATTTTGTGGATGCCGACCATATCAATTTTAGCAATGTAGCAGGTTTTGTTGATTCATCCGACTTTTTCACTTTGGACGTTGCTTCATTTATTGGCAAAGAAAGTAAAGCAGAAGATATTCGTGCATTTGTAGCTTCGTGCGATAAATATATTGGTAAACTTCAGATTCCGGGAATAGACCATGCAATAGTTGTTTCAGTTGAATTACTTGAGAAAATTGCCGGTAAATTTTTGGCTGCTGCTCAACAGGCTGCCGATATTTACAATTTCCTTGCTGAGAAAAAAGGTAAAGGCAACTTCATTACAGAAGTATCAATGGACGAGGTAGAAACTCCGCAAACACCTATCGAAATGCTATTCATTTTAAAAATGCTGGCTGATAAAGGGGTTCCTGCTCAAACTATTGCTCCGAAATTTACAGGTCGTTTCAATAAAGGTGTTGATTATACCGGTGATGTAGATCAATTTGCCAAAGAATTTGAAGAAGATGTATTGGTTATCGATTACGCAGTGAAAGAATTTGGTCTTCCTGAAGAATTGAAACTGAGCATTCACTCAGGCTCTGATAAATTCTCTATTTATCCGGTAATGGCTGCAGTAATCAAAAAATACGACAAAGGGCTTCACCTGAAAACTGCTGGTACAACCTGGTTAGAAGAAGTAATTGGCTTGGCCGTTGCAGGTAGTGATGGTTTGGAAGCTGCTAAATTCATTTATGCCGATTCGTTGAATCGTAGCGAAGAATTGTGCGCTCCTTATGCCGATGTAATTGATATTAAAACAAGTGAACTTCCTACAATAGAAGAAGTTAACTCGTGGTCGAGCGAAAAATATGCCAATACATTGCGTCACATTCCGGGTCATCC
>CAZTDH010000216.1:0-3806 GCA_964612615.1 uncultured Paludibacter sp. | reverse complement strand
TCTCCAAATGGAGAGGGAGGAAGAGGGCTTAAGAGTGCCACTAAGAGGCGATTTATGTTTTATATTAGAGACTATGTCTTAAAGCCCCCATTTGGGGGTTTGGGGGTCATAACTAAAACATATCATTAAATATTATTGATTACTTAAATAAAGTCGTATAATTCTATTTAAAGAAATATAATTATCCGCAATTAACACATTGTTTCATTGATTTACTGTATTAGCTATTTCTTTCAAGGTGATATTTAGGGGCGTAGCCATGAAATCTTCGTAGTGGATGAAATGATACGAGAAAAGGGGCTTTAGCCCTGACATCTTAAATACATAGATTTCAGGGCTATGCCCCTCAATTTCTACATTTTCTTTTTTTC
Organism: uncultured Paludibacter sp.; assembly: GCA_964612615.1. Lineage (GTDB taxonomy): Bacteria > Bacteroidota > Bacteroidia > Bacteroidales > Paludibacteraceae > Paludibacter. Next base: position 3,435 of record CAZTDH010000216.1, on the reverse strand, counting down.
TACAAAGATTTCAGGGCTACGCCCTTCTTTTGCAAATCAAACCATTTAATATTGTTCTGCATGCTTTGAGGATAATCATATAAAGTAACATAATTGGAACGCGGATAAAAGCTGAAATAGCGGATTTTTAAACGGATTTTAATCCCACCCTTAGCGGGATGATTTTAATTGCCCGGATATTATCAGTCATGCTTGCATGACTATAATCAGTTTTAAATCAGTTTAATTGTTATCCGCGAAAATCCGCGTTCAATTCTTCCGGATTCATTTTTCTCAAAGCAATCCTGAAGGAATTTATCGGGCAAAAGAAGTGAAATAAGGAATAGAACCCGCTGTGAATTCAACAACAGCATTTCAAAAAAGTTCAGTTCGTATAATCAAACAATCCGCTCCAGGCCCCTTTTTAGCAACGTAGTTGTGATATCTTCGTAGTAACCAGGAATCCCGCAATATAGGTGCGTAGCACTGACATCGTAAGAAGTTTTTTTTACGTTGAAAAATACAAATCACTTCCCGATTGCACACACAGCACCTTCTCCCTGCGAGCTACTCTTTATACACAAATATTAATTTCTGAACGCGAAGATGCAAAGTAATAAAGTCGCAAAGATTTTTCTTAAAAATACTGGTTTTGAAGATATTTCTTAAGGACTTAAGCGATATATTCTGGTTTTTGCCCTTAGCGACTTTGCATCTTAATAACTTTGCGTTCAAAATATCTTATTTTATTTCTTAATTTTTTCAAATAGAAAGATGTGTATAAAGAGTAGCCCTGCGAGAGGGCGGGGGGAGAGGTCAAAAAGCCCCGCTGCAAACGCAACAGGGCTTTTAAACCTTACAACTTTCTAACCTTTCTAACTGTATGAACTTATTTATAAATATACGTATTATTGCGGTAGCCCGCTTTATTCTCGTACCAGTCGTTACAATTTAATCCACATGTTTGTGCCCACAATCCCATTTTCAGGTAAGCTTTCAGTATATCGGTTTTTTCGAAAGCATAATCAATTCTTTGAGGGATATTGATTGCCCACGGAAGGTTATCTTTTGTGCGGTAATATCTTCCGCGTGATGGATCGCTGGTATCACTCACTTTAGCAAAATTAGACATATCAGCAAGCGCAGTAGGAGCATTATCCACCAAATGTATTTCTTTTCCCCTATCCTGATTCACTATCATAAACGGATTAAAGGCAGCCACATTCAAATCGGCCAGTGTATATTTGTCGGGTGTATACACAATATGCACTACAATGGTATCAGGCTTTACATGAGGCGCACCCAAACTGGTATTTACGCCGAGGCCCGACCCCGGAAATTTAAGCAAACTCATTGAATTGTCGAATACAATAACCGTAGGCTTATTCTGATTGCTTTCCAGCCCGTTCGAAGCCAGATTAATTAGCTGACCGGTGAGCACCGAACCAGTCACTGTCATGTCTGCCGCTGCTATAGTGCCCTGCAACTGAAATCCGAAGCTGTTTTTGTACGAAGCACCTGCTGCGCGAAGTATAAAGGTAGCATAGGTTTCCACTAACATGTTTTTAGTATTGCTAATATTGCTGAACCGGTAATCCACCACCAAATCGTTGAAATCAAAATCGCCCTGTGCAGGCCATAAATCCTCGAATGCCAGACTTCCCACACCACCCGAGGGGTAATTGTTTTTAAATGCACGCAATGGATCATTCGGAAAATCATCGTAGTTATCAAGCACTCCGTCGCCATCCGAATCCAACCCGTATGCTATATCTGACGAAAACGAGCCTGTCAGTGCTCCATCGTGTACAGCCGGAGCAGAGTTTCTAACCGTCGCGCCACTTCCTTCATTAAACTTCCAGCAACCTACCAACCCGCTTTCTGAGCCTGTAATACCATTGTCGATAGTTTTTACTATATCAGCTGCCGATAGTGCCACTGTCCACATTGAAACATTATCCAAATCGCCTTTAAAGAACTTTTGATTGCCATTATCGCTGCCAATGTTGATGGTACGCCCGTTTACATGTAACCCACCGGTCAACGTACCCGAATTGACCAAAACTCCGTCTACATACAGTTTCAGGGTGCTTCCGTCGAAAGTAGCCGCCAAATGATACCATTTGTTGAGCACCGGCTGACCTTTTCCCCACATAACATTGGTTGCTTCCATTGCCGCATTGCAGGCCGAAGTCATCCAGCCGTGATATAAATCTACTCCTAACGAAAAACCGTCCCAGTCACCTTTCTGAATAATCTTGGCAGTTTGTTGGTGTTCCTGTTTAACCCAGGCTTCCATCGTAAAAATATTGGGAAATGCTATACTGGCCGTGTTGGGGAAGTTGATCCATTCGGTTGTCCCGTTCAGGTGTACCGAATAATTCTGAATTACCGATGCATTTACCCGCATAGCATGCACCATGCTGGCTGCGTCGCTGGTATATGTGGCAACATTTCCGTTTAAACTGATTAATTTTGAATTAACTTTTATGTTGGTGAGGTAGGAGGGAATGCTCAAAGCAACTGATACATTTGACTGTGTTCCGTCAAGATAGCCTTTGTAAAACATCAAGCTGTCATCTTCCGAGGTTATCAAAACCATGCCCTGTATTGCCTGTGGAAATTTCACGGTAATGTCCCTGGTCGTTTTCCAGTCGAAATCATTTGACACTATCAGATCCTGCATTGAATCAGGAGCAAAAACAATATCCGGCTGACTTAAACACGATACCAGCAATATGCAACTAAGCAGAAAAAACAGTTTTTTCATACATGTTAAATGTGGCAAATTCAAGATTATCCTATGCCGTAAAATTATAAAATAAAATACTTATTCTCCAAATTTTTTTCTACTAAAATTATGCCTTTATACATATAACACTAATAATCACGTAATTATGTTATAAAAAAAATCATACATTATTCGAAATTGAAGAATATCTATTTGAAAACAAAGCATTTACATGTATTTTTGCTACAGAAAAATGTAGCATTTAATCTTGCAGTTGTCGTAACCGATTGGTAGGGGAGTGACTAAATTACGGTTAAAAACTTATTTGCGAAGTAAGAAGTAATGAATAGAGTTTATAAAAGTTGAAAGATTATTCTTTTTTCTCAGTTTTTATTAATTTTATCTTCGACCCCCAAACCCCGACCTCTATCCCCCTTCGGGTACTTTAGCTTACGCTGACCGCTGGTTCTCCAAATGGAGAAAGAAAAAGGAAATAGTAGTTTATGGGCTTTAAGACATAGTCTCTAATATAAAACCTAAATCGCCTCTTAGTGGCACTCTTAAGCCCTCTTCCTCCCTCTCCATTTGGAGAGGGTTGGGGTGAGGTCGAGGGGTTGGGGGTCATAGGAATCAAAGAATTTAAGAAATATATCAACAATAATTCATTTTTACTTATGTGATATATTGTGTTTAAAATAAGTGCTTTACAGGAATTAGATTTTCAT
>CAZTDH010000215.1:0-3808 GCA_964612615.1 uncultured Paludibacter sp. | reverse complement strand
TTGTAACGGTTCAGTTGGTGGTAATACAACTGCTACAATTGGTTCAGTTACATTAACTGCTGTAGGTGGTGCTGGTGGAACTGGTGGTGCAAGTGCAACGGGTGGAATTGGCACTGGTGGAACTGGTTCAGCGGTCGGAAATGTTGGTTTTTCTGATGCATTTAATTATGCAGGTGGTAATGGAGCAACCGGCATATTAAGCACACGTACAGGTGGTGGTGGTGGCGCTGCCGGCAGCAATGGTCCCGGTGGTAATGCCAGTTCAACTGATGTAACCGGTGGTATAGCAGGAACCGGTGGTGGAAATGGTGCTAATGGTGTTACAGCTACTGCTGTAGGAAATGCAGGAAGTGTTCCCGGAGGTGGTGGTAGTGGTGGCTTCGGAAGTGCAAAAGCCGGTGGTAAAGGTGGTAATGGTCAAATTGTAATTACTTACAGTGCCGGACCTGCTTTACCAAAATGGACTGCCGGATGGCCAAAGGTTGAGATGACATCTTATACCTCGCTTACTGCAAAAGCTAGTATCAATGTAAGTGGAAACGTATATTTTGTAATACTACCCGGTGGCGCAACAGCTCCGACTTCAGCACAGGTAAAAGCCGGACAAGATGCAACTGGTGCAGATGTTGCTAAAAAAGGAACCATTGCATGTGCCCAATCTTCAACTGAATATACGATGGATGTTATGGGTTTTAGTGAAAGTACAACATATGATGTATATTTTGTTGTTGAAGACAACATTCCTACTTTGCAACTTGTGCCAGCATTAGTGACTATTACTTTTGGAAGCAGTTCGAAAACGGATCAGACCATAACCTTTCCGGCAATTGATAATAAAGCTGTAGGAGATGCTGATTTTAGTCCTTCTGCTTTTGCAAGTTCTGATTTAGCAATAACTTATATCAGTTCTAATCCGGCAGTTGCCACAATAGTAAGCGGAAATATTCATATTGTTGGGGCAGGCACAACAACTATTACTGCTTCTCAACCTGGTGATGCAAGTTATAATGCGGCTGTGAATGTAAGTCAGACATTGACAGTAACTGCGGTTACTAAACTAAATCAAACTATCACATTTCCTCCTATAATTACCAAAGGTGTTACAGATACTGACTTTGATTCAGGCGCTACAGCTTCATCCGGATTAGCAGTTTCTATGGTAAGTTCAAACACAGCAGTTGCTACCATTGTAAGTGGAAAAATACACATTGTTGGTGCTGGAAAATCAACAATTACAGCCTCACAGGCTGGCGATGGTACTTATAATGCAGCTCCGGATGTAAGTCAGTTATTAACTGTAAGTGGTGCAAAACAAACTCAAACCATAACATTCCCCGCGTTACCAAATTCAAATGTGGGCGATGCCGATTTCAGTCCGGGTGCAACTACCGATGCAGTTTATGTAGCTCCTGTTGATCCTACTTTGTATCTTAATACAACACGCTTTTCAGCTGTTTCGGTAACTTCAGGGGTTAAATTCGCAACTGTTACCAATTATAAAGGAGTTGTTCAGGATTTGAGTTGCGATATTTATCAACCGACAGGTGATGTTTCTACTGACAGGCCTTGCATTATATGGATGCATGGTGGTGGTTTTCGTACCGGTTCAGTTAGAACTCAGGGCTACATTGTAACCTATTCTACTGCTTTTGCAAAACGGGGTTATGTTTGTATTTCAATCGATTACCGTTTAAGAGCTGCAGGCGATATGCCAACGCAAGCTGACGAATTCCCAGCTTTGCAGGACGGATCACGCGATGCAAATACGGCATTAGACTGGGTGAGAGCCAATGCAGCAACTTATAAAATTAATCCGAATTATCTTTTCTTTGCCGGAGGTTCTGCAGGTGGACGTATTGCCGGAACGGCAGCTGAATTTGATGGACCTGATCCAACTGCAACCACAGCTCCAGAAACTGCATACAAATCTAAAGCCTGGGACAAAACCGGTTTAATTGCTACCGGTATTTTGTGGGGAGGTCAGGAAGTAGAAATGAGAGCCTGGTGTTATCCATACCTTGCAGTAAATCCAATTCCAGCAGTACTTGTACATGGTGATGCGGATACTACAATACCTGTACAAAATAGTATTGACCTTGCTGCTGCCATGACTGCTGCAGGTGTGACAAACGAATTGCATATTATTCCGGGAGCAGCTCACACCCCGACTGGAAGCAGCACAGACCCAAGTATTCAGAAATGGATGGGAGATTTCTTTGTTAACGAATGGAAAAAAGTCCTTCCTTCAGGCACTTATTCAATTACCTACACAAGTTCAAATCCAAATGTAGCTACAATCGTTAATGGAAAAATTCATATTGTTGGAAATGGCACGACTATAATAACCGCTACACAAGCCGGCGATGCAGTCTATAACGGAGCACAGATTAGTCAAACATTAACTGTTGGTGGTACAGGAATAACAGCTTTAGGCAATAATGAACGGAATGTGAGTATTTTCAATGTAGTATCAACGATGCAACCAATTAAACTTGGTCTTTCGGGCTACACCGAAAAAGAAGTACAAATAAGTATCTCGACCATTCATGGACAGCAATTATTTTCGTGCAATTATGCTGTACAGCCTACATTGCAACTGAATCCGACTCAACAACTGACAGGTGGAACATACCTGATTAATGTAAAGTCAGGCACATCAAATATAACAAAAAAACTGATTGTGAAATAGTATTATTATTGTAATAAAAGGCTGACTCAATATTATCCTGAGTCAGCCTTTTTTGTACTTTATTTTTGAGTCACAGTCCTTCCCAGGCCTTACTCATCTGTTTTTTTTTACATAAGTATTAATACTTTTGTTTGTGCCCGCAAAACACAAATAATCATTCTGAACAACATAAAACGATTGAAACCTCTCTTTTTGAATGTCGTGAAAAGCGCCATAAGTCAAAATCGACTCTTCCAAAGTTAGATGCCAAACAAATATGTGAAACAATTATGTAATGTTCTATTTATGCTCCATATCAGGATTTTCTCAGAAGACTTTCAGATGTCTGATCAATTTCACATATTCCTGTTCGAAATTAGCTGTAAAAATATCCTTTCCAAGAGCTGAATCTATTTCTGTTATTGTCCAGAATTTCCCCTCAGAAATTTCTTCCGGATCGGGGCTGATTATACCATTATACACTGTGTAATAAGAATTAACGAACTCTGCTTCCTGACTGGATACAAATTTATAACTTTTTATATAAGTTGGTTCAAAATCAGTTATTCCAAGTTCTTCGCACACTTCTCTTTTGAGTGCAGCCATCACTTCTTCACCATAATCTATATGACCACCAACCGAAGTATCCCATTTACCAGGCTGAATATCTTTATTCATGGCTCGTTTTTGTAAATACAATTCTCCCTCGGAATTGAACACATGAAGATGAACTACAGGATGTAGCCAAAAAGTACCGGAGTGACATTCCTGACGGGTTGCCTTGCCAATCACTTCACCGGATTCGTCAACGAGAGGAAAATATTCGGTTCTATTCATAAAAAATCTAATTTTGACTACAAAGATAAGACAGCTAGCATAAAATCCATACCGTTTTTGTTCAAATTTAAAGCGGTTCTGTTAGTTTATCGTATCTTTGCAATTCCCTTATTCAAATTTTAATCTTATCTATAATTTAAACAAACATACATAAATTGCTGTTTGTTTACTGAAAACAATGAATACTCCTAATAAACATTTACTCATAGCCTATACTTTTCTGGCACTGATTTTTTCGGCGTGTATCGGAATTCCAGCCGATTCGCCCTACCCTGACATATCATTTACTCCAAAATCAGTTAT
>CAZTDH010000214.1:0-3872 GCA_964612615.1 uncultured Paludibacter sp. | reverse complement strand
AATTTGGCACCGTGGGATTTACCGGCGAACCGGTGGAAGTGAAATATGCCGGATGCGGGAAAGTACTTTGTAGTAGGTAGTGGGTAGGTTTATAGTTTAAAGATGGCAGTTTATAGCATTACAGATGGAGAATTCCAATTTGAAAATTAAATGAAACAATAGAAATAAGAATGGAACGCGGATTTTCGCTAATATAGCGGATTGAAAACGGATTTAAATCCCGCCCTTGGCGAGATGATTTTCAAACAGTTACAATCTATCAGTCATGATTTCATGACTATAATCCGTTTAAAATCAGTATAATTTAAATCCGTGTCCCGATAGCTATCGGGACCGATTAATCCATAAAAATCCCCGTTCTATTCTTTACTTGTTTATTAAGAGTTTAAAGTGAGTAGAAATTCAAAAAACTTTACGGTTAGATTTAGTTTATTGTTGCTAGAATTCGTTTAAAATTCGTTTAATTTGCAGTGTTTAATTAGTTGTTATGGAAAAGAAAACAATCGTCATTACAGGCAGTACCCGTGGCATAGGCAACGGGTTGGCAACCGAATTTCTGAAAGCAGGTCATCAGGTAGTAATCAATGGTCGTGACCCTGAAAGTGTAGCACGTGCGGTAGCCATACTGAAAGACGCTTACGGCGACAATGTGGCAGGTGCAACGGGTAGTGTAAATGAGCCTGAAACACACGAAAAGCTTATCAGTAAAGCGTTAAACATGTTCGGAAAAATTGATATATGGATAAATAATGCCGGCATACCACAACCGCACCGTAAGTTTATAGATATTGAGGTGGAAGACATCAAAGCCATTACCGAAATAAATATATATGGTCTGATGCTCGGCACACGTGCAGCTGCACAGTTTATGACCAAACAGGGATACGGTAAGATTTTTAATATGGAAGGTTTTGGAAGTGATGGGCGGATGATGGATAAACTGAGTCTGTATGGCACTACCAAGCGGGCTGTAAACTATTTTACCAAAACAGTATCGAAAGAGATGGAAGGCGGCCCGGTACAACTGGGCATTCTTAGTCCGGGCATGGTGCGCACCGGGTTTCTGACACAGGCAAAAGAAGCACGCTCACCCGAAGAAGCAAAGCAGTTTAAAAAAGTGTATGAAATTCTGGCCGAAAATCCCGATGTGGTTACAAAATTCCTCGTTGCGGGTATCCTTAAAAGCACCAAACATTACGACCGCATTAATTTCCTGAGTGGTGGAAAGTTGTTTTTGAAAATCGTGAAACTGGCAGTGGGATAACGACTGGTATAGAACGTTAGAAAGTTTATAAAGCAGGGGTGTTCTTTCATAAAAGCGTAAGTTGTGGTAACCAGAACATTCATACTTTTACAATTATTATACTACAACCGGCTCGGTTTATGAAACTTTTTACTACAATCGTGAGATATTATTGGGTTAAAATACTATTTTTGTGACTCAAATAAATTTATGCTTAAATTATGCTTCGAATTAAATCTCTTTTATGTGTCTTATTTCTCGCTTCGTGTCTGTTCGCTCAGGATTTTGAAGTATCACCGGTATTAATGAATTTTACAGCCGACCCCGGCGAAATCCAGAAAAAGGAAATCAACCTTATTAATCATTCGGGCAAACCCCAAAAATACAGTCTGAAACTTGCCGATTATGTGCTGCAAAAAGATGGCACTAAAAAGGCTATTCCACTCGGAACAAGCAAGCGGTCGTGTGCCGACTGGCTTACCCTCAACCCTTCGATTATTGAGCTTAATCCAAATCAATCGGCTACAATAGAGGCTTTAATGGCTGTTCCGAAAGATGGTTTTTCGGCTAAATGGTGTCTTATACAAGTGGAAGTGGCCCGAGAGCAAACAAGTTTTGAAGCCGATAAGAATCTTGCTGCCGGGGTTATGTTGATTCCGCGCATTATTATTTTGGTAAAACAATCGCCCCGCAGTAACAACAATTATAAAGCAACCATCTCCGGATTAAAAGAAGTAACCAAACAGGGTGATAAACAACGTTCATTTGAAGTACTTATTACCAATAACGGCGACAATGTGATTGATGCTAATGTAAATCTGGCATTAGCCGATATGCAAACGGCAAAGGAACAGAAATTTAATCCGGTAAAAGTATCAGTATATCCCGATGCTTCGAGGGTGGTAAAATTACAGTTGCCCGAAATAGTGGCTAAAGGGAAATATGCCCTTGCTGCTATTCTTGATTACGGTCATCGTCAGCCATTGGGCGGAACACAAATGTTGCTTGAAGTGAAGTAGTTGGCAGTTTATAGTCTGTAGTGGGTAGTTGGTAGTTTATGTTCAATCGTTTTTCGGTAAGCCTTTTTCTAATTCTGTTTTCATTCACTGCTTTTGCGCAGGAAAGAACAGTGAACACCTGGTATGATGCGGCGCATACGCAGCTTAAGGAATCGTATACTGTTGTTAGTGTGGGGAATGATACGCTGGTGAAACATGGTAAATATACCATTTACTATTCCGATAAAAAGTTGTGGCAGGAAGGCAGTTATGACCACAATGAACTCAGCGGTTTATGGAAAGATTATTATGAAACCGGCACACTGAAACAGGAAATGCCTTACGCAAACGGAAAACTGAACGGCATACTGAATTATTATTACCCTTCGGGAAAAGTGCAACAGAAACTTACTTATAAAAATGATGTGCTTAACGGTGAATCGCTTACCTATTTTGAAAGCGGAAAGATTCAGGAATCGACAAACTACCTTAATAACCTGCCAAATGGAGAAGTGAAGGCTTTTTACGAAGACGGTAAACCACGGTTTGTAAAAACTTTCAAAAACGGAGTAGAAGATGGCACAACGGTTAGCTACTTTGAAAACGGAAAAATAAGAGAAAAGGCAACAAAAAAAGCCGGCATATACGATGGCTTGTTTACCGATTATTACAAGGAATTTGCTGATGGTGCTGTAAATAAAATTTGCTTTTATAAAAATGGAAAACTCACGGGTAAGCTCACAGGTTATTATTCGGGTGGAAACGTAAAAATGGAATGCACGTATGATAACGACCTGATAAATGGGATTTTTACGGAGTATTATGACTCTACTAAAGTATTGGTTCGCGAAATAGGCAATTATCAGGGAAATAAGAAAAATGGTTTATGGAAATCGTTCTACAAAGATGGAGGGATTTACTGTACCGGCAAATTCTCCGACAATAAACTGGATGGAGTCTGGAACATTTATTACCCCAATGGAAAGCCTAAACAAACAGGAGCATATAAAGACGGAAAAGCCACCGGCGAATGGCTGCTTTATTACGAAACCGGCGAACTGAAAAACAAGGGCAGTTACGAAAATGATTCCAGAACAGGACTTTGGATTACTTATTATACGAGTGGTGTAGTTATGACTGAAATTACCTTTAATCACGGGCAGCGCGACGGACTTGTGAAAGGATACGACAAAACCGGAAAATTGGTTGAAACAAGGAGGTATAAAGACGGAGAGGTAGTAGAATGAAACAAAACACTTATTTATATATTGCTTTATGTTGCATAGCTCTGATGTCGTGTACGAGCAATGAACCGAAGGCATATACATCCATTGTGGGGTCGTGGCATTGTGCCGAGAGCTCACCTTACGGATCACGAAACTATTTGGTGGATATTGACCGAAAACGTACCGATACCACTCAGTATCTGCTGAGCAACTTTTACAACCAGGATGTCAATGAATTTATTTTAGCACACCTGAGCGGAAAGACCCTGACAATTGCTCAACAACAGATTGTATCACTGACAGTGAAATCTGGAACAGGGCTTGTTTCAACTGACTTCAAAAAAATAGATTTTGATTATAATATGTATGATGGAAGTACCGAGATTAAAGTTCACGCCATATATA
>CAZTDH010000213.1:0-3888 GCA_964612615.1 uncultured Paludibacter sp. | reverse complement strand
AAAATCAGGCTTCGGGAGAAAAAGAAGTGAAGGTTGACGAATGGCGTTCACGCCCACTACAAGGTCGATTGGAATATGCACTAATAAAAGGTATCAGCGAATTTTTGGAAGAAGATTTAGCAGAAGCGTTGACTCAATTCGATACGGCTATTGAAATTATCGAAGGGCCGCTAATGAGCGGTATGAATATCGTTGGAGAACTGTTTGGTGACGGAAAAATGTTCTTACCTCAAGTGGTAAAAACGGCTCGCACCATGAAAAAAGCGGTAGCAGTTTTGCAACCGGAAATTGAAAAACAAAAAGTTCCGGGACAAAGCTCATCGGCAGGTAAATTTCTGATTGCCACCGTAAAAGGCGATGTACACGATATTGGAAAAAACATTGTAGCCGTGGTGTTGGCATGTAATAATTTTGAAGTAATTGACCTTGGCGTAATGACCCCAACCGACAAAATTATCGAAACCGCGATTCGCGAGAAAGTGGATATTGTGGGACTAAGCGGATTGATTACGCCTTCGTTGGAAGAAATGACACACGTAGCTGCAGAAATGCAAAAAGCAGGTTTGACTATTCCATTGCTGATTGGTGGTGCAACAACTTCAAAGATTCATACAGCGGTGAAAATTGCACCGAACTACAAAGGTCCGGTGGTTTACGTAAAAGATGCTTCGGTAAATACTCATGTGGTAGCTCAATTGATGAGCAAAGCAAATCATGCAGCTTATGAAGCAGATATAGCTACAGAATATCAGGCATTGCGTGAGAAACAAACAAAAAAAGCGGATTTGTTGAGTTTGGACGAAGCCAAAAAGCGGAAACCAAATTTATTTTGAGTTAATTCCCTGGAAAGCGTCAAATATTGCAGATTTGGTATTTTTTCTGGCTTGTTCTGACTCCGATTATCTTATCGGAACAAATGTGGATATAAATGGAGGTATGTTATTCTCCTGATATTATAATTGATTGACCTTTTTAATCTGTCTATTTAGATATTAAGTTTTGAGGCAAATCTATCCGCTTTTAATCATTCATTTTCAACACGAAGTTCTCATACATTCAAATAAATCACAACCGGTTTCTATTTATTTCTATTTTAGAAAAACTCACCAGATTCAAAAAACAACTTTTTTGGAAAACCTTTTCGGGTTACTTAAATCAGAACTGTTTTATTTACAAAAATGTATACCTATCGAAAATTTTGAATATGAGCTTAAGAACTATATTCATTACTATAACAAACTTAGAATTTACAGAAAACTAAAAGGACTAAGTCCGGTTATGTTCCGAACTCAGTCCAATTAAAGTGTAATTATTAGCACCTTTAACTTTTTGGGGCAGATAATTTTTGGATACCCTCTTTGATTATGTGTCCGAAGGTTTTACAATTTTACAGTTATTCCGGCTAAAAAATTTATTCCGGCCTGAGGATAGCAACCAAAATAGTTATATACAGGTGTTGATTGATCATAAACCGGATTTGATTTGTCTTGCGAAATGTAAGGAGAACTCCATGCATTACTAATGTACATTTCATTAAGTAAATTGTTTACAATTATAGTAAAATCAAGTCCACGCAAACCCTTTATCGGTATTGAGTAAGTCAACCGAAGATTATTTAAAAAATAAGCGGGAAGCTGTCTGTCACTTCTGCCTGTGTTATCCACAAATTGTTTTCCCACAAAAACTGATTGCAAACCTGCTTCAAAATTACCATTTGAATATGTAATTAAGCTGTTTGCCATAATATCAGGAGAGAAAGCTATCGGTGAATTCTTATAAAGATTGCTTACATTTTCACCTGTAGGCGTCCAATTCTCGTCGACAACATTCACTGTTTCGGTAAAATTAGCAATCCGATTGTTGCTTAATGTCGCTGAACAATCCCAACGCAACCAACTGAAAGGTTTCACGCTCCCGATTAATTCTATACCTGAACGGTAACTTACCGGAGTGTTTTCTGTCAACATTTCGCCAATAGCATTAATTTTACCTGTCAGAATCAGTTGATTTTTATAGTACATAAAATATCCATTCAATCCAAGTGAGAGTAAATCATTATGGAATTTATACCCAACTTCGGCATCGTACAATGTTTCATAAGTTGGGGCAGTTGTTGGAGTTCCGTCAGTATAATTTGTTCTTGTAGGTTCACGGTTTGCAACTGAAAATGATGCATACGCGTCATTATTTTTATCCGGACGATAGAACACTCCCACTTTGGGGTTAAAGAAATTAAATATTTTATCTACATTTAAAACCTGCATCCCACTAATTGCATCATCCCATTGATCATTTACTCCATTTAATGAATATTGCACATTACGGTATTGTAAATCAACATATACATTGAACTGTGATGTCAATTCGTAATTCGCTTTCAAGTAAAGATTGGCATCAAACTTAGTCACTTTACTACGATAATATTCAGTAACCGGTAGAATATTTCCAACATAATTCTTCACCCAAATCACATCGCCCCAGTGATTTCCCCAATAATTATTGGCAGCACCACCCAATTGAGCCGACAGCTTATCCTTCTGATAATTCAGGGAGAAAATCAGTCCTGCAAAGTCATTTCCCATCCATTTCTGACGCACCAGGTCGCTGTTGTCAACCGCTGCACCATTCAACATATACGAGGGAATGGAATAAGTCTTCAGTGTTTGATCTTTTTTATACTCTTCATAATAACCGTCACCACGGGTATAGTGCAAACCTGCATTCAGAGTCAGATTAGGGTTAAAGCTATGAACTGCCAGCAACTGATAATTGGTTTGAATATAATTGTCGGTTTGGTTCTGATAATAAAGTGGATTTCCATTTGCATCATCACCCATATATCCGCAAGGATTATACGTTCTTGAATATTCCAGTTTAGGTAACTCGTACGAATCAATTCCGTCCCACGCATGGTAGGTTTTTTCTTTCCCACCAAAAGCAACGAGTTTCACGGTTGTATTTTCGTCGTAATAGCCGGCCTGAACGAAATACGACTTCATGTCTACCGAACCACGGTCGATATAGCCGTTGGAAGTAACGGACGACAGACGGGTATCAATAGCCCAGTGACCGTTCAGCAAGCCGGAACTGGCTTTCACAGTGGTTTTCTGTGCTCCGAATGAACCTGCTGAAACCGAAACTTCGCCCGAAGCTTTGGGTGCATGATTATCAGTCTGAATGTTGATATTAGCCCCGAAAGCTGCTGCACCGTTGGTTGAAGTTCCCACGCCACGCTGAACCTGAATATTCTCCACCGATGAAGTCAAATCAGGCACATCAACCCAATACGCTCCCTGTTCATCAGGGTCGTTATATGGAACTCCGTTGATGGTTACGTTGATACGCGAAGCATCAGTTCCACGAATACGAAAATTGGTGTAGCCTATTCCCGTTCCGGCATCCGACGTTAGCACCAGCGAAGGCGTGTTCGAAAGCAGATACGGAATATCCTGTCCCAGGTTGGTTTTCGACAATGTTTCCTTATCCACATTGCTGTAAGCCAGAGGCGATTTATCCGTAGCACGAAGCGAGGTTACCGTCACTTCATGTATCGAATAGTTTTTTGCTGAAAGTTTTACAACAGCCTCAGTAACGGCGGTTGCTTTAATTGTTACCGTTTCATAACCAACATAAGAAACAATAAGCTTTACAGAAGCATTTTTCAGGCCTTCAAATCGGAAAGTTCCGGCAGAGCCGGTAGTCTGAACACTGGAAGAATTTTGAACGGAAACGGTAGCTCCCGCCAATGCAATCCCATTCTGGTCAGTCACTTTTCCTTTAATGACGTGTTGACCAAAAACAGTAACAATAGAAAACAGCATGCATGCTGAAAATAAAATTTGTCTCATAACAAATGAATTAAATGATTAATAAATTGTTTTGAGAGCC
>CAZTDH010000212.1:0-3901 GCA_964612615.1 uncultured Paludibacter sp. | reverse complement strand
GAAATTATTGCAGGAATTCGTACCGTGCGTTTGCAGAAAAACATTCCAAACAAAGAAAGCCTGAGCTTACAAGTAGTTGGCGAACATAAAGCTGATTTTGATGCAGTAATTGCAAAATTGGGTAATTTGGAAACAATAGAAAACGTGACCGATAAGGTGGCCGGTTCAATTTCATTCCTGGTTGGCACAACAGAATTTTCCATTCCTATGGGCAATTTGATTAATGCCGAAGAAGAAATAGTCAAGATGGAAGCTGAAATCAACTACTTCGAAGGATTTATTGATTCGGTAATGAAAAAGCTGGGCAACGAACGCTTTGTGGTAAATGCTAAACCAGAAGTAGTAGAGGCTGAGCGCAAGAAAAAAGCTGATGCCGAAAGTAAGATTGCTTCGCTAAAAGAAGGAATTGAAGCGTTGAAGAAATAATCTTTAAAATTAAATTCAAAATGGACAAAACAGTAGTCAAACTTCTGCTTTGTCCGTTTTTTGTTGGTACAAATTCTATAAATAAGCCTGTAAACCAATTAGTTTCTTATTCGCTTGTTTTTCCCAAAACCAATTATTGACCAGGTATGTCACATAAGCGCTTCCGGCGCCAACAACCGCACCTGCCAGCACATCGGAGGGATAATGAACACCCAGATTCATGCGGGAATAACCCACCGAACATGCCCATAACATACTTGGAGCAATAACATACCATTTCGGATATTTAAGACATAAGGCAGTGGCAGTGGAAAATGCAAGTGAAGTATGCCCCGAAGGAAACGAAAGAGAAGTTTCATAGGCATAAGGAGTTATTAAATTGGGGTAAGTTACATAAGGTCGTGGTCGGTCAATACTGTATTTTAAGCCCTGAGTAATTACACCCCCTACTCCTACGCTGACACCTATATAAAGTGCATTTTTCAACAAATCATCATCCTTTTCAATCAAGGCCACAACACCCATAACAACTGGAACACCGATAGCAACTTCTGTAGTCGTATTTGAAATTACTTTAGAAAATTCAATAGTTGAACCATTGCTATTCAGACTTCGTAATATATCAATGTCTGCATTTTGAGCCTTAAGTTCTGTACTTATTACAGAAAACGTACAGCAAAGCAGAATAATTGTCGTAAATTTGCACATATTTTTTCCGGCAAAGATAAATAAAAAAAGTTAGTGGCTTTCTTTCATGATTAAAATCGCAATTCTCGGACCTGAATCAACCGGAAAATCAACGCTTGCAAAAGCTTTAGCCGAATATTACGATGCACCATGGGTTCCGGAATATGCACGGGAATATATTGAGAATCTGAAACTTCCATATACCTACGATGACGTTTGCGCCATAGCACACCGTCAAATAGCGGAAGAAACATTTTATGAAAATAAGCCGGCAAACGATGATTTTGTTTTTTTTGACACCGAACTGATTATCACAAAAGTATGGTTTGAATATAAATATAAGACTGTGCCTGAGTTCCTGAGTGAAAGGCTGAAAGCCGGTTTTTTCGATTTGTATCTGCTTTGCGCTCCCGATTTACCTTGGCAACCAGACCCGGTTCGTGAACATGGAAATGACCGCGAATTTTTCTTCGACTGGTATAAACGGGAGATTGAACAAACCGGAAAACCCTATGTTATTGTAAAAGGCAGTGATAATACACGAACTGAAAACGCTATCAATGCACTCAATAACTTTAAAAGATAATTTTTTCAAAATATCAGATAATGAATACTATTTTATCAGACACCATCAACAAACTTTCTCAAACCGAAGGCTTTAGAGATGTATGTCACGAATGCGGGACAAAGGACTCGATGCCATCAACCGATGTTTTGAGAGAAATTGTTCAGATAGCACGTTCTATATTATTTCCCGGATACTTTGGCGACCCTGAAGTAAACGAACTGACAATGAAGTTTCATATTGGTGTCAATATAGAACAATTGAACACTTTGTTACTAAAACAAATAAAAGCCGGAATATGCTTTAGCTTTAACGGAGTTTCACACGATATGAAACTGGTTGAGAAACAGGCTACTGAAAAAGCAGCTGCATTCGTAACGCAATTACCTGAAATTCGAAAAAAACTTCATACCGATGTTATTGCGGCTTATAATGGTGATCCGGCTGCCAAAAGTTTTGGCGAAGTAATTTTCTGCTACCCAAGCATTCGGGCTATCAGCAATTACCGCATTGCAAATGCCTTGCTCCTACTCGATGTGCCACTTATTCCACGCATTATTACCGAAATGGCTCATTCCGAAACAGGAATTGACATTCATCCCGGAGCTACGATTGGCGATTATTTTACCATCGACCATGGAACAGGTGTGGTAATAGGTGAAACCGCAACCATTGGAACAAACGTAAAAATGTATCAGGGCGTTACCCTTGGTGCAAAAAGTTTTCCGCTGGACGAAGATGGAAATCCGATAAAAGGGATTCCACGCCATCCGCATATTGGAAATAATGTAATTATCTATTCTAATTCAACCATTCTGGGAACAATTAGCGTGGGTGATGGAGCTGTTATCGGTGGTAACCTTTGGGTGGATAAAGACGTTCCGGCAGGGGCTAAAATGGCACAGAAAAAGTAATAATATAATGGTCAATTATTAATGGTTAATTATTAATGGTTGCTGAACGAAAATAAAGAAAAATATGGAATTTGAAATGATTGCGAAAACCTTTCGGGGGTTGGAAGAAGTATTGGCTACTGAACTGGTAAACATAGGTGCCAATAATGTTCAACTGCAACGAAGGGCAGTAAGTTTTACAGGCGACAAAGCGTTGATGTATAAAGCGAATTTGTGCAGCCGCACAGCTTCGCGCATTCTGAAACCGATTCTGACTTTCAACGCATCCAATCCCGACGAAGTGTATGAGCAGGTAAAAACGATTAACTGGAGTTTGTATATGGATGCTGACAGCACCTTTGCAATCGACTCTACTGTTTTTTCCGAAGCATTCCGTCACTCTAAGTTTGTGGCTTACCGCGTAAAAGATGCCATAGCCGACTGGTTTATGGAAAAATTTGAACGTCGCCCCTCCGTGCGGTTGGATGGCGCTCAATTGATGATTAATATTCATATTGCCGAACAACATTGTACACTTTCGCTTGACAGTTCGGGCGATTCACTTCATAAACGTGGTTATCGTGTAGCTCAAACCGAAGCACCGCTCAACGAAGCACTGGCTGCCGGTATGCTTCTTATGGCCGACTGGAAAGGGCAATCGAATTTTCTTGACCCTATGTGTGGTTCGGGAACATTGCTGATTGAAGCTGCATTGATTGCACTTAATATTCCACCCGGCATTTATCGTTCATCTTTTGCTTTCGAGAAATGGAACGACTTTGACGAAGAACTATTTGATACGTTGTATAATGACGATTCGTATGAACGTCCGTTTGATTTTAAAATCTACGGTTCGGATAATTCGCCACGTGCCATCAAAATTGCCGAACAAAATATTAAAAGCAGTGGACTGAGCAAATACATCGAGTTACAGGTTACGCCTGTTCAAAAACTTGAAGCACCTGCCGAAAACTGCCTGATTGTAACCAATCCACCTTATGGCGAACGCATTACCTCCGATGACATTTATGGTCTTTATGCCTCACTCGGCACTACAGTAAAACACAAATTTGCAGGTAGTTCAGTTTGGGTAATCAGTTCGCACGAAGAATGTCTCGACAAAATTGGTCTGAAACCAACCGAACGCATCCGACTTTTGAATGGATCGTTAGACTGCTGGTATTGTCGTTACGACATATTTGCAGGAAAACGTAATGATTTCGTAGCAAAAAAACACAACAATATAGGTTAGTTATCAGCCACTTGCAAATGCTAAATGGTAAATGATTAATGCTAAATGAAAAAAGTGTTTGCAGTTTCCAAAAATTTC
>CAZTDH010000211.1:0-3919 GCA_964612615.1 uncultured Paludibacter sp. | reverse complement strand
TCCAATGGTTGGAGCTACTGTACAAGTGGCTGTGGCTATTGAAATGGCAAAATAAGTTCTGAGACAAAAGAGCAAAGATTATAGACAACTCCCCGATAGGCTAATGCGTATCGGGGAGTTGTCTGTTTTTATTACTCGTATGACTCTGAGTGATACAATCCCTCGGGTTACATTACAATCTTAACAGTTCGACCAATTAGCTTCACCAAATAGATATTTGAAGCAGGTAGGTTTATATTCATTTCATCACCTGTAACCTTAAAACTCTTTATAAGTTCACCTTCCATTGTGTAAACAGTAATAATCTCCCCAAATTCAGCACCTTTAATAATGAGATTTTGACCAACAGAATAAACTTCTTTGTTATAATTAATGGATTTACATTCTGTTATATCCTCTTCCATAATCAATGAAAAGTCTTTCCATGGAGAAATATTAGCATATTTTGCTTTACTACCTTTAGGTACAAACAAAATTCCATTTTGGCAATTAGTATAGTAAAAAGCATCATTAGTACAGGCAGGTGGAGTCACAGCCTGACAATGAACTTCTGCAAGCTGAGAACAACCTGAAAATGCAGAATTGTCAATTGAAACAACTGAATTTGGGATTGTTATCTTAGCTAAGTTTTTACAAATACAAAAAGCGCCTATGCCAATCGAAGTTACAGAATTTCCTATCTTAACAGAAGTTAAACCAGAACATTCCATAAAAGCTTGTGATCCAATTGAAGTAACAGAATTTGGAATGGTTATTGATTTTAAGCTTGAGCAACCCATAAAAACATTGCCCCCAATTTTCTTGATTCCATTTGGAATATTGATAGACATTAACTTTGAGCAAGCAAAAAAAGCAGAATCACCAATCGTTGAAATCGAGTCCCCAATAAAAACAGTTGATAAGTTTACACACAACCCAAAAGCCCAACCTTTAATTGTAATAACCGAATTGGGAATAGTAACAGAGGTTAAGTTTGCACAGTTAGAAAAAGCAAAATTACCGATTGTAACCACTGAGGCAGGAATAGTATCGGTTGTAATTGAAGATCCTCTTGGACAACAAATCAACTGAGTTTTATCAGCATTATAAAGAATCCCATCAGATGAAGAAAAATAGCTACTTTTTAAAACATTAAAAGCTGTTATACTTGAACAATTCTGAAAAGCATCACTCGTTATTGAATTCAAAATAAATTTCATATTTAAATATGTGACAGTATCAGGAATAATTATCGTCCCTGATAGGGTTTCTGCTTGACCGCTTGTAATACCAGCAGTAAGCTTATCCGTATCGAGTTTATAATTTAATCCATTAATAACTATCGCATTTGCGTTTACACTTGTTATAAGCAAAACAATTGCCAGCAAAGTTTTGTGAAAGGTAAAATGTTTTTTCATTTGATTTTTATTTTTCACGACATTGTCGTATTAAGTATTTTCTATTTATAGTTAAGAAGAAAGGGAGCTTGACACTATGAATTTTCTGACCAATTCATTATTATGTCTGCAAAAATAACAATTTTATCTTAATAATCAAAATACATAATAACAATTCATAAGCTCCATCATATCTTCCATACTTTTAAATTCGATTTCCTACTCCACAACCCCATCATCCAGCTCACGAAGCATCTCTTCGAACTAACACAGTCCGAAACCGAGCTCAGAAAGCATAACATACCTGCTTCTGAAGGAGAATTTCGGACTTCAGGAGCTCGTGCATCCTGCTTCGGAAGTAGCAAATTGGACTTCGAAAGCAGGAAAAGCTACTGCATGAAGCACAACAGTGGGCTAATAAAGTACGAAACGCCACTCCCGTAGTAGAAATGGCGTTTTTTGTTACCTGCAAACAGCCGAAGCCGGTTTATTTTGCTACCGCTTTTGTGGTTTCACGGCAAAACGCTGTTGCAAATCGTTGTAAATAGCTTCCGAACCCGGAACATTTACACGGCTTGCTCCCTTCACCGAGTTGTAGAATATAAGCGCAGCGTCGTATGCTTCGCTTCCTGCCACCATCATGGTGTCTTCCACAGCCCGTTGCAGGGTGTTTATTTGTTGTAAAATGCCATAGAGATCGTGCGCAAGTGCAAAATCTTTATGAGCTTCGGGTATATCGAGATAAGTAGGCACTAATGCCTGATTATTATCGGCATATTCCAGTGCTTTCTGTACAAAAGCTATGGATTTATCGCCCATCACTCTCAGTGCTTTCCGTTCATCGCCCGTGAGGTTGAATAATAAAGTGTTGACCAACGCTGCACTTATTGCAGTCAGGTTGGTGTTGATAGCAGCCAATGTTTCGGCAGGTATCGTTGTCGAGATTAAATTTTCTTGTGACATAATAATTTGAATTTAATTGTAAATACTTGATATTATTTTTCAGCTCTAAGGCTGTTTACAGGTCAAAATTATTCAGATAATTAACGAGCCGCAAAAATATAACATTTCAATTTAACTTACAAGCTTTGTTGATAACTTTTTTAAGGTAATTTTCATAGTTATTTGTCAGGTCGAAATAATGAGAATCCCCGATATGGGTAACAATGCTTATAACTATTGTAAGAATGGGTATGGCTATTAAAATGTCGAAGTAATCTTAGATTCTAGAATCAAGAGCTAAGATAATAGACAACTCCCCGATATGCTGATACTTAACGGGGAATTTCTATTTATAATAATATAGAACAAATTCCATATTGTTTCCTGAAACATATTGCATATATTAAGTGAATTATATATTTTTGCATAAATATTGTATTTCATTCATAATTCATAATACAGTGATCGGATATATTAATAGGACTTATCATCCATTAGCAGAATTTTTGTAGAATCAAATTTAAAAAGAGAAATGCGAAAATCTTAAGAGTAGCAACAATTAAAAAAAACATTTGAATCTTATGAAATCGAACACATTTATTTTTGCTTTTTTGGCTATGTTACTGGCATCGTGTAATACAGGAAATGATCCTGACACTAACAACGGTAATTCAGGAATCACATTTAACAGCAGTCTGACTTATGGGTCCATAACTGATCAGGATGGCAATACCTACAAAACAATTCAGATAGGCACACAAACATGGATGGCTGAAAATCTGAGAACTACAAAATACAACGATGGCACTGCTATTCCGGTTATAACCGATGTTGAGTCATTAAAAACACTAACATCGGGTGCATATATTAATCCGAACAATAAAATTGAGGTCGACAGCATTTTATTATATGGTCGATTATACAATTTTCATGCGGTCAATACCGGCAAACTGGCTCCCGCCGGATGGCACGTAGCAACTTATGCTGAATGGACAAAACTAATCACATTTTTAGGTGGTGAGAACCTGGCCGGTGCTAAAACAAAGGAGACCGGAACGTTGCATTGGAAAGCAAACAATACAGGGGCAACCAATGAAAGTGGATTCACAGCAATTCCCTCAGGTTATTGTTCGCCTATTGAATGGACTGGTCAGAAAAACTTCGAATCAATATTAATGGGAGCCTATTTCTGGCAAAAAGATGGCTATGCTTCTCAAACGGCAACTTCAGTAATTCTTTTCTACAATACTGAAAAAATGACCAGAGGTACAGCCTATAAATATTCCGGATTGTCAGTAAGATGTGTAAAGGACTAAATTCGCTCAACTTTCTATAACAACCCGATGGTTGGAGCTATTAAAATGGCGAAATAGAAACAACTAATATTCTTAAATCAAACTCCTTGTTAATCAATTTATCAGGGAGTTTTTTGTTTTTTATTTAAGCGAAAGATTCAACTCCTTGAAATAAAAAAGCAACACCACAAACTTTTCAATACTCTGTTCCGACTTTTAGTACAAAAAAAGCCCCACACAATTACTTGTATGGGGCTTAAAAACGGCGGCTATCTACTCTCCCACATTGCTGCAGTACCATCGACG
>CAZTDH010000210.1:0-3975 GCA_964612615.1 uncultured Paludibacter sp. | reverse complement strand
TAATAAAAATATGTCTTATTGTAAATTATCTTAGGATAAAAATATCATAATAATTTCCGTTTACGCCAACAATTTACAATATATATCATAAAAACTACAATAAACTAAACAAAGGGAATTGAAATATACTTTGTTTTCAGTACTTTTGTGTTACTAATTCATAAAAAAGTAACACTATGTCAGTAGCCCGCTTTGGAGTTTCGCTCGAAAATGACTTGCTTGAAGCCCTTGATGTGTTTGTTCACGACAATAAATTCCCGAACAGATCACAGGCAATTCGCCATCTGATTGAGAAAAATATTGTTGAGCAAAAATGGAAATGCAACAACATTGTTGCCGGAGCTATCATTCTCACTTATGATTACAACAAAAATGACATTCAGGCAAAAATCTCTGAGATAAAAAAGAATGCTATCAACGAGATTCTTTCAGCCCAAAACTTCTATATTTCGGCCGAAAAAGCGCTTGAAATTATTGCAGTAAAAGGACCATCCCGTAAACTTACTGAACTATCAGAAGCATTGATAAGCATTAAAGGAATTGAACACGGTAAACTGATAATGAGCAAGGTAGATTAATTTTTTTGTTCTTCCGGTAACACGATTTAGGAATAATATAACACGATTTAATACAAACAAAAAAGATGAAACAAAAACTTAAAACAATATTACTATTCGTTTTCATAACCAATTTAATCTTTTCCCAATCAACCAAGAAAGATAGCATTCAACTTAGCGACATAGTTGTAACCGGTTCAAAAACAGAGATTTCACGCAAAATAGTTCCGTTATCCGTTTCACAAATTTCGAAACAGGAAATTGAAAGCACCGGACAAATGAATATACTTCCTGCACTAAATACCTTTACCCCGGGAGTTTTCGTTACCGAAAGAAATATTTTAGGTTTTGGAGTTTCAACAGGCGGATCGGGGTCTATTAGTATTCGTGGTATTAGTGGTTCACCCAATACAGATGTCCTAATTCTAATCGATGGGCATCCTCAGTATCAGGGACTTTTTGGTCATCCGCTTTCGGATGCTTATGTTGCATCAGACGTAGAAAAAGTGGAAGTCATTCGTGGTCCTGCTTCTTTGCTATATGGCACTAACGCAATGGCAGGGGCAATTAATATTATTACAAAAAAACAAAATGAAGAAGGTTTAAAAATGACTATGGGTGCTGCTTACGGCTCATTTAATACACAAAAATTCTACGAAACCATAGGCTACAAAAAAAATAAATTCAGTATTTTCACTTCGTTTAACCACGATCAAACTAATGGTATACGAACAAACACCGACTTCAATATTTCAAATGGCTATACAAAAGTAGGATACGAACTTAGCAACCACTATAAGCTTTCAGCCGATTTCAGCATTGCTGGTTTTAAAGGAAATGATAACGGTTCAATTTATGCTCCTACTCCTTTTGGCATTGATATTACTCGTGGTGAGTCCTCAGTTTCGATTGATGACAAATACGAAAAGACTGAAGGTTCTGTAAAACTTTATCACAACTTTGGTGAACACACACTTTCAACTGGTTTTCACTCCAATGACAGAAATAGTGGCTTAATGCTTTATCAAACTGTAAGACTTTTTGAAGGTAACAATCTGACTGTTGGTACTGATATTGCTCAATACGGTGGAATATCGAATCAAGGTGTTCTGCATGATACTTTATTGACTGCCAATGATGTATCGGTTTATGCATATATGCAACAAAATCTGTTTAAAAAGCTAACATTAAGTGGTGGATTGCGTTTTCAGAACAATTCTATATTTGGAAATGAGTTGATTCCGTTAATTGGTTTGACCTACAATCCTACTACTAAAACAACTTTAAAGGCTTCTGTTTCAAAAGGATTTCGAAATCCAACAATCATGGAGATGTATTTGTTTTTCCCAATTCCGTCAATTCAAAACCCGGATTTAAGATCAGAAAGATTAATTAACTACGAGATTAGCTGGATACAATCAATTTTTGAGAATAAATTGAACTTTGAATTTACTGTTTTTAAAATGAATGCAAGCAATATAATTGAGGTTTCAGGAACTCCACAGACACTTCAGCGCAAAAATTCAGGGACATTCACAAATCAGGGAATTGAATTTTCAGCACGCTATGCCGTTTGTAAAAACTTGTTTCTGCATGTCAATTACAGCTATCTCGATTTGAGTAAAGTTGTTTTGGCTGCACCACGTCAGCAGGTAAACATCAGTGCCAATTACAGTTACAAAATATGGAATTTGAACGTATCAACTCAATATATTGAGAAGTTATATACCTTTATCCATGTTAAACCAATAGATCCACCTACAACTATTCAGTATGATTACCTGTTACTTAATGCCCGTTTATCAGTTAAACCGCTTAAGAAACTTGAGGTTTTTGTGGATGGAAATAACTTGTTAAATCAGAAGTATCAGATTAATTACGGTTATCCTATGCCGGGAATAAATTTCAATGCAGGATTTAATGTAAAGATTTAACCTAAATGATTAAGGAAATATTTCTTTAAATGTGTCGTATTTAAATAAAATATGTAATTTTGAACTGTCAACGCCAATGAATGGTTATTGATTTATTGGAAGTACACTTTAACTACAATTAGTCACTCTTTAAATCCAATTATCATGAATAATCTTGAAAATTTTCACTGGAAAATGGCACCTTATGAAATTCCGATTCTTTTGTTGGTGCTTTGGGATCTTACCTGGAAAGTAATTGCAATGTGGAAATCGGCCAGAAACAAACAGGTTATATGGTTTATTTGTATAGCGTTGTTGAATACGCTTGGAATTTTGCCAATCATTTACCTCATAACAGGCAAGAAAAAGAAAATTGTCATGGAATAATTGTCTGCGAAAATTGTGGTAATTAAGATATTTCAAGACAAAACAATTATTAATTTGAACTTTTTCCTGACAAACTGGTTGTATTTATTGAAAATAATACTATTTTTGCAGCGTCTAAGAAAAAGACAATAGTTATGGTAAACCGATTTTTTACATACTTTTATTTTTACTTTTACTTTAGTAGGTGAGAGCAGGATAGCCTTTATGTAAAAACAAAACTATAATAAATAGAAAATACATGAAAATCCTGCTCCTCAACGAGTAGGATTTTTTTATTACAATCAACTATTAACGACCAACAATAAATAAAGATGAAACGAGTAGCTATTCAGGGAGGTTTGGGTGCCTATCACGGTATTGCAGCTGAGATTTTTTTCAAGGATGAGGAGGTGGAAATCATTCCATGCATTACGTTCCGTGATATTTTTTCAGCTATAAAAAAAGATTCGAACGTGGTGGGAATCATGGCTATTGAAAATACCATTGCCGGAAGTTTGCTTCCGAACTACGAATTGCTGAAAGAACATAAACTACCAATAGCCGGTGAATTCAAACTTCGCATTTCGCATTGTCTGGCTGCTTTACCGGGTCAAACCATTCACGACATTAAAGAAGTTCAGTCGCACCCGATAGCCCTGATGCAGTGCGGTGATTTTTTGGGAACATTACCGGGGGTAAAAGTGGTGGAACACGAAGATACTGCTCTTGCTGCCCGCGACATTCAACAACACAATTTGATTGGAAATGCTGCTATTTGCAGCGAACGTGCAGCCGAAATTTATGGATTAAATATACTGGCACGAGGAATAGAAACCAACAAACGGAATTTTACCCGTTTTCTGATTTTCGGAAATCCATGGGTGGTGGAAGACATTCAGAAAGATGATGCTATCAACAAAGCATCTGTAGTATTTACCTTGCCTCACTCTGAAGGTAGTCTTTCTAAAGTATTATCGGTTTTCTCGTTTTATGGGATAAACCTAACCAAAATACAATCCTTACCAATTATTGGTCGTGAATGGGAATATCAGTTCTATGTCGATTTCAAATTCGATGATCTGGAACGATACAAGCAATCTTTAGTTGCTATCAAACCATTAATAAACGAATTAAAAACC
>CAZTDH010000209.1:0-3977 GCA_964612615.1 uncultured Paludibacter sp. | reverse complement strand
CTTCAGCAATTTGAAGAACCGGTCCAAGACCTTTAATCAGGTTGATACGAGCCATTGTTACCGGCATTCCACCTTTAGAAATAAATTTAGACGAAAAACCTCCGCCACGGAAATAACCACAGTCAGCAGGAAACCATGTCGTTGCATTCAACGTTTTCTGAACTTCTTCGTCGCTGATTTCCCAGAATGGTTTCATAGCTGGTTTGCCATCAATTGTTTGCTCACCACTACCATCTAGTGCTGCAGAACCTGAGTTGATTAAGTGAATCAAACCGTTTGCTCCCAAACCCTGTAATTTATGACCGGTTACGCGCTCAACAGCTTCCGGGCTCCAATAAGTACGAACATCTGCGAAAACCTGAGCTGTATTGGTCAATAATTTACCAAACAACATAGCCACACCATTCAATGAGTCATTTTCAGTGGCAACTACAAACGCTTCGCGAATTCCGTTCCAGTCAAATGAAGTATTCAGAATAGCTTCAGAGAAATCACCATTAGGCATAAAGTCAGTCCATTGACGTTGTCCCTGGAAACCGGATGCAATGGCATTGTGTCCCAAGGCTTCTTCGCCAAAACCCAGCTCACGAAGTTTTGGATTGCCAACCATTAAGTCGCGGATAATCATGGTCATTTTCACCACAAATTCCCATTCTGAATCAAGTTGTTTACGTGATTTCTTCTTGTCTGCATCGTTTGTATCTTCGCCTTCGTTCGATTTGCAATTTTTTGCAGTCCAATCCATTGCTTTTTTGAATTCTTCAGGATCAAAGATTCCTAATTTTTCACGACGAATAATTTCACTCATATCAACATATTCGTTGCGCATTCCAAGATATTCCTGAAAGAAATCAGCATTTACAATAGAACCTGCAATACCCATTGATACAGAGCCAATTGAAAGATATGATTTTCCTTTCAACGTGGCTGCAGCGATACCGGCTTTGGCAAAACGCAGCAATTTTTCCTGAACATCGGCAGGGATTGAATTATCGCCACCATCCTGCACATCGCGACCGTAAATTCCGAATGCCGGTAACCCTTTCTGATTGTGACCAGCCAAAGCTGCCGCCAGATAAACTGCTCCCGGACGCTCAGTTCCGTTAAAACCCCAAACAGCTTTAATAGTATGTGGGTCAACATCAATTGTTTCACTACCATAACACCAGCATGGCGTAACGGTGATAGTTACAGAAACTCCTTCTTTTTTAAATTTTTCGGCACAGGCTGCTGCTTCGTCTACCCGACCGATAGTTGTATCAGCCATTACACATTCAACTGGAGTGCCATCGCTGTATTTTAAATTTGAACTGAGGAAATTGGCCAGATTAAGAGCCATATTCATTGTTTGATCTTCCAATGATTCGCGCACACCACCCTGACGAGCATCAATTGTTGGACGAATACCAATTTTTGGATTGTCACCCTGAAGGCGACCGCTTTTTTCTTTTCTGATTTGTGCAGTTGAAGTGTATTCTCCTGCAATTGAACCTGCTTTCATAATTTATAATTTTTAAAGTGTTTTGTTTTAAAATGTTCTATTTCTATGCTGAACTGTGCTGTTTTATGAATAAAAAATTTTTCGACTTAAATTGAATTTCTGAGAATTAACTCAGTAGGCAAAAATTCTTGTATTAGTTGTTTATTTGTAATAAAATTTGCTGCTTTTTCGCCCATAAGTCCAAAATCTATACTGATTGTCGAAATTCCGTTTTTGATAACTTCCAACACCGGATTTTCGTTATAAGCAATCAATCCGATGTCTTTTCCAATTTCAAATTGTTTCATATCAACATCTTTGATTATTTTAACAAGGTCTTCAGGCAGTATGCATAAATAAGCTGTATCTTTTTCCACACCTTTCCAATCTTTTTCCCTGCGAATTACGTCATTTTCAAACTTATGTTCAACACAAAACTTAGTAAAATAATCAATTGAACTTATTGGGTGAGAAAGTTCTTCCGGAAAAACAAAAACTATTTTTTTATATTTTTGCAATAAATCAAACCCTTTATTCAGGCAATTGTATAATGCATCATTAAAATCCTGACAAATGTAAGAATACTGTGACTTTTCAAAATTTCCGAAATCGAGTAACAACAATTTATTACTAGGAATTGATTTCAAGGTATCTGATAATTTGTCATTCGAAAAATTCATAACTACATACATGCTGTAACGGCCAATACTTTCACGTACTATGGTTTCAAACAAATGTTCGTTGTATTGATGAAAAATCAGATCAACTTTATAATTATCCGGCAAATTAGCCGCAAAACGGTGATAAAGATTTTGCTTGAATGCCGAATAAGTATCGAGTAACAATAAAATATGATTTACTTCACCGGTAACAAAATAACCTTTAGTCGGGTTTGAATCAATTAATCCTCTGCGTTTCAGCTCATTATAAGCTTTAAAAACTGTATCGCGCGAAACTTTATGCATCGAGCTTGCTTCATTTATTGACGGCAGATTATCACCAATTCTCAATTTTCCATGCATAATAGACAAACTAATGCCATCTGCCAGTGATTTAATTTTTGAGATAGAATGAGTAAACTTGATTGTCATGAATTTAGCTGTGCTGAACTGTGCTGCAAAAATAGTTTGTATTTATCAAACAATATATGTGGAAAGTTATGTTTAAAAACATATTTTGATGAAAAAAAAATTGCTCATAAAATAAAAGACAATCGTGAAGGTATTTACGCCTCGCGTCCATGGAAAGTATACGGCGAAGGACCTTCAACAAATGGAAAAAAGGAAAAAAGGAACTTTTGGCGGAGTTAAAGATGTACGTCCATACGTGGCAACCGACATTCGGTTTACCACAAAAAACGGAGCTCTGTATGCATTCTGTATGGAAAACACAACTGCCGATGTGCTGTTAAAATCATTGAGTAAAAACTCGAAACTCTCAACTCAAGAAATAACTTCGGTAACTATGCTTGCAAGCAAGGAAAAAATTCAATGGAAGCTGGAGTCGGAGGCATTGGTCATAAAGAAGCCGGCTAGTTTGCCTGCTTACAAAGTAGTAGCATTTAGTATTAAGTTTAAAAAACAGTTCAATTCTGCAGTTTGAATTTAGTTTTTATGTTGAATAACATATTCTTCGAATAGTTTTACATACGAAGTAAATCCTATCTTTGCAGCACAGTTCAGCATAGCCAAATGATTGATATGCTGAAAATCAGCTTTTTTTTGAATAATTAATTCATTATCAAATAATAAAAACATGTCAAAACACAAAATTGTTAGTAGAGAGAATGCACTTCCATTTATTCTCGTAACCGCTCTGTTTTTCTTGTGGGCGTTACCAAATAACCTGAATGATATTTTGATACCTCAGTTCATGAAGTCATTTGAACTGAATCGTTTTCAGGCAGGTTTGGTTCAGTCAGCTTTTTATCTTGGTTATTTCTTAATGGCATTACCGGCTGCTTTGGTAATGGATAAATACAATTATAAAACAGGCTTAATTACAGGACTTCTGCTTTTTGCAACAGGTGCATTTATTTTCTATCCGGCAGCCATGATCGGAAAATTCGAATTATTTCTAATGGCATTATTTGTAATTGCCAGTGGATTAGCATTTTTGGAAACAGGTGCAAATTCATTTATTGCCGTTCTGGGCGATCCTGATACTTCAGCACAACGGTTGAATTTTTCTCAGGCTTTCAATCCAATTGGCGCAATGACAGGAGCTTTAGTGGGAAGTCAACTAATTTTTTCGGGCGTGGAACACTCTACTGCACAGGTAGAAACCATGAAAGCTGCCGGAACGTACAAAGACTATTTACACACTGAAATATTACGCGTTATACCACCCTATATGGTCATTGGTTGTATTATTTTGGTTTGGGCATTTTTAATTTGGCGGGTAAAATTTCCTGCAGAAACTGATAATCCCGTTAAAAGCAAGGACAAATCGGATGATGGTCACGGTCATATTTCAAAATTATTGAAATATCCACACT
>CAZTDH010000208.1:0-3980 GCA_964612615.1 uncultured Paludibacter sp. | reverse complement strand
CTTTGCAAATTTGAAAGTAAGCAGCTATAAAATTGTTGGATTGAAAAAAACAACTACTTTTACCCTAAATCTTTTTGTCATGAAAACAATCTTACATCATATACGCCATTCCTTATTAGCATTGCTTATCAGCTTATTTTCAACTGTTGTTTTTGCGCAATCCACATCAGTTCAGTTCAACGTAAACATGAAGCAACAAATTACACTTGGTAATTTTAAACCTGCTACAGATTTTGTTGATATGGCCGGGAGTTTCAATAGCTGGGGTTCTGCTATGATGACTGATGCCAATAAGGACAGCATTTATACGGCTTCGGTTGTACTTAACGTGGGCGATAATATTCAATTTAAATGCCGTATAAATGGTTTATGGACAGGATTGGAAGAATTTCCGGGTGGTGGTTCAAACCGTACGTATACCGTGATGATGAATGGAATTTTCAACTTTTGGTACAGTGATGTCATTCCTTCAAATGTATTGTCTGTAGCCTTTGATGCATCGGCGAGGTCGATTATTCCGGGGCAGAGCGTTCAGTTTTTAGATAAATCAAGTGGATCTCCTGTTTCGTGGGAATGGTCGTTTCCGGGAGGCACTCCGGCCACATCGAAGCAACAGAATCCGCTTATAACTTACTCAACAGAAGGAAAATACCCGGTTACACTGAAAATAAAGAATGTCAAAGCCGATTCATTGTTGCAAACACAGGCTGATTATATCAATGTGTCGAATGTAAGCACGTATTGGTGGAACGATGCCGTGTTTTATGAAGTCTTTGTACGCAGTTTTTATGACCAGAACGGCGATGGAAAAGGTGATTTAAAAGGTTTGACAGCTAAATTGGATTATCTGAACGATGGCGATTCAACAACCCATACCGATTTGGGAGTTACCGCACTTTGGTTGATGCCCATCATGCAATCGCCAAGTTATCATGGCTACGATGTAACCGATTATCGCACCGTGGAAAGTGATTATGGCACGAATGCCGATTTTCAGACTTTTATTCAGGAAGCACATAAACGCGGAATTAAAGTGATTATTGATTTGGTTATGAACCATACTTCCGACCAAAATCCATGGTTTGTACAGTCGGCAGCGAGTACATCGTCCAGCTATCGTAACTGGTATCGATGGAGTAGCACCAATCCCGGCGGATCGTGGAATTCAAAAAACGGAGCTTACTACTACGCTGTGTTTGGAAGTGGGATGCCCGATTTGAATTATGCTGAAGCGAATGTAAAAGCTGAGATGTTTGATATTGCACGTTACTGGCTGCAGGATATGCATGCCGATGGTTTCCGCTTGGATGCCGTGAAATATATTTTTGAAACAGCCACTCAGACCGAAGATGTACAGGCCACATTTCAGTTTTGGAAAGATTTCCGGGCATCGTATAAATCCGTAAATCCAAATGCCTTTGCGGTGGGCGAAGCATGGACTTCAACTGACATTATCAAAAAATATGTAGAAAATAATGGACTGGATTATTGCTTTGAATTTAATCTGGCTTCAGCGTTGGTGAATGCCGCTAACAGTGGCAATGCCACTGCTCTGCAAACAGCCGTTGAGAATTCGATGGCAAGTTTTCCCTATTTGCAGTTTGGAACTTTTCTGACCAATCACGATCAGGAACGGGTAATGACAACACTTGGTAACAATGTATCTAAAGCCAAGCTGGCTGCACAGTTGTTGTTGAGCTTTCCGGGCATACCGTTTATCTACTATGGCGAAGAAATTGGAACTTTGGGACCAAAACCCGACGAAAACATCCGAACTCCGTTACAATGGAACAGCACTGCAAATGCCGGTTTCTCTACCGGAATACCCTGGCGGGCACCACAGACGGACTTTACAACTAAAAACATAGCTGCCCAACAGCGCGACACGACTTCATTGTGGACTACTTATAATAAAATGATTCAGCTGCGAGCATCCGAACCGGCTTTGCGCAGAGGTAATTATCTAACAATACCAAGTAATGCTGCTTCAGCCTTTGTATTTATGCGTCAGTGTGCCAACGAAACCATTTTTGTGGCTTCCAATCTCAGTGCCACACAGCTCAGTAATGTTCAGATAAGTTTTTATCCGGGTACTATGCCTTCAGGAAATTATGTGTTGAAAGATTTGCTTACCGGCACTTTGCAGGAAATTTTTGTGGCGGCAGATGGCAGTGCAACAAATCAGAATATAGGAAGTTTGTCTGCCCGTACCACTGCCATTTATAAGGTAGTGGCACACAGTTCAGGTTTATCGGTGCCTGAAGCAGATTTATTCCATCTGTATCCTGTTCCGGCTAAAAATTTTATTACTATTCAACTGGATGAAAAAATATCAGGCAATGCTGATGTGTCTATTTCAGATATGTCGGGCAAAGTGTTGAAAAAACTTCAAATAAGTGCTTCAACCACTATTCCTGTCGACGATATTCAACAGGGATTTTATATTGTGAAAGTAACTAATGGAAGAAATTCAAGAACGGGTAAGATAGTGATAGCTCGGTAATAATGTAATATGAATATGATATTTCTTCTGAACGCTAATGATTCAGCTTGTTCATCATCAAAAGTAAAAAAGAGACTGATTATTTGAAATCAGTCTCTTTTTTGAAATATAGGGTTAAGTGCTATTCTTCGTCTTCGTCTACAGACTCTAATTCAATCATCAAAGAGTCTTTTGGAATACGAGCTCCAACTTCCACATTGATAGCCTTAATGCGTGCTGTAAAAGGCATTTCAATCCGGTTTTGCATTTTCATTGCTTCCAAAATTAAAAGTGGAGCACCTTCTTTTACCACATCTCCTTCTTTTATAAATACTTCCAAAATTGTTCCGGGAATGATGGATTGAATCTCAAATGCACTTGGATTCACCCACACCTTTCTGTTTTGATACTTTTTGGTAAGAAGGGTCTTATATTTTCGGGCCGTTACGGCAAAATCAACAAATTCCTGTTTTTCTGTTTCCATAATTATTTTAGTTGACAGTTTATAGTTGATAGTTTATAGTTAATAAAAACGATTAAAAACATAAAACTCTATTTCAACTTAACTTATTAATTATTAATTGTTAATTATGAATTAAAACGGAGGAATTCCGTGTTTTTTTGCCGGACGATAATCGTCTTTGTTTTTCGAAACTTCAAGTGCATGTAACAACATACCGCGTGTTTCCATAGGTTCGATTACTGCATCGATATAGCCTTTTGAAGCGGCTACAAATGGATTTGCAAATTTCTCGATATATTCCTGCACTTTCAATTGACGCATTGCATCTTCATCCTCTGCTTCCATAATTTCCTTGCGGAAAATAATGTTCGCAGCTCCTTCGGGTCCCATTACGGCAATTTCGGCACTTGGCCATGCCAGCATAAAGTCAGCACCAAGGTGACGCGAATTCATGGCAATATAACCTCCACCATACGCTTTACGCAGAATAACGGTGATTTTAGGTACAGTTGCTTCGGAATATGCATACAACATTTTAGCACCGTGGCGAATAACTCCGGCATGTTCCTGATCAACTCCCGGTAAATAACCCGGCATATCTTCAAGTGTTATGATTGGAATATTAAAAGCATCACAGTAACGAATAAAACGAGCAGCTTTGTCTGACGAATCGCAGTCAAGTACTCCGGCCAAATACATAGGCTGATTGGCTACAAAACCAACTGTTTCACCGTTCAGACGACCAAAACCGATAACGATATTTGCAGCCCAGAGTTCATGAACTTCCAGGAATTTTGAATCATCTGATAATGCGTAAATTATATCGCGAACATCATAAGGTTGTTTTGGATCAGATGGAATAATATTCTCGATATTTTTCTTTGATTTTGGCGCTTTCGGTTCTACACTGGCTGCTTTTTGTTGATTGCTGTGAGGTATCAACGAAATAAGTTCTTTGATTTGATCCAAACATTCCATTTCGCTCAGCGCATAGAAATGTGCGTTACCGGTAATTTCGGCATGAACACGTGCTCC
>CAZTDH010000207.1:0-3984 GCA_964612615.1 uncultured Paludibacter sp. | reverse complement strand
TATAATCTGATTCGTTAGTTCTTGTTAGAATTTTCAGAATTACTGTTCGAATTGCTGTTGTTAGAGTTGTTTTCTTTCGAATTATTATTATCAGAATTTTTATCCGAATTATTGTTGTCAGAGTTATTATTCGAGTTATTGTCTTTTTCTTTATAATCTACTTCTTTGTTAGAACCTTCCTTGCTGTAATCCAAATGTTTTGTTCCTTTTTTAGTAGTTACAGACATGATTCCTTTGGCAAAACCTTTTCTGGTATAATCAGTAACCATTGGTTCAACTGTTCTCATAGAGTATTCTTCACCTTTTGCATTTATACCTTTAATAACAATATCAATAGAATAATTGTACATAGTATAATCATCTGAGTCATTATCTCCATCGCCTACCAGAATTCCTTTACCTGTATCAATTTTGGTACGTTTACGTTCGGAGTAACGATAGGTTTTGTGTTCACCTTTGGCTGTTTTAGTGGTTTCTTCGGAAACAAAGCGTAATACACCTTTTGATAATACTTCTACGGTTTTACTACCTTCTACGACATTATCATTTACACTGAAATTTTCATATTTGTATTCCTTCTTTTTGCAGGTAATGTCACTTACAATATAATGTATCCGACCTGTATATTTTACATTTGTCCGGGTGATATAACCTTTATCACCATAGTCGATAATAAATTCACGAGGATAAGCATCTTTTTCTGATATCTGACTAACTTTTGGGAAAGCATCATCATCATCATCTTTATCTACAGGGGCTACGGAAGCACCTGCTTTTTGCATTCCGGCAGTTTTAATAAAAGCATTTATCGACAGATCAGCGTCAACAATAGCAGCTTCGCCAATTGGAGTTGCCAATGCATCGTTTGCTATGGCTGTGAAAGTTGAGCTCATTTCAGGAGCATTCATGTTTGTACACGATATAAACATAATAACTGAAAGTGAAACGAGCAGTGTCTTAAAATTAAATAGTGATTTCATAAGCTTGTTTTTGTTTTTATTTTTTGATTTATTTATAAACTATTTTGTTGTGCCAAAAATAAATCAATTGCTGTGCCAAAATAACAAGTGTCAGATAATGAGGTTTATATATGTTTTTGATTATTTGGGTAGCATTCGAAAACGAATAGTTGTAATCGAAAGCGAGGGAAATTTAATGGGCAACTTCAAAAAAATAACCGATAAACACTGTTTATGTTTATCGGTTATTTGCAGTCTTATTGAAGTTTCTTCAACTTTTCATCAATTCTTCCCGGTGCTTGCGGTATTCAATGATTGGTTTATCGCCCATGATAAGCCGTTCATCCATTTTTACAGCAGTTTTCTTAGGAAGTTGAGTGATAACCACCCGTTTATCCTGTCTCAGAATAACGATGTTAGATAGTTTCAGAAAATAATTGACAATTTGTTTCAACACCGGGATTTTCAGAAAACTCTGGTAATTGCGCAGGTAAACCAATGTATTTTCTTCGTCTACAGGTACAAAAGCTATAAAGGCCTGAAAAGTCTTAGAAATTGGATTTTTCCAGATATTGGGGTAATGAAATTGCAAATTGAAGAGCTTTTTATAATCAATGATTTCATCGGGTTTGAGTGGCTCAGTTTTACCATCATCAATCACATTATCAACATAAAACGTCAACAAATTACCGTCTCGAATTGCTACCGGCCCATTTACCAGGGTTTTATTACCGGCTCCAATAGTGGTTTTATGT
Organism: uncultured Paludibacter sp.; assembly: GCA_964612615.1. Lineage (GTDB taxonomy): Bacteria > Bacteroidota > Bacteroidia > Bacteroidales > Paludibacteraceae > Paludibacter. The sequence goes on along the minus strand of CAZTDH010000207.1, from coordinate 2,270 downwards.
ACAAACGGAAGATGAACCACATCCAATTGATTTTCAATACAACGGGAATAATGCGAATTCCATGGGTCGATAAAAGTGGAGTAGGACATGTCGGCCAGTTCCTTGAAAAAGAATGGTTCGTCGGTTTTCTTATCGTTATCGCCATACCAAATCCAGATTAGTCCATAATTTTCGTAAGTTGTATACGCATTTACTTTTTGCGATTCGGGAATAGTTCCGTTTTTGCCAATGGCAGGGATCAGTTTGACTTTTCCTTCGCCATCGAATAGAAATCCGTGAAATGGACATTCCACCTTGCCATCCACCAGTTTTCCGCACGATAACGATGCTCCGCGATGGCAGCATCGGTCGGCTATGCAGCAGACTTTTCCCTCTGAGTCACGCCAAACTACCATGGTTTCGTTCAGTCGGGTGATTTTGATTGGCTTTTTAGCTTTTACTTCGCGCGATTCGAGAATCACGTACCATTGATTGTAAATCATCTTTATATTTACTATTTAAACATTTACCATTTACTATTTAAAAATCAACAATTTGCTAAACAACTAATCAATTTTTTTTGCTTTTAAAACCTTACCAATGGCTTCCTGAACCATTGTTTCCATTAGTTTGTAACCCTGAGGTGTGCAGTGAACACCGTCTGTGGTCAGTTCAGCTTTCATTCCATTTTTATCATCTGCCATTGCAGAGAAATAATCCAGGTAAAAAGTATTTGTTTTTTTGCAATAGTCTTTTATCATATCATTCATCTTTGGAATCTTGATATTGGGTTCAAGTCCTTTGCGCCATGGATAATCGTAGGCTGGAAGAATGGAACACAGAATTACTTTAATATGGTTGGCTTTTGCAATCTCGGTCATCGAAGCCAGGTTGTCCATAATCATTTCGAGAGAAGATGGACCGGTATTTCCTGCAATATCATTTGTTCCGGCCAGAATTACCACCACTTTGGGCTTTAGTGCAATTACATCCTGTCGAAAGCGAATCAGCATTTGAGGGGTAGTTTGTCCGCTTATTCCACGGCAGATGTAAGGATTTATTTGAAAGAATGCAGAGTCTTTTTCTTTCCAACCTTGTGTAATGGAATTTCCCATAAACACAACTCGGTTTTCATTTTTTGCAGGTGTTTTAAGTCCGGCGTTTTCCTTTTGATAGCGTTTTAAATTTGCCCAATCCTGTGCATTTGAAAAAATGGAAGAAAATAGAAATGCAGACATAAACAGTAATTTGCAGAAGTTTTTAGAATTCATATTCGTTGATTTTATAATGAAGCCCAAAACTAACGAAAACTATTTATATTCCGACAATAAAATAGTCTGAATTTTGCTTTTTTCAGTGCCTTCGAGCTTAGAAACGCAGTTTTGAATCCGTTTTCGAAATTTCCAGCAAGTCATTTGGTTTAGACCTAACTGGTCGGAATAATTATAGGACGATATATCGTTACCCAATACACAAACATTGTAGGCAATAAAAAAGGCCTTGTTTACAGGGAATTTGATGTTGTGGAAAATAGTATTTGCTGCAGCCGATTCTTCTTTTTTGCAACGGGTGCAACGCCGCGATGAAGGTGTTTTTCCCTCGCAATAGTTGGTGTGACCACAATTCCGGCATGCAAAACCGTTCTTCCATTTCACGTCGGCTATAAATTTCAACACCTTTTCGCTGTCATTGAAAAGTTCTTCAGCAAGTTTGGGTGATATATTTTCTTTAAACAGCATGATTGTCAGTATTATATGTTTTATTGATTGCTAATTCGACTACAAAGATATAAATTATTTTAGTGATAACAAAATAATTTATTAGTGATACTATAATAATTCAAAATATTGTTTTACCTTTGCAGCGTCAAAACACAAACTTTCAAACTTTTTAAACCGCGATTAAAAATCGCGAAACCCAAAACCAAAATGATAGAAACATTAAAGAAATTATTCGGAATTGCTCCGAAAGCAGATTTTGCAGAGTTGCTAAAACAAGGTGCACTGATTATTGATGTTCGCACTAAGGGCGAATATGCAGGCGGACATATCAGTGGTTCGGTAAACATACCGCTCGATAAACTTGTTGGAAGTATAGGTAAACTAAAAGGGAAAAATCAGGTGATTATTACCTGTTGCGCATCAGGTTCAAGAAGTGCAACAGCCAAAGGTGTTTTAACTTCAAGGGGTTTTAGCAATGTGCATAATGGCGGAAGCTGGTTTAGTCTGGATAGAAAAATAAATTAACGTGAGTTCGATATAAGAAAAATGAAAAATGGTTAGCATAATTCA
>CAZTDH010000206.1:0-3985 GCA_964612615.1 uncultured Paludibacter sp. | reverse complement strand
GATTTTGGACGAAAATAGTTATTCTTCGATTATCTCTGCTGTGTGACCTTTCACAATATTGTTTTTCACTGATAAAATAAGTATTACCAGAATACAGAAAATTGCCGAAAAAGGTCCGGTAACAAACATGTCGAAAACAGATTGATAAGCACACAAAAACATCAGGAATATCGCTAGCATTCTTTTGTTTTTTTCTGCAAAAAATACAGGTGAAATATATAAGAAAAGAAGAATCAAAAGACCAATAATTCCAAATTCCATAGTAGTTTGTAAATACTGATCGTGGCAATCCAAGTGTTTACTTATTGTCCAGTTTATTCGAAACTCCGGAGATTCGTATATCCTTCTGGCAGCATCAAATTTTTCCTGAGCATCACTTATTCCAAAGCCAATTAAAGGATTTTCTTCAATAACAGATAAAGCGCTTTTCCATAAAAAAAATCTGGGTTCTGCCTTTATCTGACCTTCAGTCATTCGTTTATGTTGGCTTACAATTCCAATCAGCAAGAACGGAATGATAAATCCGATTACCATTCCCATCGCTTTTCTTCTTTTCCAAATTTCAACAAATATAAAGCTGAGCATTAGTAATACACCCATAATAAAGCCACTCCTACCTTCTGAAATAGACAAGGCGCTTAAAATCACAGTTAAGGCTCCAATATACATATATCGTTTCCACCAAATAGTTCTTGACCAGGAACGGGTTAAGATATACCAAATACTGATAAGAGAGATATTTAAATATAGATCGTAACCCATGTGAGAATTTACATATTTAACGCGGGTAAGTTCTAACACTTCTTTCCACCCAGGGTTCTCTATAAATACATGTATGCCAACCCGGTAAAATATTAGATAAATTATGGCAACAATTGATGAGATAATAAAAGTATTTAGGAAGTAATTGAGTCTGAACTTATCGTTGACTCCAAAAAATCCTACAAGAGCAAATCCAAACAATGAGAATCGTTTTTCGAGTAAAAAATGAGTATATTTTCTGGAATTTTCGAATGGAATATATATCAGTGAAAGAAGAAAGAAAACAGCCAAAACAATATAATAGATACGGACTTTATCCAAACGAACTGTTTTCCATTTCTGTTCAAGTAAAATTTCCAAAATGAAACTGGCAAAAAACATATAAAAACCGGCCTTTTGAATGGGATAATAATACATTGAGCTGGCTGCCAGATATAATGCTGACAATAGATTTATGTAATTCAGGTATTTGATAACGTGTTTCATAGTGGTTAATAGTTATTCTTATTTCTGAGCGTGGAGGTAATTCGAATGAAAAAAATTCGTATTCGAATGAAATTAAGAAGAAAAACTGCAGTTTTGGAGTTGATTTTTTTTGTGTAAATTGAAATAATTTCAGCTGTTTCGCGGGAAGGCATACCCGAACGAACCAATCGTTTTATAAGCTTATTTAATCTTTTAGTTTCAAGTTGTGGCAACAAATGGTTTTGCTCTTCTTTTGTTATATTTCTCTCAAACAGAGGAAGATACTCTTCCCATTTCTCAAATATTTTCTTCAAAGTTCTGAAATAGGTTGCATCCATATTCCCTTTCGAAAAATGCTCAACTATTACGTCATAAATTACATAATTGGTGTAACCAGCCATAAATGACTGAATGCTAATGTCATAATCATAGCCGTGGAATCCGCCGATATGTTCATCGAAGCTTATTTTTTCAAAAAAAGCCCGGTTCATGCACATGAACACCCCATCGAGCAATACCACTGATCGCGAACTTTTTTTATAGTTTTTGGGGAAATGGACTATTTCCTGAGGTTCAATACCATGCTTGTCGGTATGAATAATGTTCACACTTGGGTTCAAAGCCGACCAATCCGAAGGAACACGAGTCAAAGCATCGCCACCAGCCAGTCCTATTATGCCGGTTTCAGGTATATTCAGATGATCAATAACTTTCTGTCCCCAGTTCTGAGTGTGAAAAAAAACATCATCATGAATAAAACACAAATAGTCTGATTTACTCAGTTTCACACCAAGATTATAGGCTGAAAAAATGGAGTATTTATTTTGTGAATTATCGATGCTAATTATTTCATAATCAACACCAATAGTTCGCTTTATGTTTTCAACAAATTCTAGCGGAAGAACAATATTTCGAGAACAAACAATTAATGAAATCATTATTTAAAATTTATTGATACCAAAAGGAGTATAGATAACCTTTTTAAAATTATTTTCTTCGAATAATATTCTATTTGGCTTATAATCAGTATCGAAATGAACATGATAGACATGAAAAATAGTCACCAAATGCTTTTTTGAAATGCAGAAAATACCGATTCTGGCCAAACGTTCTTCCAAATCAGTATCTTCACCCATGCCGGGATACACAAAACGTTCATCGAATCCGTTCACTTTGACCAAATCACTTTTCCATACCGAATAATTACAGCCAAGCAGGTAACGGCGACGATCTTTTAGCAATAATCTCCGCAAAAACGGATTCCGGATGCGAATCATATCCTCCATGTAGGTTTTTTTACCTTCGAAAATGGTTTGAAAAATAAGTGGAAATCCGACTAAGAAATCGAAATAGCCGCTTTGTATCTTCTTTAAATCCAAAGCTTTCGAAATTTTCTCAGTAAGCAAAATTCGCCGACCACTTATTGCCTGATTTTCAGCTCTGTTTTCTATGTGTTCCTGAATGAATCGTCGGTGCGGAATGCAATCGCCATCTATAAAAATAAGATATTCACCTTCAGAAGCAACTATGGCCTTATTCAGAATTTTATTTTTTTGCCAGCCATCATCTTCTTGCCAAACATGTTTAATCGGAAAAAAGTAATTTAATTTTATTCGTTCAATTTCTGCAACAACTTCCGGTTTTGAGCCATCGTCAGCAATAACCACTTCAAAATTCCGATAGGTTTGACGTTCGAGTGCCGCAAAAATGAATTTAAGGAGTTCAATTTTATTATAAAAAGAAATAATCAGGCTAATAGGTTGAATCATATCATTTTAATTCAGTTTTGATTAAACCGTTTTTACACACAAAATTATTTTCCTTTTGTTTTCTTCGACAAATTTCCATATTCACATCCTGATCTACCCAGTTTTCATGATGTTGCAAGTGATACTGTACAGCCAGATTCCGTAGGGAAACATGTTTGTAACCTGCAGCGTCAAAACGCCATGTCAAGTCGAAATCTTCGCCAACTGCCGGTAATTTGTAATCCTCATCAAACCCATTAATAGCGCAAATTGCTTTTTTTGAAAAAGACATATTACTGCCCACCAACTTATTGTTCTTCCGTACTTTAGGAATAAAACTAAAGAAACCATCTGGGGAAATAAAGAAACCTTCTTCAATGAATTTTATTGTTCCTTTTCCGAAGATTAGTTTTCGAAACAATCTTTTTTGTAAATCCGAAATTTTTAAGCTGTCGTTTAGCAACTTAACAGAAGTGCTTTTATCTAATTTTACACGTTTTCCGGCTAAAATATTCTGTTCACCGGAATATCGAAGATGCATTTCAATAAAACGGGGATGCGGTATGCAATCACCGTCAATAAAAATCAACCATTCGGCTTTAGAAGCTCTTATAGCCATATTCAGAGCCTGATTTTTACGCCACCCTTCGTCTTTTTGAGTCAGATGTTGCCAGGGTTGCTCAAATTTATAAGTAGCTATAAACTGCTTAACAGCAGGAGTCTCACCATCTTCGGCAATGATAATCTCAAAATCTTTTTCGGTTTGAAATTGAAGTGAATCAAGTACAGCCTTCAGAAACCGAACATTGTTGTAAATTGCAATAATCAATGAGGCTTTCATGCTTGTGTAACTTTTTCAGAATATAATGATGAACGACAAAAATACAAATTTTAGGGGAATAAACAGAATTTGATAATGGGTTAGGGTTGGAATTTCATTTTATTAGCTAATTTGCTAATGGCATTAAACGTTTTAGACCACGTTCTCTGATAGTGAAGTTTTCCACCTA
>CAZTDH010000205.1:0-4013 GCA_964612615.1 uncultured Paludibacter sp. | reverse complement strand
AAGCAGGCAGTCCCGGCACACCCATTTCCATGTGAATAAATTCCACAGCACTCTGTGCCTCAATCTGCGAGACTAGTTTTCCAACTTCACGAATGGATAAGCTGGTTATATCCGGCTCATCAAACTGAGCAAAAAGCGAATCGACAAGTTCTTTCTTTATCATTTTTTTCTATTATCAATCACCCTCACAGCCTTTCCTTCGCTACGTGCAATGGTTTTGGGTTCAACCAACTTTACTTTTACGCTGAGACCAATAGCACTATTGAGCGCATGTTCTATTTTTTTTGACAGATTTTGAAGGTCTCGAATAGTTTCCACCATTTGCGATTCTTCCAATTCCACCTGAAGTTCAAGCGTATCCAGATTATTTACATTATCGACATAAAGCATGTAATGAGCACTTGTTTCACCCATTTCGAGAAGCACGTGTTCAATTTGTGATGGGAACAGGTTTACTCCACGAATAATGAGCATATCGTCGCTGCGACCGGTGATTTTCTTCATGCGTACGGTGGTTCTTCCACACTCGCATGTTGAACGATTCAAAGTTGATAAATCGCGGGTATTATAGCGCAGCAAGGGAATTCCTTCTTTAGTCAGTGTAGTGAAAACAAGTTCACCTTCCTCGCCAACCGACATAGGTTTTTTCGTATCAGGATGAACAATTTCTGGAAAGAAATGATCTTCATGAACATGTAATCCTGCATGACATTCGCAATCATTTGCTACACCAGGCCCCATGATTTCACTCAAACCGTAAATATCATAGGCCTTAATTCCCCATTTCTTCTCAAGCTCTATCCGCATGTTTTCAGTCCAGGGTTCAGCACCAAAAACTCCAATCTTCAATTTCATATCTGCCAAAGAATAACCGTTCTCTGTCAGAGCATCTGCTAAGTGAAGGGCATAAGAAGGCGTACAAGCCAACACGGTAGAACCATAATCGGCCATCAGTTGCAACTGACGACGGGTATTCCCACCGGAAATTGGAATAACTGTAGTACCAACTGTCTCAGCGCCATAATGAACACCAAGCCCACCGGTAAACAATCCGTAACCGTACGAAACCTGCATAATGTCATTCTCAGAAATTCCGGCCATAGACAAACAACGAGCCAACACTTCACGCCAGTTTTCAATATCATTTTTGGTATAACCCACTGTTGTCGGCTTTCCGGTCGTGCCACTCGAAGCATGAACACGCACAATATCTTTCATCTGAACAGCAAAAAGCCCAAACGGATAATGGTCGCGTAAATCATTTTTATAAGTAAAGGGAAGTTTCACAATATCATCAATGGTTTGAATATCATCAGGCTTCACTCCCATTTCGTCCATCCGTCGACGATAAAAGGCCACATTTTCATATACATGATTCACTAATTGCTGTAGTCTTTTACCTTGTAATTTCCGCATTTCTTCGCGGCTCATACATTCTATTTCTTTATTCCAGATCATTTTTACTTCCTGTTATTCGCTTCGCTGTTATTTACTTAGTGATATTTACTCCCTTCGGTCGTGTTATAAGGTAAACCGTTCTATTTTAATTCTTCTTCATTAATTGATTTCAATCCGTTGTTTTGGATAACCTCAATGGCTTTTTCGCGATTGTCGGTACGAATCATCAGAATAGATTTACTGCCAAAACTAAACGCATACACATATTCTATACAAATATCGGCAGCAGTAAATAAATCGAGAATATGTGACATAGAACCCGGTGCTGCTGGCATTTCGAGCGAAAGTATATCGTGAACTCGCACCGTAAAATGTTCGGCACGAAGAGCTTCCAGTGCTTTTTCGGGGTCGGAAACTATAGCACGAAGAATACCGTAATCGCTTGAATCGGCTACTGTAAGTGCGATAATATTGATGTTTTGTTTGGCTAATACGGCCAGGATTTCGTTGAGATGACCGGTTTTGTTTTCGAGGAAAACGGAGAGTTGGCGGATTGTCATAGTAATATTTTTAGTGATTTTACGGAGTTGCAAATTTATAATATTTAGTCCAAAAAAAGTTGATTTTAGACAAGTATTTAAAGAAAAATTTCTTGATTAATTTCACTGTTGAATATCGATTAAAATTAGTCCATTGAACAAATCCGGCAATGAACCTATTGAGCAAAGTAAAAAAAAATGTACTTTTGTGCTCAAAGTGTGTGTAAATCTTATAAATTGAATACTTTATGATTCTGAACTATATCTGGATTGGCTTTATTCTTATTGCCTTTGTAGTTGCGTTAGTACAATTGATTTTTACAGGAAATACTCAGATTTTCTCGGATATAATGACAGCTGCATTTGGCTCAGCAAAATCGGGCTTTGAAGTTTCACTGGGTTTAACCGGGGCTTTATCGTTGTGGTTGGGAGTAATGAAAATCGGAGAGAAAGGTGGCGTACTGGAGCGTTTATCACGCGTTGTCGCACCGTTTTTCGTCAAGATATTTCCTGAAATTCCCAAAGGTCATCCGGCACTGGCAAGTATGTTTATGAACCTTTCAGCCACAATGTTAGGACTTGATAATGCCGCCACGCCCATGGGATTGAAAGCCATGCGCGAAATGCAGGAACTGAACACCGAAAAAGACAAGGCTTCCAATTCCATGATTTTATTTCTGGTGCTAAACACTGCCGGATTAACATTAATTCCGGTCAGCATACTCGTTTACAGAGCTCAACTTGGAGCCGTAAATCCGGCTGACGTTTTTATTCCTATCCTTTTAGCCACGTTTATTGCTTTTGTTGCCGGACTAATCAGCGTTGCAATAATTCAGAAAATTAATCTGTTTAACCGTGTGGTAATGGGAACATTGGGCGGAATTTCGCTTCTGATTGTCGGAATTATTTATTTTCTAAGTGGATTACCCAAAGAACAAATTGCTCAATATTCAGGTTTTGCAGCTAATTTCATTCTTTTTTCCATAATTATCAGCTTCATTAGCATGGCGTTAATAAAAAAAATAAACGTCTATGATGCTTTTATCGAAGGAGCAAAAGAAGGATTTCAGGTGGCAATCGGTATTATACCTTATTTGATTGCTATTTTAGTGGCAATTGGCATGTTCAGAGCTTCGGGAGCAATGACTTTTATGGTCGATGGAATTCGCTGGTTAGTATCGCTGACCGGCATTAATACTGAATTCGTTGACGCTTTGCCAACAGCTTTAATGAAACCGTTGAGTGGCAGCGGAGCGCGTGGAATGATGATTGAAACTATGAAATTGCATGGTGCTGATTCGTTTGTAGGTCGACTTTCCAGTATTATTCAGGGTTCAACAGACACCACTTTTTATATAATTGCTGTTTATTTTGGGTCAGTTGGTATAAAAAATACCCGATACGCCATTCTTTGTGGTCTTTTTGCCGATGTGGTAGGGATTACAGCGGCTATATTACTTGGATATTTATTTTTTCATTAAGTTGATATGATTCAATACATTGCCGAAAATATAAAACTTCCTGCACTCGAAAAGCAGAAAATCAGCCGCTGGATAAAGGAAACCGCTGCAAGTTTTGGTTTTAAAACCGGTGATATTGCTTATATTTTCTGTTCAGACGAACGCATTCTGGAAATCAACAAACAATACCTGAATCACGATTATTACACTGATATTATTACGTTTGATTATAGCGAAGGAAGCACTATTTCGGGTGACATTTTTATAAGCCTCGATACCGTTATGTCGAATGCTACAGAGTTTAATGTTAGTTTTGAGCAGGAATTAAAACGGATTCTGATACATGGCGTATTGCATTTGTGTGGTCAGGATGATAAAACGCCAAAGTTAAGATTACAAATGAGTGAAAAAGAAAACGCTGCACTTCAAAAATTCCCTTTTTAAATGGATTTTAAACAATTTATCGAAGAAAGTATGACTTTTGCTACAATGTCAGTATTTTTGCAATAATAAGTTAAATAAAGTCCACTAACAAAGGGCTTTTTATTATCATTGAAAGAATATCATTACTTTTGTTGCTGCTTTTTAAATAGAATGATAAAATTAAAACAAAAAA
>CAZTDH010000204.1:2881-4026 GCA_964612615.1 uncultured Paludibacter sp. | reverse complement strand
TACGAAGTTTGGATATTTCACGGTAAGCAACAATCCGTTGACGGGGTGTGAGCGTTAATTCAGCCGATACGCAAGTAGGTTCACAGAATCCACATTCTATACATTTATCAATTTTCTCGTTTGCAGCAGGAATTGGTTTCAGGTTCTTTAAATGTGCTTCCGAATCATTGTTGAGAATTACACCCGGATTTAACAAATTATGTGGATCGAAAATTTGTTTGATGTGTTTCATAATCTGATACGCCTCTTTTCCCCATTCTAATTCTACAAAAGGAGCCATATTTCTACCCGTTCCATGTTCAGCTTTTAATGAACCATCGTATTTGGAGACCACAGTGTCAGCTACTTCTGACATAAAACCCTTGTAACGCTCAATTTCCCGGGTGTCATTAAAATCCTGTGTAAAAACAAAATGAAGATTTCCATCCAGCGCATGGCCAAAAATAGCCGCTTCATTGTAATTCCACTTTTTAAAAAGTCCTTGTAAATCAAGAGTTGCTTCTGCTAAACGCTCAACAGGGAAAGCAACATCTTCAATAATAACTGTAGTTCCTGATTTTCTTACTGCTCCAACTGATGGGAAAAGTCCTTTCCGAATTTTCCAGAGAGTTGCATATTCCGCCGGAATTTTTGTAAATTCAATAGGAATTTCACTTGGAAAAGATTGTACAAATTGTAGAATGTCTGAAATTTGATTATCAATTTGTATCTCAGAATTTGCCTGTGTCTCAACTAAAATGGCACAGGCTTTTTCTCCTAATGTTTTAAGGTAATCGGGCATTCCAACCTGATTCTCTACAGACTTTAAGCCAGAACGGTCAATTAATTCAACTGCGGATACTGGGGCGAATTTGAGCTTTGAGACTGCTTTGCAGGCAATTTCGATATCCGAAAAAATCATCAACGAACTGGCTCTGAATGAGTATTCTTCGACTGTCCTGTAAGTTATTTCGGAAATAAATCCCAAAGTACCCTCTGAACCAATCATTAAATGTTCTATAATTTCAAAAGGATCTGAGAAATCAATCAGCGCATTCAGACTATAACCGGTTGTGTTTTTAATTTTATATTTTCGTGCAATTCTTTCGGCAAGCGGTGTATTTTGCTTTACTGATTTCGCTAATTCTGTAATTTCATTTATTATT
>CAZTDH010000204.1:0-2781 GCA_964612615.1 uncultured Paludibacter sp. | reverse complement strand
TCATTTTTTGTCTTAATAACCAACTTTGGAATAAGTTTATAAAAACTTGCATCGGCCCCAAAAGCCAGTGTATGCAGCGGGTCGTGAAAAATCCGACTTGAATCAATAACACCATAAAGTTGTTGATAAAGTATGTTGTATTTTCCTGTAAGCATTTAATAGAAATATAAAATTAAAGAATAATAGGCTTACCTATTTGCGGAATAACTGCTTTTATTCCTGCTTTTTCATTTTCAAATAATTGACTGAAAAGTTCAGGATTTTCCTGATAATTAATAAACATATCAAAATGACAAGGAATTGCAATTTCAGGTTTTAAAACCTTACATAATTCAAAAGCTTCCTGATAAGTAAAATTACCCGGCACTCCGGCAATACTAAGTACGGCAAGATCAATCTTGAATTTCTCCAAATAGTTTAAAAAGGAATGGTAGCTTGTATCCCCTGATTGGTAAATTGTTTTACCTTCATAATTGAAAATTATACCAACACTATCTAAAACTGCATCAACGTTTGGGATACAAAAAGTACCTGTAAGCGTTATATCTCCCATTTGCAGAGTATCACCTGCCTCAAGTAAAACAGCATTATCTATTGGATCTTTCAATTTTTTAAATGCTTTTATCACGTTACGAGGACCAATAAAGGTAATTGATTCTTTGTTTTTAAGGCGTTCTATAGTTTCGGGATCAAAGTGGTCGATATGGTTATGAGTGCAAATAAAATAATCGCAAACCAACTCTTCCGGTTCAATTGGAACTGGTGTAAGCCGTTCTAAATCAGGGCGTATTTTTGCAGCCGAATTTGTTAGATACGCATCAGTAACTGTGATTTTACCGTTAGGAGTTTTAATAATAAAACCTGATTGACCAATCCACCAAATAGCAATTTCGTTATTCTGAATGCTATAATCGAGAATATTTTTCATTAAATTATTCATTGCTTTCAACGCTAAAATTATGACAAATTTATTTTACAAATCGAATGGACTTGGACGTGTTGTCCTTGTAGATTTTGAGGATATAAAACCCTTTTGGAAGGTCATTTATATTAATAAAGTAATCTCCAATGTTGAAATTCATACTTTTACTAACTAAAACAGCTTTTCCTTCGAGATTAAACACACTATATGAATAAACTCCGGCTGTTTGAAAAGTAAGTTTTATTTCGGAATTCGAAATACCCGCCCAAAAAAAATCATTCTGAAAAGTCAATTCGTTGACTGCACTTTGTGTATCAACTCCAATTGTTCCTAAACCATATGCACCAGAAGTTTTACGACCCAGAATAGCTAACTTAAGCGGTGCCAGATAGTTTGTAGGATCTGTTACTATAATTTCGAGATTGTAGTTTCCTTTGCTGAAATTAGCTGGTAAAACAAAAAAATCATTAAATAATACAGGAACGTCAATAGTGGTAGCAAAACTATAGGTTGGCAAAAGTTTCCTTAAATCAATTGTTGATGGTATTTCCAATACAACTGCTCCGGAGGTTTGGTTCGTAATTCGATAAGTTACTTTCCAATCGCGATAAATAGGAGCATTTCCCACATTCGACCATTCAGATTTTAGGTTTATGGTTTGCCCGGGAACAAAAACAGCCGGACAATTAACGCTTCTGACTATATACCGAAAGCCCGATGATTTTACACAACTTAATAAAGAGTCTTTAGCTCCCTGAGATAAAGTACTCCACGGAACAATATTTGTATTTTGTATGGAAGAAATGTGATAATCTATGATTTGATTCAAAACTATATCATATTCCATTCTAGCGGCATCGATACTCTCAATAATTACAGGTGCAGTTTTCCAACGTTCTGATGCCTTAGACCATGTTGTTGTTTTTTTTACATTATCAAATAGTGGGCTTCCCCACGAATCACGTCGCCAACCGATTGGATATTTGGTATTAGTTTTCGACATGGCATAATCCAGCCCTGTAGCGTTATCACTCAACATAATTAGCTGTTTATCAGGAAAAGCTTTAATATAGGTATCAATCATGTGCTGAATGGTAGCTGTAGTGACTGTTGTTAAAGGTGCCGGAGGTGTTTCGAAACCCGACAAGTGCCACTCGCCCCAGTTACCATAAGACCGAATATCAATAAATCCCACTCTGGGATCATTATTAAACTTTCGCCCCAATGCAGCTACCATAGAATCTTGTCTTTCCAGAAAATATGGACTATTCCAATCGGGAACCCAACATTTTTTTGCCGTGCTATACCACGCAGTCATTTTGCTGTTAAGATAAGTTGGATAACCGTAATCAATACCTGAGTCAATACAACGAACCGCTAATCCGTAAATTCCCCTTCCATCTACATTATTCTTAGCTATATCAGCTTCAATATCGAGTTTAGAAAAATCATATACGCCCTGAGTTGGTTCAACATCAACCCATTTAATCCGGTAATAATTATCAATATAAGCATAAGGAATACTTCCAACTCGTGCCTGCCATCGTGCCAATCCTCGCCCTGAATTAAGAATTTCGGTGTCGGTAACAGGAATAAATACCGGCGAAAACTTGACTTCTGTTTGAGCAGCAACTAAAAATACAAAAAATATAGAAATTGTAGTAATAACTGATTTCATTCGTCGATTGGTTAAGCAACATTTTCGGTATTGAGATAATTTATTTTACAAATCGAATTGATTTGGAAATGTTGTCTTTAGTCATTTTTAGAATATAAAATCCTTTAGGAATACCGTTGATGTTAATATATTGATCACCAATGCTGAAATTCATATTATTAGCTAAAACAGGTTTTCCTTC
>CAZTDH010000203.1:0-4047 GCA_964612615.1 uncultured Paludibacter sp. | reverse complement strand
ACGGACTAAAAACAACGCAATATTCTTACCCTTACAGCAAACATGCTGAAGCAATAAATACCATTCAACGTTGGTTTATAGAAGAAACACGGCTGGGAATTCCGGTGGATTTTTCCAACGAAGGCATTCATGGTCTGAATCACGACCGTGCTACTCCACTTCCGGCGCCTATTGCTATTGGTAGTACATGGAATAAAGCTTTAGTTCGACAAGCCGGTATTATTGCAGGACGTGAAGCAAAAGCATTAGGTTATACCAATGTCTATGCGCCCATTCTCGACCTTGCCCGCGATCCACGTTGGGGACGCGTGTTGGAATGTTACGGCGAAGAACCGTATCATGTTACTGCACTCGGACAACAAATGGTCGAAGGTATTCAATCACAAGGTGTTGCTTCAACTCTGAAACATTATGCTGTTTATAGTGTTCCAAAAGGCGGTCGGGATGGCGATGCCCGCACTGATCCGCACGTTGCACCACGTGAAATGCATGAACTTTATTTGTATCCGTATCGGAAAATAGTCAGCGAGTCCCATCCTATGGGCGTGATGAGCAGTTATAACGATTGGGATGGAGTTCCGGTCAGTGCAAGTTATTATTTTCTCACAGAATTGCTTCGTAATCAGTTTGGATTCAGAGGATTTATTGTATCCGACAGTGAAGCCGTGGAATTTGTGCAAACCAAGCACCATGTCGCTGGTGATTATAAAGAGGCTGTTCTTCAGGTAGCTGAAGCAGGTTTGAATGTGAGAACTCAATTCACACCACCACAAGATTATATTCTTCCTTTACGTGAACTTGTAAACGAAGGAAAACTCCCCATGAAAACATTAGACAGAAATGTTTCTGACGTGTTGCGGGTAAAATTTCAATTGGGTTTGTTTGATTCGCCTTATGTAAAAGACCTTAAAGCAGCCGATAAAATTGTTACTTCACCTGATACTAAGGATTTTGTATTGCAAATGGCACACGAATCACTGGTGTTGCTTAAGAATGAAAATAATCTGTTACCATTGAACCTTAAATCATTGAAAAATATATTGGTAACCGGTCCGCTGGCAACCAATAAAGATGCTTATATCAGTCGTTATGGCCCACAGAATCTGACGATTACTAATGTATTGGATGGTATTAAAAATTACGTTGGGAAATCAGCCAATATTAATTATGCGCAAGGTTGTGATGTGGTGGATGCTATCTGGCCTGAAAGCGAAATTATACCAACTCCGTTGACTCAGGAAGAACAAAAATCAATCAATGAAGCCGTTGAAAAAGCAAAACAATCGGATATTGTCATTGCTGTGGTGGGTGAAGATGAAAAACGTTGTGGTGAAAGCAAATCTCGCACAGGATTAGGACTTCCTGGTCGTCAATTACAACTACTGATGGCTCTAAAAGAAACCGGAAAACCGATTGTGCTGGTGTTGATTAATGGACAACCTTTGACCATCAATTGGGAGAATCGCTTTTTACCAGCAATTTTGGAAGCATGGTTTCCAAATGCATTGGGTGGTCAAGCCATTGCAGAAACCATTTTTGGCGATTATAATCCGGGTGGCAAATTATCGGTTACTTTTCCAAAATCAGTGGGACAAATTGAACTGAATTTTCCTTTCAAACCAGGTTCACAAGCAGGACAACCTAGTCAGGGACCGAATGGATATGGAAATACATCGGTGAATGGTGCGCTTTATCCGTTTGGTTACGGGTTAAGTTATACAACATTTGTCTATTCAAATCTTAAAATCACTCCGACAACCCAAAATCCACAGGGCGAAATTGCAGTTTCAGTGGATATTAAAAATTCCGGTAGCCGCAAAGGCGACGAAGTAGTCCAACTTTATGTAAAAGATTTGGTTAGCAGTGTAACTGTTTATGAGTCACAGTTACGAGGTTTTGAACGTGTTACTTTAAACCCCAACGAAACCAAAACAATTAATTTCAAGCTGAAACCAGCCGATTTGGAATTGCTGGATAAAGATATGCACTGGACAGTTGAACCCGGAAAATTTGAAGTTTGGATTGGAAGCAGTTCCGAAGACATTAAGTTGAAAGGAGAGTTTGAAATAGTGAAATAACTATTTAGAATTCAAATTACTAATATCTATAGCCACAGTATTTGCACTCAATAAGTTCTATGCTATTATTTCGTATTTTATATCTTTAAGTATAATCAAATATTGAGATATTTAGTTTTTCAATTGGCGAAAAATCCTTTTTAATGTAACCCTCAGTAACCCGGTGGGCGGAGGTGTGATTTAATGCAAATCCAACCTATTCAGTAGATGCGCCACATTGGTTTTGTGCGATGGTAGCCCAAGAGTGCCGGAAAGTATACGTTGATACATCTTCCACTTCAGCTATTTTGCACAAATCCTTCAATCCCATATCTATTGATCTCAAAAAAATATTTTCAGAACAAATTTTATCGGAAAAAGAAAAGAGCTCATTTACACCCTTATATTTATTAAACTATGGCATTGCTACCACGCTTAGCTTTGACCTTATACCTGATATAGTGGAGCTTATTTCCTTCCCTATCTGTTTTGTACTTATAATAAAAATCAACAACATTTATCCCTGACTATCTTAAATTAGAATAGTAATTTCTTGTACAATGTATATATGCATTAAAATATGGGAATTAATGGCAGTCCGAAGATTTGGGTGGGGCAAATGTGGGGCAAATTACTTAAAACAAAAAAGCTAAAACGCTTTCATGTTGCGCTTTAGCTTTTTTAAAAGCTCTCCCTCTTGGACTTGAACCAAGGACCCTCTGATTAACAGTCAGATGCTCTAACCAACTGAGCTAAGGAAGAATTTTTGTTGTACATTTTTTCAAATGCGTTGCAAAAGTAATAGGTTTTATTGAAATATGCAATATCTTTGCAGAAAAATAAGGATTAATTTTTATGAAGAAAGTATTAGGAATGGGTAATGCCCTGACAGACATTTTATTGCAGATTGACAATGACAACATTTTATTGTCTTTAAATTTGCCAAAAGGCGGAATGCAATTAATAAATACCGAGCGGTCTGAGCAAATTAGCGCAGCAGTAAGTGAATTTAACAAGGCAATGGCTACCGGAGGTTCTGCATCAAATACCATCAACGGTATTACAAAGCTTGGAATGAATGCCGGATTTGTCGGCAAAATAGGAAAGGATGATATTGGGCTATTTTTCACAAACGATTCTCTAAATAATGGAGTTGAACCACAATTATTATTAAGCGAAACGCCTTCCGGACGCTGTATTGTGTTGGTTTCGCCGGATAGTGAACGTACACTTTGTACTTACCTCGGGGCTGCCTGCGAACTTGAAGCCGGAGATTTAAATCCTGAAATGTTTGTTGGGTATGATATTTTCCATATTGAAGGATATCTGGTTCAAAACCATGATTTGATTCGTACCGCTGTAAAAATGGCTAAAGAAGCAGGCATGAAGGTCTCTATTGATTTGGCGAGCTACAATGTAGTAGAAGCAAATCTCGATTTTCTTTATGAAATTGTAAAGGAATATGTCGATATTGTTTTTGCCAATGAAGAGGAAGCGCGTGCATTCACCGGCAAAGAACCTAAAGAAGCACTTATTCATATTTCGGATCATTGCGATATTGCGGTGGTAAAGGTGGGTAAGGAAGGCTCGTATATTAAATCTGGCGACAACCATGTTCAGATTAAACCCCGATTGGCCAATGCTATAGATACCACAGGTGCGGGTGATTTATATGCTGCCGGATTCTTATATGGACTGGCTAATGATTATTCACTTGAAGTTTGCGGAGAAATTGGATCATTGGTTTCGGGCAATGTGGTAGAAGTGCTTGGAGCTAAAATGACTGATGCTGTTTGGGAGGATATTCATGCGGAAATAAGGAAAATAGTAAACTAGTTTGAAAGTTTATAACGTTAATACAGTTTAAAATTGTATGTTTATCAAACATTTGTATCATACCACTTGCCACTAACTGCTTACCGCTTGCCGCTTGCCTGTCAATGCCTGAAATACGTTGACCACTTTAAAGTAACAAAACAACTAAAAAGTG
>CAZTDH010000202.1:0-4050 GCA_964612615.1 uncultured Paludibacter sp. | reverse complement strand
CTCTCGGCACCAGATCCTAAGTCTGGCGCGGCTACCAATTACGCCACAGCCGCATGCTGCTTGTTAGCGGGTGCAAAGATACACTCTTTTTTCATTCTTGCAAACACAAATCACAAAATAATACAAGATATTTCCCCTCTCCTTGAGGAGAGGGGTCAGGGGTGAGGTTATTGCCTCAATGTTTTCGCCAATCGGGTTTCCGTGCTCAAAAAAGCTTCATCAATCAACTCGCTGTGTGAAACCCTGACCGGATTAATATCTATACCACCACGACGGGTGTACATGGCAGCTACCATCAGTTTATCCGGTTTAAAGATGTCGTTGAGTCGTTTATAAATCATTTCCACTACTTCTTCATGAAAATGATTTTCTTTCCTAAATGAAACCAAATACTCCACCACCGACGAAAAATCAATTTCGTAATTACCTGAAATTCTGACGAATAAATCGCCCCAATCAGGTTGATTGGTAACACGGCAATTGGAGCGGAGTAAATCAGTACGAAAAGCGTATTCATGCATTTGATTGGTAAGATTTCCTTTCAATAATTCAGGATTTTCCAAAAAATGATCAAATGCCATTGATTCAAGTATTTCCGGAGCTATCAAATCGGTAAGTTGACTGTCCATTAAATCCGAAAAAGGAATTTGCTCTTCACTTTTATCACTGAAAAGTACAACCGTTAGATCAGTCTCAAGCAACGAAATTAAATCCCGCTGTATGATTTCAAGTACTGATTTTTCGGATTCGTTTACCGAATTGTCAAAGCGTTCCATGTTAAATGAGTTCAGATAGAGTTTCAGTGATTTTGATTCAACAAGAAACTCACTTTCGCATGGATAAATCAGCTTCATCATACGTGAAACCGGAAACCCATTAGCAGTCAGAAACGAAACCTCATAACAATTCCAGACATCAACGCCTGTAAACGGCAGTGCTTTGTTATCAATTCCGTAACGCTCCCGGTTTTCAAAGCGATGTATGCGGAAAAGCAACGAAGCATCGTAATGTTCGGGTGTGGAGGATTTTTTGCCTAATGAGCTACCGCTTAATTCAAAATCAATCATCTATTTTCAGCTTACTTATTTCCGAACGTACTGCTATAGTGCACTACATTTATTTTCAAGCCATTTCTTTTCATCCTCAGTCAAAATCGGAGAAACAGTTTCGAACACTTTTTGATGATAAGCGTTCAACCATGCTTTCTCGCTTTCAGTAAGTATTTCAGTTGCAATCAGATTTTTGTCAATCGGAAACAAAGTCACTGTTTCAAACTGCAAAAACTGTCCGAATTCGGTTTGCATAGCCGGAATAATGTGAACCAGATTTTCGGTACGGATGCCATATTCACCGGTGCGGTACAAACCGGGTTCGTTTGACATAAACATACCCAACTGCAACACAGTCGGATTTTCATCCATGCGGATGCTTTGCGGCCCTTCATGCACATTGAGGAAATGACCAACTCCATGACCTGTTCCGTGTCCGTAGTTCAGGCCTAAATCCCACATGGCTTTGCGTGCCAGAATATCGAGCTGTGTTCCGCGTGTTCCGGAAGGGAAAATAGCTGTTCCAAGGGAAATATGACCTTTCAAAACGAGCGTAAAATCTGCTTTCTGCTTATCTGTAACTTTACCAAGTGCTACAGTACGTGTAATATCAGTTGTTCCGTCGAGGTACTGACCACCCGAATCGAGCAAAAAGATGCCTTCTGGCTTCAACGTTGAAGCAGATTCTTCGGTGGCACTGTAATGAACAATAGCTCCATGAGGACCATATCCGGCAATTGTTCCAAAACTTTCGCCAATAAAATTTTCCTGCTGACTGCGGAACTCATACAATTTTTTATCCACCGTAACTTCAGTTAGTACTTCCGAATCAACATTTTCCTCCAACCATTTAAAGAATTTGGTAAGCGCAACACCATCTTTCACCATAGCCCGACGTACACCTGCCATTTCCACTTCATTCTTTATACTTTTGAGCTTGAAAACAGGTGACATCGTGTTTCGTTTAGCACAACCTGCAGGAATGGCTTCGAACAGTGACTGATTGAGTTTTGCACCGTCAATCAAAACAGCTTTCGAGGCAGAAATACCTCTCAAGGCATCATAAATTCCGGTATAGGCAGCAACCGACACACCTTCATTTTCGAGATAAATCCTGGTTTCGGCAGTCAGTTTTTCGGGCGCAATAAACAAGGTGACTTTATCCTCTTCAACCAATGCATAAGCAATCACCACCGGATTATAATCCACATCGTTTCCGCGGATATTAAACAGCCATGCTATATCGTCCAGTGCTGACATTACGAACACATTGGCTCGGGCTTTTTTCAATTCAGCACGTAGGGAAGTCAACTTCTCAGTGGTTGATTTTCCTGAATATTTTGTATCAAAAACAAAAAATGGATTTAGCGGCAACGTCGGGCGTTCAGTCCATACTTCGGCCAACAAATCAACAGAAACCAACTCAATGCCGACCATTTTAAGTTCAGATTTCATGCTTGCATAAGCATTCACTGAAAACATTTGTGGATTCACTCCTACCTTATCTCCGGCTTTAAGTTCGTCAGATAACCACGGAATAATCTCCAGCGTTTCAGGAAGTCCTTGCTTCATAAGTTCAATGCCCGTTCCGGACAATTGTTCAGCACCCTGCAAAAAATAGCGTGAATCGGTCCACAATCCGGCTTTAGCGGTAGTAATCACGGCTGTACCAGCTGAGCCATTGAATCCAGAAATCCATACTCGTTCCTTCCAGCAGTCAGCAATGTATTCACTGGCGTGAGGATCAGTTCCGGGAATGATGCAAGCAGAAACTCCGGTTTGTAGCATGGTATTGCGCAACGAAGCGAGGCGATTTTTTATTGATTCCATTGTATAATACGTTTATGATTATTCAAAAAATGTAGAAATGCAAAGATATAAATTTTATTTTGCATTTGTACTTCATAAAAAAATTCAAAAAACTCATTTGATTTTTCAAAATTATGAATAACTTTGGCGTTAAATTAAAACCAACAAATTATGACTGACAAACTATTAATAACCACCAGCACCTCGCTCGAAGGGTACAAAGTGACCAAACAATTAGGACTTGTAAGAGGAATTACTGTCCGTTCAAGAAGCATTTTCGGAAGTTTTGCAGGTAGTTTCATGACCATTTTCGGTGGTCGAAACACCATTTACACAAATCTCTGCGAAAAATCGCGCGAGGAAGCACTCGAACTCATGATGCAGCACGGAAAAGAACTTGGTTGCAACGCCATTATTAATGTGCGCTACGATGCCAATGAAGTAATGCAGGGACTTACCGAAGTGCTGGCTTATGGAACTGCCGTGGTAGTGGAAGAAGTGAAATAAGAAATTATAATCATTGCCAGGAATAGTCTTTTCAGACTATTCCTGTTCTATATATAACCATCAATCAACATGGTTAGGCAATCTGAAGGTGAATGTCGTTCCTTTACCCACTTCACTTTCTACACGAATGCTTCCGCCTAGTTTTTCTACAAATTCATTACAAAGAATCAACCCGAGACCCGAGCCTTTTTCACCTGCAGTTCCTTTTTGCGACTGAAGTTTATTATCTATCTTGAAAAGGTTTTTTTGAACGTCTTTCGGAATCCCAACACCTGAATCGGAAACTGAAATCTCGATTTCCTCATATGTTTTAATAGCTTTTACAGACACTGTACCCGATGCTGGTGTAAACTTCACTGCATTAGACATCAGGTTTCGGATAATGGTTTCGAGCACATCCTGATCCGATTCAATCAGAATTTCATCCAACACATCACAAAGTAGTTTTATTTTCTTATTATCGGCCTGTGTTTGCAACAAACTGCAGCAGTTCTGTACTGCATCGCTAAGCCTGAATACTTCCGGATTAATTTCAATACTATCAGTCTGCGACCGGGCCCAACGGAGCAGATTTTCAAGCAACTCATGACCATGCTGAGCCGTGGAGTGTATGGTTTTCAACTGATTTTCTATATCTTCGGGATCATAGTTGCCTAATTTCATCAAAATGCTTGTAAAATTCTCA
>CAZTDH010000201.1:0-4066 GCA_964612615.1 uncultured Paludibacter sp. | reverse complement strand
TTTGCTCCGGTGATTGAGAAGGTGAAAAAAGCTATTAATGAAGTCGGTGCAGAAAACGATTTGCTCTATATTTTTGATACCAGCACACAAGGTATAATCTACCAATCGCCAAAATCGAACGACATTACTGATTTGGTAAAGAAAAAACTTGATTTGAAATAAGATTTCATACAATATTAGAAAAGCTGCAACCTGAATTTAAGATTGCAGCTTTTCTCTTGAAAAGACCTTTATTGAATAAACAATTTTGTACTAAACTGTTGTCCGTTATTTTCTCCGGTAATGTGGATAATATAGAGACCACTACTAAGTTTTGTTCGGATAACAGGAGTGGATGATCCGCTAAAACTTTCTTGGTGGATTTCGTTGCCATTCAAATCAATAATATTCAGAATATAACTATCATCTGTAGCACTCACCGGCAGTTGTACCCTAAAATAATCAGTGGCTGGCTGAGGATAAACTTCGGCTTGCATCACAGCATCGGGCAACGAAATTCCGTTTGTCGGGCAATTGGCAGTTATCAAAGTTAGTTTTGATCCATTCAGTCCGTTCTGTTGATAGCAGGTTGAAGTAGTTATTCCTGTAATATCTACTGTTTGAGGTGAACCGGCTTTACTGAAAATTACATTTACATTACTCACCGACGAAGCAAAAGTATATGAATACCATCCATTTCCGTTATCTGTCATAGCAACTCCCGGCCATGCTGAGAAAAGATTGGTGCTTGAGCCAGTCCATGCCCACAATGACACACCTGTCGCTCCCCAATCTGTTGGTTTTTTGAATGAAACAGTAATGGCAGTAGGTGGAGTAATACTTCCAACTGTGAAAGTGGCTGTATAAACCGCATCACTCAGCAAATCGGCACTATCCACTATACTGTAGGTAAAAGTAGCAGTCGAAGTTCCTGCCGTGTAAATCAGTTGAGTTACATCGGTTACAAGCTGATTCAGACTTGCCCACACCCCTCCAACTTTCAGACTTCCATCTGTAGGCAAACTTAGAATTTTAATGCCCTTAAACGTATTTCCTTTCGAGCTGTTGAATCCAAAATCGGTAGCAGCAAAAGTATAACTCTGACTTGCTGAAAGTGTTCTTGAAACATTCTGTCCGGTTGGATTATCGCTTGCCACAGGCGATACTGTAATCATATAATTGCTTCCACCGTTATTATCCCATGTATTTGATCCGAGATTAATTACAAAATTAATGGTCGAAACCGTTTGAGCCGGGTTATTAAATGGTCCAAGAACCACTTGCCACGTACCATTCATCTGAGTAAATGGGGTCTCAACAGAACCTCCGGTTGAAGCAACTGTACCGGTAGGTTGATAAACTGCATTCGGAGTTGTCCATGCACCATTCGTAGTAGTTGCATTTACACCCCAGTGAAGTTTTGAAACAGCAGTGGCATTGGCACATGTTATTGTGATAGTATTGGATGTAGAAGGCGTTTTAGGTGCCCAGGTTACATTGCTGGTGGTTCCGCCACCGCCACCATTACTTCCCACATAAACGTGTGATATAAATGTACGGGCGATATTACCCTTGCTGTCTATAGCTTCAACATAATAATCTACAAGCGAATCCTTAATTCCTGTTATTTGTGCAGAATATTCATCCGCTTTATAATTCGGTTTCAAAACAGTTCCACTGGCAATTGTTTTGGCTGTCATGGATAGTTCATGCCATGCATTAACTTCATTACCACCTGAGTATATTTCGTTTTGATTGCTTGGGATTGGATTAATCCCATCTTTATCAGTGCGATATTTTAATTTTACCGAAGTCAAACCGCTTACATCATAAACATAAGTCCAAACTGTAAAATCAGAAGGCATGGCTGTTCCCCATTCCGCTCCACCGGGATTGTAAGGTTCACGCTGCGGGTGATAGATAGAAGGTGGTGTTAAATCTGTTCCTCCATTCACAATACTCATTACTTTTGCTGTCGCAAGATTTGATGCACGTGTAGGTTTTGAATCCCAGTCTTCCGTTCCATCCCAATACCAATAACAACTTGTTTCGCCTGTCATCAGGTAATCCCAGGCTGATTTTGTATCAGCTGAAGCGGGATTGATCTGTTCGGCTGTTTTCACAATATTGGATGTAGCTGTGATAACGCTCCAACTGTTTCTATCAGGACTATAACCATTCGTTGGGTCTCCGTTCCATTTCAGAAATTCAGGATCAGAACCCGCTCCCGACCAACTACCGGCTTCCACATGAATCACATCGTCAGTTGCCGGTGGAAATTGTTGAACATAATCCTGAATGGTGGTACAGGCAAAACGACTTGGATTTGCATTTAGCCAACTCACAAAACTATCGAAATTACTTCCATAATAGCTGTCAGTTCCACCACCGTAATTATCACCGTCGTGGTGCAGCACAATCAGAATAGGATGCAATGGGTCTGTATTATAACTTTCCAACTGGCTCATGGTATTTTCGTAATTCAATGCTCCAAAACCACCTCGAGCATCTTCGTTTCCAAAAAAAGTAGACGTTGGAACGGCTATCATGCGATATTCTGTTCCGGTTGCAGGGTCAACGTATTTTATCCAGTGCGGACGGTGTCCCCAAGCTGCTGAAACAGGAATCGGTGCCCACAAACCATTCAACGCTTTCCAGTCATTCGGATTCGGGTTCATTTGATCTGCTTTGTTAGGTTCAACCACACTGCTGGCTTTAGCCCATGGCTGACCGACACAAGCACGATCCATGTGTTGATTATCAACCATTACCCAATCAAGCCCTACAGCTTTTAGTGCTGGGATTATTTGTTCCTGAAACGCATTTTCGGGAGGGAAAATTCCTTTAGAATAAGGCATTCCGGGAAAGTTAGCGGCAAAACTGGCTTTATGTTTTTCAATTTGTTTCTGAATATCCTGATTATCAATCAACGGCATAAGGGGGTGATTGTAGCCAAAAGCCACCATATCCAGTCGTTGGTTTCCAAGTGACGTTTTTTTAGAGGCCATAGTGTTCCAACTTGATTTCCAGTTATTAAACCCTACTCCATTTGATTCCATTACATTGAGATTTTCAGTAAGTGAGCCGGAAAAACTCACTTGCGCTCCGGCATGACTCATAGACAGCATTTTATTAGTTGCATTAGATGGCCACGAAGTATATGGTCCTGAACGTGTATTGAAAATGTCATATAAACTATATGAAAATGTTCCAGAGTTTTGCGACTCCACAACTGTTTGCCCGGGTTGGTAGATGGGTTGGTGCATGTGCCACTGAAAGGCAATATAAATTGGAGGATTTGTTGCATTTACTGAAACTACTCCAATAAGAAATAAAAAAGAAGCAATTAAAAAAGCTAAAGCAATGAATTTTGATGATTTTTTCATGAATTGTGTATTAAATTATTGTGCCATAAAATTAAAGATTTTGAGTACTAAATAATTAGATTATTGGCATTTATAATTAATAATAGTTTGCAAACGATTGCATGTCGTTCAGACACTTATTCCATTTTTGATATAAAAAAAGGCACATATAAATGTGCCTTAAAAAAAACTATTTGCAGAAATTTATTGCTTTACAATTTTATGAACACTTCGTCCTGTAGTTGTATTAACTTCTAATATATAAAGTCCATTTGAAAGTGTTGATAAATCAACTTCGTTTGTATTTAAAACTGACTTTACCTGAGCACCCTGAAGGTTATATATCTGAACATTTTTAACAGCATTTGGAGACGTTATATAAACTTTAGAAATTGTTGCTGTAGGGAACACTGTACAATCAACATCAGCATTCAGAACATTTACAGCATTCGGAAGATTCACAATTCTATCTGTATAAATAAGCAATTGTCCGGGCTGCATAGATATTGTCATGCTGGTATTTGTAACATTCAAAGCTTCACCAGTCAGTAAGTTATACCATGTTCCGGTATTAGGGAAAGTAGGATTAGCTGTAACAGTAGCTGTTGGATCAAAGTTCCCTAAAACTATCATATTCAGACTTGAATGTGATAGTGCAATTCTTCGACCCTGACTCCAGTCACCTGAACCAACACTTGTAACATAAGAACCCTGAGTAAATG
>CAZTDH010000200.1:0-4076 GCA_964612615.1 uncultured Paludibacter sp. | reverse complement strand
GTCCGTATCACTTTCAAGTTGCTTGTTATCAATCGATTTTGCGGAGAGAAAGGGATTCGAACCCCCGGTACCCTTTTGGAGTACACACGCTTTCCAAGCGTGCCTCTTAAACCACTCGAGCATCTCTCCTTTTTTGGAGTCACAAAAGTAAAACAAAAAAACGAGATATTAAAATGAAAAATCAGATTGCAAAAAGTGATTTTGCATTACGGGTGGTTTGGTCATCAATTTGCTGAAGCGTGCAATTATACACTTCTGCCAACTTGTTGGAAACAAGAAGTGAATAAGCACTTTCGTTGCGTTTTCCACGATGTGGAACAGGTGTAAGATACGGTGAATCAGTTTCGAGTAGAATCTGTTTTAAATCAATTTGCTTTACAACTTCAGCTAATCCAGAGTTCTTAAAAGTTACGATTCCGTTGATTCCCAACAGAAATCCACCAAACTCAATAATTTCCAGAGCATCTTCAATAGTACCGGTAAAACTATGAAAAACGCCTCTCAATCCTGAATTCTTGTATGGTTTAAGTACCTGCATAGTTTCCCTGAAAGAATCACGAACATGAATAATAACAGGTAAATTGTACTTCAATGCCCATTCAATTTGTTGTTTGAAAGCGATAATTTGCTCAGTCAGGAAAGTTTTATCCCAATATAAATCAATTCCAATTTCACCCATTGCAATCCATTTTCGTCGTTCCAGTTCAGATTTTACCAACGCAAGTTCTTCTCTGTAATTTTCCTTTACACTCGTTGGATGAAGTCCAACGGCAGCGAAGCAATAATCAGGATATTCTGCTTCGAGAGCCAGCATTTGAGCTAAGGTCTCACTATCTATATTTGGCAAAATAATTTGCGAAACACCTGCATACTTTGCACGTTGAATAGCTTCAACACGGTCAGCATCAAATTCTTCGGAGTAAATATGAGAATGAGTATCTATCATTAGTTTAGAGGTTTAAAAAGTTTAGGGGTTTAGTATTTAGAAAATATGCTGTTAAAAATCTAAACGCTAAACCCCTAAACTCTTCAACAAAGAATTATTCCCACTCAATAGTTGCAGGTGGTTTCGAGCTGATATCGTACACTACACGGTTTACCCCTTTTACTTTATTGATGATTTCGTTTGACATTTTGGCCAAAAAGTCGTAAGGAAGTTGTGCCCAATCTGCAGTCATAGCATCGGTAGAAGTCACAGCGCGCAGTGCCACAGCATTTTCATACGTGCGTTCGTCACCCATAACTCCGACTGACTGAACCGGAAGCAAAATTACACCTGCCTGCCAAACTTTATCGTAAAGATTCCACTCACGAAGTCCGTTGATGAAAATATCATCGGCATCCTGCAGAATGCGAACTTTCTCTGTAGTAATATCGCCCAGAATACGCACTGCCAATCCCGGTCCCGGAAATGGTTGACGTTTAATAAGATGGTGCATCATACCTAATTCAGTTCCCACACGACGTACTTCGTCTTTGAAAAGTAATCGCAAGGGTTCACAAAGCTTTAAATGCATTTTCTCAGGAAGTCCACCCACATTGTGGTGCGATTTAATCACTGTTCCGGTTATTGAAAGTGATTCAATAATATCAGGATAAATGGTGCCTTGTGCCAGCCATTTTACATCTTTTATTTTGTGAGCTTCTTCGTCGAAAACGTCGATAAAGCCACTGCCAATTATTTTACGTTTTTGCTCTGGGTCGGAAACACCTGCTAATGCTTTATAGAAACGCTCTTTCACGTTTACACCAATCACATTCAATCCTAAATGTTCATAGTCCCGCATCACGTTTTCAAACTCGTTTTTGCGAAGCAATCCATGATCCACAAAAATGCAAGTCAGGTTTTTTCCAATTGCCTTGTTAAGCAATACTGCTGCAACCGACGAATCTACACCACCAGAAAGTCCCAAAACAACTTTGTCATGCCCCAACTGTTTTTTCAGTTCAGCAACAGTCGATTCCACAAACGAAGCAGGCGACCAATCACGTTTACATTCGCAGATATTCAGAAAGTTTTCGAGCAATTGTGTACCATCGAGCGTATGAAAGACTTCCGGGTGGAATTGTACACCCCAGGTTTTTTCACCTTCTACTTTGAAAGCAGCCAATTCTACATCGTCGGTACTGGCAATCTTTTTAAAACTTTCAGGGATTTTGGTAATGCTGTCGCCGTGAGACATCCATATTTGTGATCCGGGTTGAATATCTTTCAGTAATAAATCATCCTTATCGATAAAAGTCATATTAGCACGACCGTACTCACGTGAGCCTGCCTGTTCGACGTTTCCACCCGAAGTATAAGCCATAAACTGAGCACCATAGCAAATACCCAACACCGGAAATTTTCCGCGAATCTGACTTAGATCTGTTTTAAAAGCTGCCGGATCGTACACCGAAAACGGACTTCCGGAAAGAATTACGCCTTTGATTTTCTCTGTATTTTCAGGAAACTTATTATAAGGTAGAATTTCGCAGTATTCGTTGAGTTCGCGTAGACGACGACCTATTAACTGGGTGGTTTGAGAACCGAAATCGAGGATGATAATTTTTTCCATTGGTGGGTTTTAAGTTGCTTAGAAAAGTTGCGCAAAAGTACAAAAAAGTGAGCATTACACAAGAGCGTAATGGCTTTTCTATTTTCAATAAGTTGAAAAATTGTACTTTCAAAAAGGTTTTTTGATGTTTTTGAAAATTAATTGAATAAATATTTTGAAGACAAGAAAACATTAGTTAATTTTGCCATATGAAATTAATTAAATATCAACCAATGAAAAAGCAAATACTCATCTTTTTTTTACTGATAATTTCAATTACAATTTCCGCACAAGCCGACTTTCGTCAGGGATATGTTATAAAATCAGTTGGCGATACTATTATTGGAGAAATAGATTATCGGAGTGATTTGAGAATGGGTGAAATTTGCACTTTTCGTAAAAATAAGAA
Source organism: uncultured Paludibacter sp. (assembly GCA_964612615.1). Lineage (GTDB taxonomy): Bacteria > Bacteroidota > Bacteroidia > Bacteroidales > Paludibacteraceae > Paludibacter. The sequence continues at coordinate 1,130 of CAZTDH010000200.1, read as the reverse complement.
TGAAAAAACAATCGAATTTTTACCCGAAGATATATATGGTTTTAGATTTATCGACAGTAAATATTTCATTTCCAAAAAAGTGAATTTAAAAACTTATTTTCTGGAATACTTGATAAATGGAAAAGTCAACATCTATTACCTAAGAGACTCTTATTCTGATCATTACTACATTGATAAAGACGGTGAGAAATTGATAGAATTACCTTACACGAAGGAAGTACGGAATAATGGCAAAATAGATTATACTTATGAATCAAAGCAACATATCGGGATTTTGAATTACTATATGAACGATGCTCCCGAATTATTTGAACAAATTAGCAAAATAAAAGAACCAGAACATGATGTTTTAATCCGAATAGCAGAAAAATATCACAATGCCGTATGTGATGGAAGGAAGTGTATAATTTACGAGAAGAAATTACCTGCTTTTAAAGTCAATGTGGAAGTCTTAGCAGGGACAAATCTTATTCAGAATGAGTTTACTGGTGGTGTGTTAAAAAGATTTTTTACTTATGGTGCATTGGCTCACATTTGGTTACCCCGATTGAGTGAAAGAGTCTATTTTAAAACTGGCTTTGAAACATTTGCCTTTGGTAATGAAAATCTGATATTCTTCCCATTTCAGTTTGAATATATTTTCCCTACAGGCATAATTCGTCCCAAAATAGCATTAGGATATTTCTTGACTGTATATTCTTATCAACTTACAACCTGTTCTACAGGTTCAATAGGCGCAAATATCAAGTTAGGTAAAAATATATGTTTATCGCTTAATACAGATTGTATTTTTACTCCAAATAATATCTTTTTTATTCCTGATAAATACTTTTCAACTTCACTAACAGCTGGTTTAAATTTTAGCTTTTAATATTGTAAAATTAAAGCAGTAGCGAACTATCTCCGTAACTCAAAAACCGGAAATCGTTTTCGAGGGCATAATCGTAAATCTCTTTCCAATCTCCTTCTACAAATGCCGAAACAAGCAGTAGAAGCGTACTTTTCGGCTGATGAAAGTTGGTAATCATGCCATTTACCACCCGAAACTTGTAACCGGGTTTGATCATAATTTGGGTTTCAGCGTGTAAAGTTGTCAGGTTATTAGCATCGAGATAATCCAACAGACTTTG
>CAZTDH010000199.1:0-4105 GCA_964612615.1 uncultured Paludibacter sp. | reverse complement strand
AGGGCATCCAGTTTAAAATAGATATTCAAGGCTTCTTTGAATTTTCTCAATTCCACAAAACAATGTGCAATTTGCATCATGACTGAGTTTTGTCCGGGCTTCAGATAATCAACATGCTGGTAAAATTCAAGTGCTTTCTCAAAATTGCCCGACAAGCGATAACAAAGAGCCATTTTCCGAACTGTCCAGATATCGTCGGGCTGGATAATATCAGCTTTATTGTAAGCGGCAAGTGCTTTCTCAAATTGCGAAGTTTGCTGATACATATACCCTATTTTCTGATAATGGGCAGCCATCGGGGTTATTTCGTGCTGAATTTCTTCAAACAGTTCAAGAGCCTGATTATAATGGCTTTTTGAAAAATAATATTCAGCAATACTTATTTTAAAATCTCTGTCATTCGACAAAATATCGAATAAAAATGAATGGTGCATCGAAAGCGAATAACTAAACATATCCGCAAAATCGCCATGTTTGGAATACAACTTAAAGAACCGGAATAAATCCTGAATATATTGTTTTGAAATATCTTTTGCGGCTAAATTCGGATTCAGCATAGCTTCGTCATTGGTCAGCTCGGCTAACTGTTCAGCTTCCATTTTGAACGAATTCTTCAGCATGCCACGTTGTGATTCAGGCATCTGTAAAATACTTAGACAGAATGAGTACTTATCCGAATTACACATCACATTATTACCCACAAATGCAGAAATAAGCGAATTGTCATCCTGCTTAAACAGTTCGTTTACAGTGGAGTATTTTGTATCGAAAGGCAAAAACCAGTTACTTGTTTCAGAGAAAAACGGAAAATTCTTCAGAAGCGAGAACGTACTCATATAAACATCCGCACCTTCCATTTGAAGTTCGCTCAATTCTTTAAGTTTATCAGAAATACCACTTCTTTCGAGCATTTCCTGCCATTCAGGATTTTCTTCGCCCCATTCATCTGAATTCAAAAGTGTGTCAGGATCCATTTTATCCTTCAGCATCGGACTCATTTTCATCATTTCAGGCAAAATTTCTTCCTGCATTTTCTTAGAAATCTTTTCAGTTTCGGCAGTGGAAATTATCTGAATAAATACATTTTGGAAATTATCAACCACGTGATTATCATCTGCCAATAAAACCAATCGGTTTCGGATAGCCGGAAAATAGGGCAAAAAACGATTGTAACGAGCCATTACAAAACTCAATCCAACCATGGCGCGTTGTCTGACCATCAGATTATTCGATTGGCAAGCATCAAAAAGCATGATAAGTTTGCTTTCATCGAACATTCGCCAAAGATTTAGTGTCAGAGCTGAAATAATAATTGATTGTTCAAGAAAGCCATTATATTTATTTTCCAATAGTTGGTTAAATAGTGTCTTTTCTTCAACATTATAAATTGTAGCAAGCCAAAATGTATTGAAAAGTTCAGGTAAGGCAGTTTCGTAATTTGAGCGTAAGCGGTTCTTTTCTAACTCATGGCTATCCTGCAGATTGGAAATCAGAACGGATTGCGAATGATAATACCGGAGCGATATCAGTAATTCAGTTAGAGATTTGTATTTTTTAGTGAAGGGAAAATAACGTTTCTGTGTATATTCAAAATTGGTTGAATTCCGAAACAAAAGTTCTTCGCGTAATTCAGCAGCCAATACAAATAATTTGGAAATCAGCTTATTATAAACCGATTTGCGTTCAGGGTCTTCAACTCCGGTTATATAATATTGTAACAAAAAACGGTAGTTTTGTTTCAAATCGTTCAGCCTGTCGGTATATTCCCCAAGCTGTAGCTCATTGGTCAAAGCCTCTGTTTTTGCAATCGCAGTCATTATCTGACCAGTTGCCAGGAAATGTAATGCCGAGTTGTATGTGGCATGAATCTGTGAAGAATCCATAGCTTAACCCATTTTGCTTATTTTCCGCAACCGTTCTTCGTCAATAATTTTTAGTTTTCGACCATCCATGGCTATAACGTGTTCATTTACAAACATTGACAAAGTGCGAATAGCATTCGACGTGGTCATATTAGATAAGTTAGCCAGATCTTCGCGGGAAAGGTAAATACTGATAGTAGCACCATCCTCTTCCATACCGTAATTTTTTCTCAACAACAATAAAGCTTCGGCCAACCGACCGCGAATATGTTTTTGAGTAAGGTTTACTGTCCGTGCATCAGAAGCGCCTAAATCACTTGCAATTTCTTCTAAAAACCTATAACAGAAAGCATTGTTGTGGCGTAAAATTGACAGAAAGATGTCAGCTTTAATCATATAAACCGTTGATGCTTCAAAAGCAGTTACGTTGGTATTATATTCTTCATTGGCAATAATGGCTCTGTACCCAAAATGTTCACCGGGTTTGAGCATTCTGATTATCTGTGAGCGACTTCCGACTCCTTCTTTGTAAACTTTCACCTTGCCACTTGCCAAAATCATCATGTGTGTTGGCATTTCTCCCTCACAATGAATCATTTCATTCTTTTTAAAATGGTGAACCGTGTAATTGTTTTTTACAAATTGTCTTTCGTCAGGAGTCAAAACATCCCAAACAGTTAGTATTTCTTCAATCGGTTTGAGTTCAGAAACATGTTTTTTTGCCATAAAATTTTCAATGAAATATGTTTGACAACAATGTTATAAAGCACAAATTTAGTAATTTTCTGACACATAAATCCAAATTCCCAAAAAAAACACTATAAATATTGCAAAAAAACATCTTTGGTGTCACATTTAAAATTACAAATACAACAATCAATTCCGGGGATTCTATTTTTTATCTAAAAAATACCTACCATAAAACTTTTTGAAAATTAAATTAATATGATTACTTTTGTAATATTCATTTTAAAAAAGCTATATGAAACGAGCATTGATTCATGTTTAAACAAAAAGACTGTGCTCATTTCGATTTAGGAGCAATAACAAAAAAATAAAAATGAACAAATATGAAACGTATTATATTATTCTCAATTATATTTCTGAGTGCACTTTGTCTGAAAGCTCAACAACTTACATTTAGTGATTCGGCAGTAGTAAGCCTTATAACCTGTTCGCCGGGCGAAGAGGTGTATGAAAAATTCGGTCATTCAGCCATCAGGGTAAAGGACACACGAAACGGTATTGACGTGGTTTTTAACTATGGAATTTTCAGTTTTGAAACAGAAGACTTTTATTACAAATTCATCAAAGGTGAAACTGATTATCAGCTTGGAGTATATGCCACCAGCAATTTTTTAGCTTCCTATGCTCAGCGTAAATCGTTGGTTTGGGAACAAATAATTAATCTGAATCCGTCTGAGAAAAGAAATATAATCCAGAATCTGCTCAGAAATTATGAGCCTGAAAACCGAATTTATCGTTATAATTTTGTTTTTGATAATTGTGCTACCCGCCCCAGAGATAAAATATTAGGCTCAATTCGGGGTTATGCAAAATTTGAAGAAAATTCAGAATCAAAAACCTATCGGCAGTGGATTGGTACTTATGTTGGCAATGACACATGGTTAAAGTTCGGAATCGATTTATTATTTGGAGTTGATGCTGATAAACTATCTTCTTTCACAGAAAGCATGTTTCTACCGGAAGAGCTAATGACTGAATTTCAAACCGCACAAATTTATAGTTCAAAGAATCAAAGCAGGAAATTAGTTTTAGACAAAAAGATCCTGGTTAACAACCCTGATAATAATAATTCAAAGAATGGATGGTCTTTTAAACCATTTAATTTCACACTTTTGCTTTTGATATTTGGATTTGTATTGACAATTTGGGATTATTTTCACCATAATTACAACAAATTATTTGACTCTATTCTGCTTATAGCAACAGGTTTAGGAGGAGTTCTGATTTGTTACATGATGTTATTTTCGTCTCATCCACTAGTTAAATCGAATCTGAATATTTTATGGATGAATCCACTAAATATAATTCTCGGAATTGTAATGTGGTTTCCGAAATTACGCACTCCGGTATTCTTTTACGAGATACTAAACGTTCTTTTACTCATTGGAGGACTTTTCTCGTTTGCATTATCTGCACAGGTATTTAATCTGGCAGCATTTCCACTTATTGTATTGTTATTATTGCGTTCTACCAGTTGGTTTATTTACTTGAAAAAA
>CAZTDH010000198.1:0-4112 GCA_964612615.1 uncultured Paludibacter sp. | reverse complement strand
TATTGCTGAATGAAGTTTTGAATTAAAAAAGAAGTATATTTGTAGTTCCCTCAAAAAAAATGAAGTATAATTTTAAATTATAGATTATGAAGCACTTTCCGCCATCTGAACTGATAATAAACAGTGATGGAAGCATTTTTCACCTGCATCTGAAACCCGAACAACTGGCAGATAATGTAATACTTGTAGGCGATCCTGGAAGGGTTGAACTGGTAGCAGCTTATTTCGACACTCAGGAATGTTCGGTTTCGAGCCGCGAATTCAACACTATAACAGGCACTTACAAAGGCAAACGTATTTCGGTAATTTCTACGGGAATCGGAACCGATAACATAGATATTGTTGTGAATGAGTTGGATGCTCTTTCTAATATAGATTTTCATACTCGTACTGAAAAGCCTGATTTCAGACAACTTACCATTGTTCGCATTGGCACTTCGGGTGGTATGCAACCCGAAATTCCATTGGGTAGTTTTCTTATTTCTGAAAAATCAATCGGATTTGACGGCATGTTGAATTTCTATGCCGGTCGTGATTCGGTTAGTGATTTGGCTTTCGAAGAAGCCATGAAAAAACATCTGGTTTGGAATCCGCAATTGGCAGCACCTTATGTGGTTGATGCTGATGAAGAATTAGTTAACCGAATAGGCAAAGAGGATATGCTTAGAGGTGTAACAATTTCTGCCAATGGTTTCTATGGTCCACAGGGACGTGTATTACGTATCAACTTGGCCGACATGGATATAAACAATAAAATTGAGAGTTTCCGATATGGCAAATACAAAATTACCAATTACGAAATGGAAGGCTCAGCTATTGCTGGATTATCCAAATTGATGGGACATAAAGCCATGACCGTATGTTGCATCATAGCTAATCGTCGTGTGGAAGCTGCAAACACTGATTATAAACCTTATATTGAAAGTTTGGTTCAAACTGTTTTAGACAGAATTTAATTTATGTCAACAACCATAGCTGCCATATCTACTGCTCCGGGAATCGGAGGAATTGCCGTAATACGTGTGTCGGGAATTGATTCACTAAAAAACTGCGATACGATTTTTGCGCCTCAAACTAAAAAGAACAGTCTGACTACACAAAAACCGTTTAGTATCAGCTTTGGAAGAATTGTAACTAACTCAGGCGAAGTTGTGGACGAAGTGCTGGTAAGTGTTTTCAAAGCTCCACATTCATTTACCGGTGAAGATGTGGTTGAAATCTCATGCCACGGTTCAGTATTTATTCAACAACATATACTACAACTCCTGCTTGAAAATGGATGTACACTGGCTCAACCAGGTGAATTCACTCAAAGAGCATTCCTCAATGGCAAAATGGATCTTTCACAGGCTGAAGCGGTTGCCGATTTAATTGCTTCTACTTCAGCTGCTTCACATCGCATGGCTTTAAATCAAATGCGTGGAGGATTTTCAAATGAGTTGATCAAGCTCCGTACTCAATTACTTGATTTTGTTTCACTTGTAGAGCTTGAACTTGATTTTACAGAAGAAGATGTGGAATTTGCTGACCGCTCAAAATTAAAGAATCTGGCAACTGAAATAAGCGAACTGATTACCCGACTTGCAGACTCATTCCGTGTGGGAAATGCTTTGAAAAATGGAATTCCTGTAGCGTTGGTTGGAGAAACAAACGTTGGAAAATCTACTTTACTCAATTTGTTGCTGAATGAAGAAAAAGCCATTGTTTCAGACATTCACGGCACAACGCGCGATTCGATTGAAGATTCAGTTGATATAAATGATATAAACTTCCGCTTTATTGATACAGCCGGTATCCGCAACACAAAGGATAAGGTTGAAAATATGGGTATTGAGCGAACCTATCAGAAAATTGAACAGGCTTCTATTGTGCTTTGGCTGATTGATTGTACACAGGTAAGCGAACATATTGAATGGCTTACCGACCGAATAGCCAAACGTGCTGAAGGCAAAAAAATAATACTCGTTTTCAACAAGATAGATAAAATTGCCGAAGATGAACGCGAAGTTCTTGGTGAACTTTTTGAACAATTTGAAGGCGAACGAATTTATATATCAGCCCGAAACAAAATAAATACCGACCAACTACTCAAAGCATTGGTAAATGCAGCCCAACTTCCCGAAATCAATCCGAGTGATGTAGTAGTGAATAACGTGCGTCACTACGAGGCTCTTCGAAATGCACAAAATTCTATTAACCGTGTGATTGAAGGATTAGTATCCGGTATTTCAGGTGATTTTCTTTCGCAGGATATTCGTGAATGTATGCATTTCCTTGGTGAAATAACAGGTCAAATATCTAACGATGAGATACTTGGAAATATATTCGGTAAATTCTGTATCGGAAAGTAGAAAAAATAATAAACACTTCATACTTGTGATTGACATTTTCTTTATTAACATAATAATAACTAAAATTATTGTAAAATGAAAACAACACAAAGATTTCTGCTGGCAATTTTTGCCTTAGGTTTGTTATTTACAACCACATCATGTACTAAAACGAATGACCCTGTAAATGATTTAAAAAATCAAATTTCTTACAATGGAAGCATTATGGCTATAATTGCTTCATCCTATTACATTCCCGGCAATCATACGGAATTTATGTTCTCAACGGAAACTGTTCAATCGTCAATGTTTAATATTTCCAGTGATCTTATCGATGGTAACACACACGACATTACATCATTGAGCGAAACTCAACAGTTTGATTTTCACTACAAAGATATTAACTTTTCAAAAACTGAACTTTTAGGTTGGACAGGTACTTTTAAAGTAATAAAAAGCACTAATCCCGTTAAATACGTTGTTACATTTGAATTTAAACAAGGTTCAACAAATTCAATTCTTGCGAACTTTGATGTAACTTCAGGTTCATAATAAGACTTTTGCTGTATTGAACATATTCAATGCTTTTTGTGAAGGTGCAACTGATAAAAGTTGCACCTCTCAAAAATAATCCTACGATAAACATTGTAGCTATTAATATTAGATTGCAAGAGTAATAGATAGTTATAATCAACAGATAAAGTAAAAATCCCATGACTGTCCAAACTGAATTTAAACTCCGACCCCGTTCCCGTGGTTTTCATTTGGTCACCGATGAAATTGTTGTTCATTTACCCAAATTACCTGAAACCGGTTTGCTTCATCTCTTCCTGAAACATACTTCGGCTGCTCTTACTATTAACGAAAATGCCGATCCTGACGTTCAAACGGATATGAATAAGATATTCGACCGGTTAGTCCGGGAACGTGAACCCTTTTTTGAACACACCCTCGAAGGTGACGACGATATGCCTGCACATGCCAAATCAACAATTACAGGCGTTAGTCTCATTATCCCAATCACTAATTCCAGCCTAAATTTGGGCACCTGGCAAGGCATTTATCTTTGTGAATTCCGCAACAGAGGTAGTTATCGACAAATCGTTGCTACCATCATCTACTAACTTTTTCTTAATATTTCTTAAAGTATTTGTTCATCAAAAAAAGTATTTAGATATTTGTCTAATAATACAAATATACAACTATGAATGATGTATTCAAAGCTCTCAATGACCCTGCCCGACGAGAAATACTGAAACTGTTGCAGAAAAAAGACATGACAGCGGGCGAAATTGCAGCGCAGTTTGATATGACTGCTCCTAGTGTTTCGCATCATTTGGACAAACTGAAACGTGCCGGACTGGTAACAACAGTAAAACAGGGTCAATTTATTCGATATTCAAGCAATACCAGCATTATCGACGAATTATTACAATATATTATAACGCTCAAAAAGTAGAACTATGAACAGAACTATTAAAGAAATTATCATGTGGGTTTTAATTAGCATTTCATTTTTATACCTTTATTATGTATGGGGTGATTTACCTCAAAAGGTTGCAACACATTATAATTTAATGGGTAATCCGAATGGTTGGACTGATAAAAACTATATGCCTTTGCTAATTGGCGGAATGAATTTAGGATCATACTTAATAATGATTTTACTGCCCTATTTCGACCCGAAAAAGAAAATTGAACAAATGGGTGAAAAATATAATAGTTTACGCATCTTGATGTCGTTGCTTATGACAGCCATTTCCATTTATATGCTATATATAA
>CAZTDH010000197.1:0-4149 GCA_964612615.1 uncultured Paludibacter sp. | reverse complement strand
TTTAAACACATTCATATCAACGATCCGGCAGTGTACACCGAAGTGCGTGATTACGTAGAGCTGATTGCACCCGATCGAAAAGACATTGTTAAACTATATCAGGATGAAGCTCCGATTTATGATAGCTTTGGAATTACCAAGCAAATCAAATCAGCTTTTGGTAAAACCGTATCATTCAAGAACGGAGCATATCTGATTATAGAACATACCGAAGCCCTGCATGTTGTCGACGTTAACAGCGGTAATCGCTCGAAAGCAGGAAATGGTCAGGAAGACAATGCATTAGATGTGAATCTGGCAGCTGCCGACGAAATAGCCCGTCAACTTCGCTTGCGCGATATGGGTGGTATTATCGTGGTAGATTTTATTGATATGCACGAAACGGAAAACCGTCAGAAACTATTCGACAGAATGCGTGAAAATATGGCCAACGACAGAGCCAAGCACAACATTCTACCATTGAGTAAGTTCGGTCTGTTACAAATGACAAGACAACGCGTACGCCCTGTGATTCATATCGATATTGAAGAAACCTGTCCGACTTGTTTCGGACATGGAAAAACGAAACCATCAATTCTGTTTACCGACCAGTTGGAAAGTAAAATAGATTTTCTGGTAAATAAATTATCAATAAAAGAGTTTACATTACACGTTCACCCCTACGTAGATGCCTATATCTCTAAAGGTTTAGTCTCGATGAAGTGGCAATGGAAACGAAAATTCGGAAAAGGTTGTAAAGTAATTGCCTCCCAAAAGCTGGGATTTTTACAATACAAGTTTTACGATAAAAAGGGAAATGAAATTGACCTGCAAGAAGAAATAGAAAAGATTTAGTAACTTAAATAACTTATTAAGGCTAACCGAAAGGTTAGCCTTAATTTTTTTGCCCAATCTATTGTTAAATAGATTCTTTTTCTTTGATATGTCTGATTCTTATTGTTTTATAAAAACCATAGTGTAATTGGTAAACGGCATAGTTAATTTGTTATTTTCAATAACAGCAGTTATATCTTGTGGTGAGGAAGGATTATTGATAGTAATATCTTGTGGTATGGCCGGAATTGTTATAGTAATATTCTTTCCATTAATAGAATATTTAAGTGTGCCTGATGATTGGTAGAGATAATCATTTTTCTTCTTTTCCCACATTTGAACCTGCGTTTCTGAAATAAAATGGAGTTCAACATAGTCATAAATTTGTGCCATTTGAGCATCTGTGAAACTGCTGCATCTCCAGTTTGTTCCCGATATTATTTTTGGATTTGTGTAATCGGCACAAGAATTAGAAATAAATGAGATTGCTATCAGGATTTGTAAAATGTATTTTTTCATTGCTGTTCTGGTTTTTTTATATTATTTAGCTAAATTGCAAAAAATAATTTAATTGGGCAAAAGTATTATTTTATTTTGATTTAGTGCTAAGAAAAATGGCTGTCCGAATCATCGAACAGCCATTTTTGAGTATAATAAAGAATTGAATTATGCTTCAGGAGTTGCTTCAGCAGTAACTTCAGGTGCAGCAGCTTCTTTGGCAGCCTTTTTAGCAGGTGCTTTTTTAGCAGGTGCAGGAGCTTCTTCAGCAGCAGGTGCTTCAACTACCGCAGCAGCAACAGCTTCTTCTTTCGCTTTCTTTTCTTTTTTAGCAGCTTTTTCTGCAGCCAAATCCATTTTATCTTTCAAGTCAGACAAAGATTGAATGTCACCCAGGGTAGTTTTTTCAGCAGCAGGAGTTGCTGAAGCTACAGGAGCATCTTCTTTCTTTGCACGCTTTGGAGCAGCTTTCTTAGGAGCTTCTACAGTTGTTGCAGTTGACTCACCTTTTTCAGCACGTTTTACATCTTCATGAATGCGGCTGTGTGAAAGGATGATACGTTTTGCATCTTTGTTGAATTCAATTACTTTGAAAGTAAGTTTTTCATCAACCTGAGCTTGCGATCCGTCTTCCTTTACAAGGTGTTTTGGAGTTGCAAATCCTTCAACGCCGTAAGGCAATGAAACAACTGCACCTTTATCCAACATTTCAATGATTACACCTTCGTGAATGCTGTCAACAGTGAACATAGTTTCCAATACATCCCATGGATTTTCTTCCAATTGTTTGTGACCTAAGCTCAAACGACGGTTAGCTTTATCGATTTCTAATACCTGAACATCGATTTCGGCACCAATTTGAGTAAATTCAGATGGGTGTTTTACTTTTTTAGTCCATGATAAGTCAGAAATGTGGATTAAACCATCAACGCCTTCTTCGATTTCAACAAATACACCGAAGTTGGTGAAGTTGCGAACTTTAGCAGTATGTTTTGTTCCAAGAGCATAACGTTCTTCGATGTTTTCCCATGGATCAGATTTCAATTGTTTGATACCCAATGACATTTTGCGTTCGTCGCGATCCAGCGTAAGGATTACTGTTTCCACTTCGTCGCCTACTTTCAGGAAGTCCTGAGCAGAACGTAAGTGTTGTGACCAGCTCATTTCTGAAACGTGAATCAACCCTTCAACGCCTGCAGCGATTTCAACAAATGCACCGTAATCGGCCATAACCACTACTTTACCTTTTACTTTGTCGCCAACTTTAAGTTCAGCACTCAAAGCATCCCAAGGATGAGCAGAAAGTTGTTTCAAGCCGAGAGCAATACGTTTTTTCTCGTCATCGAAATCAAGGATAACCACGTTAAGTTTTTGATCCAACGTAACGATTTCTTCAGGGTGTGTAACACGTCCCCAAGAAAGGTCGGTAATGTGAATCAAACCGTCTACGCCGCCAAGGTCGATAAATACACCATACGAAGTGATGTTCTTAACTGTTCCTTCAAGAACCTGACCTTTTTGAAGTTTACCGATAATTTCTTTTTTCTGTAATTCAAGTTCAGCTTCGATAAGCGCTTTGTGCGAAACAACAACGTTTTTAAATTCGTGGTTGATCTTGATAACTTTGAATTCCATTGTTTTGTTTACAAATACATCGTAATCGCGGATTGGTTTCACGTCGATTTGTGAACCCGGCAAGAATGCTTCGATTCCGAATACATCAACGATCATACCACCCTTCGTGCGGCATTTAACAAAACCTTTAACGATTTCCTGAGATTCAAGAGCAGCATTAACGCGATCCCATGAGCGGGTTGCGCGGGCTTGTTTATGAGATAGGATTAATTGTCCTTTTTTATCTTCCTGGCTTTCGATATAAACTTCTACTTTGTCGCCTACTGCCAAATCAGGATTGTAGCGGAATTCGCTCATTGGCACAACGCCGTCTGATTTGTAGCCTACGTTTACAACAACTTCGCGTTTGTTGATCAAAATAACCGTTCCTTCAACAACTTCTTTGTCTTTGATTGCATTCAAAGTGTTGTCGTAAATTTTTTCTAAATCTTCTTTAGCTGAGTCAGATAAAGTGATTCCTTTTTCGTAAGCATCCCAGTCAAAATCACCTGATGGTACAGGTTTTTCGGCTTTTACTCTTACTTTAGCTGTCGGAGCTTCTTCAATAACTTCTTCAATAACTTCAACTGCAGGAGCTTCTTCAGCTACTACTTCTTCGGCTACAGGTGCTTCTTCAATTACTTCAACTACGGGAGCTTCTTCAACAATAGTTTCTTCAACTACAGGTGCTACTTCTGCAACAACTTCTTCAACTACTGTTTCTTCAACAGCAGGAGCTTCGGCTACTACTTGTGTTTCTTCGTTTACTGTTTCTACTGCGGCTGGAATTACTTCTTCCGCAATGTTTTGGTTTTCTTCCATTTCTGAAAACTTGTTTTTTTAATTACTAATAAATTAGTAGGGGTTAGACATTATGATACCTTTACAAAATAGAGCCGGCAAAGGTACAAAATGTTTGTGAATTGACAATGCATTTAATATGATAATTGAAGCTAACAACTGATAACTAATTATTTAAATGTCCTGTTCAATATGGCAACCAACTGATTAATTAATATGGTTATTGATTGAATATAATTAGGAAAAAAGTATAAATAGAAACGTCCTGAATCAATTTGATTCGGGACGTTAAAATATAATATTTTACTTTTCAGATTTTATAATCAGCATTATCTCAAATTTGATCTACTGAAAGTTCAACTTATCGTGGAATAAATGCTACTGGTTCGCTTGACGAACCCCAACCGTGTGTATTTCCACCGT
>CAZTDH010000196.1:3039-4186 GCA_964612615.1 uncultured Paludibacter sp. | reverse complement strand
GAACGCAATATTGATTTTCTGAAAGACATTGTAAAACGAATTTATGCCAGTTTATTGCGCACCGAATACCTTGTGTCAGAAAGTTTTCCACAGATTAAACCCTGTTTGCCTCAGGATATTTTCTTTATTCATGCCGAAGAGCTTCGCAAACAATATCCGAACCTGACAGCAAAAGAACGTGAAAACGAAATTACCAAAATCCATAAAGCTGTTTTTGTAATGGGAATTGGTGGCGCATTGGGCGATGGAGTGAAACATGATGGTCGCGCTCCCGATTACGACGACTGGTCTACGATTGCTGAAAACGGTTTGCCCGGATTGAATGGTGATATTTTGCTTTGGAATCCGGTATTGGGAATGTCATTCGAAATTTCATCCATGGGAATTCGTGTGGATAAAGAAGCATTGTTGCGTCAGTTGGAAATATCAGGCAAACAGGAACGGTTGGAAATGGACTTTCACAAACGGTTGGCTGGTGACAAATTACCGCTTTCAATTGGTGGTGGAATTGGTCAGTCGCGCTTGTGCATGTTCTTTCTGCGCAAAGCACATATCGGTGAAATTCAGGCTAGCATTTGGCCGGATGATATGCGTAAAGAATGCGAATTGCTGGACATCAATTTGATTTAGTATGTGCGTTATTATTACTCATCTGATGACTTCAAGTCATCTGATGAGTAACTAATATATTTGTTCTTTCTCAAAAGACAATGCTCAACGAAACGCCACCGGGGTAGGAGCGAAGGTAATATTCCGGTTGGATTTGACTTGTTGGATTTGTTCCTGACTTGTATTGCCGGCAATAGTTCTGATAATCTTTCAGTGTTCGGGTGGGTTGAGTCCAGATTTGCGCTTCGGTAATGACAGTGTTCAGTAGAAAGTTAGAAACTCCGTCCCAAACCGTTCGTTTATAGCCGAGCCAGGTTATTAATCCACTGCTTAAATTCACCGCCTCGTTCAAGGCATGAATCTGCCACGACCGTCCGGCTTGTTCTTTCATCGCATTCGATTTCAGCAAGTCTTCGGCTATCGCTAATTTTCGGAGTTGTTCGTCAGTTGTTCGTTCAGGAAGTTTTGAAAGAGTTTCAGCATCTTTACCCGTATTTATAGGCGTAATAACCTGTAAAGCTGCTCCCAGAAAAGTAGT
>CAZTDH010000196.1:0-2939 GCA_964612615.1 uncultured Paludibacter sp. | reverse complement strand
AATCATTACAATCAGTGGATTGGTCATCGAGCCGGTTATCGGTGATTTGAAACTATCCATTCCAAAGATAAATGCTATACCCGAAATTTGTCCGGCCAGTATCAATAATCCATTTGAGGTTCCTTCGGAAGTAGGATAGGTTATTTCTGCTCCATATTGAAATCCTATAGGTCCGGCACTTAGCAAAAAGAAGCCCAGCAACATGCCCGAAGCAAGCAACACAATATAATTTTCGGTAAAAGTAACACCTGTCAATCCAACAACAGCTCCTGCAAGTGCAATAAGGATAAATAATTTACGTTTCCGGTAGTGATCCGACATCATGGGCATGACCAATGCACCAATAATACCACCCACAATCATTAAACCACCTGTGATTCCGGCTTGCTCGGCATTAAAACCTCTGGGACGGAGAATATCTTCAATCCAGGTGGTTACGCTGTTGAAGATTCCAAGCCCAACGAAAAAGATAAGCAACAGCCAGTAAAAGTTTTTATTTTTCAACGTGTTTCTCAGCCCATCGAAAACCAGCGAACGTTCTTCCTGATGTGCATGACAAGGTGCTGTGCGAGGACGTTCTTTTGAAAACAGAATAAATATAAGCGCCGAAATGATAGATATAACACCATAAATGTAAAGCATACCGTTTATGCCGTGACTTTTGGCGAGAATTGGTGTCAGAATCATACCTACCAATACGCCTATGTACATGGCCAGCGTACCAAGTCCGGCAGCTGTGGCACGTTCTTCGATGCGAAACCAGCGACCTGCCAGTTTGGTGATGGCATTGATTATAAATGGCTGCCCCACTGCAATTCCGATTTGCGACCAAAGCAACAAATCATACCCTGTAGCCATGCCGCGCAACATACCGAATACTCCGGTAAGTACAGCTCCAATTCCCACTCCAATACGAATTCCGTAGGTATCGATAACCCACGAAGCCGGTATGGAAACTATTATAAATACTATCATAAAGCACATCGACAGCATACCAATTTGAATATCCGTAACGTGATAAAAATGCGTAGCATCCATCGTGATAGGAGCAAAGGTTATCCACAATAATTGATTTACGGCTACAATAAACATATAAATACTCAGCATTATCCAGCGGTATTTGTACACTTTAAAAACGGTTGGTTCCATTTGTTTTCTGATTAAATTTTGTAATTCTTATCCGGCAAAAATACATTAATTATTCAAATAAAAAAGAAAAACGCAAAATGTCCGGCATTTTGCGTTTAATTGAGAGCTTGTTTTTTTAGAAAAACAGGATGAATCCGTTAGCGAAATAGAACAACCCGACAGCTCCTGTGGCTATGGCTAAATACCATATATATTTACGTTTGATAAGTGCCGCGATAGACGAAAGCAGAATGGAAATCTGTAGAAAAATAACCGCCATTCCGAATTCATTGGAATGTTTTTTGGCTTCGTCACGTTGAACTTCCAGATTTTCTGCATCTTTCTTGATCTCAGTTTTCTCCTTTTCGTAACGTTTGATAGATTTTTCGTAATCAGCCATTTTTTTCTCAAAGGCTACTTTTGCTCCGGCTTCATTTTTGGTCATGCGCAAGGTAGTAAGCTCCAGCATATCTTTCTGAGTTTCGTAAATATACGATTTCAAACTCTTGCTCTGATAATATGCCCACTTGTTGGAGGCTTGTTCCTGACTAAGTACCGAACGGGTGGAAAAACCACCGCCTTTAAAGGTCGATAGGGTTGCTGCTACTGCAAAAATGATAGTGGTAAGGGCTAAATAATTAAGCCAGGGTTCTTTTTTGTCGTCTGCCATAGTTGTACTTATTAAAAATTTAGCGGCAAAAGTAAGCTTTATACTCTATAACAGGTCTAAACTGCTATTAAAAAAACTTATTAAACGGAGAAAAAGGGATAAAGGAAATAGGAGAGTTCCCGGTTTTGCTAAAATAAGGTTGAAACTTTTTTCTCAGGTTGTCAGCATCCTTGGATGAACGACTGTCCATCCCCTCGTTGGGCCGTTCATCCCTGGATGATTGGTTGTTCATCCTCTCGTTGGGTCGTTCATCCCTGGATGATTAGCTGTTCATCTACTCGTTTGGTCAGTCATCCTTGGATGATTGGTTGTTCATCCTCTCGTTCTGTCAATCATCCATGGATGATACAATTTTGATATCCTGAGATAGAAATTCGTTCATGTGTTTTTTAGTAAGTGTCGCTTCGCTACCGGACAAATTTCATCGTGTGGCATATTTATTTACTATTACTGTTTCCCATGCGATATAAATCGCGCGGCAGCAGGGGTGTGTTAGGCGCAGGTTATTTATTGTATTTCAAATCTTTCACCGTTCCATTTCGCGTTAAATAATAAATGCTCTTCGTCACTATATGCATCCATAATTTTTATTGTTGTGCCAAATTCAGGTAAATCCAAATACGGAATTACTTCTGGTCTATCATACCAGTTTTTAGTTTTAGATTTTTCAATTTTCAAGCATTTTGCTTTCATCTTTTCAAAAGGAAATACAAAGTTTGCGTTTTCCCACCTTTTTCTTTTGTTGTCAAATGTCATAAAACCATAATCGCATGATTGTACTGGCATCTCTCCACAATTTGTAACATAAGCTATAATATCTTTGCCTGTTTTTGAGTTTCTGAACAAAGCAAGGTGTAACATTACAT
The DNA here is from genome assembly GCA_964612615.1 of uncultured Paludibacter sp. GTDB lineage: Bacteria > Bacteroidota > Bacteroidia > Bacteroidales > Paludibacteraceae > Paludibacter. The sequence goes on along the minus strand of CAZTDH010000196.1, from coordinate 275 downwards.
CGGGACAAGCAACTAAATATAGATTTTTAAAATCTACCTTTCCACACCCGGTTTTAGTTGATTCAATCCTATATTCATAAGAATCCTTTGGTCCTTCTCCCCAATTTAAACCTAATTCTCCACTTAGTAGTTTCGAAGGAAATAATAAATAATAATCCAAAATAGTTTTATTTGGTTTGTCTGCAATCTTTTCTTGCCAATCATATTCCAGTCTTTTTGACTGTCCAATTGCAAATAAAGAAGTCAATAGAAGTAAAGTCGTCAATACGTTTCTC
>CAZTDH010000195.1:0-4186 GCA_964612615.1 uncultured Paludibacter sp. | reverse complement strand
GTGAACAAATTGGCATAATTTGCTTCTTATAAATTATACAGAAGCCCTTTTCCAAACGGAAAAGGGTTTTTTTGTCATGTTTGATTGTTATTGTAATTAATGTATAAAAAAAATCGGCTGTCTTTTTTAGTAAGACAGCCGATTTCATATTCTATTTTCTTTCTAGCAAACCATAGTTGGTTTAATCAGCTTGAAAAAATCATTTCCTTTATCATCTACCAGAATAAATGCAGGGAAATTTTCCACTTCAATTTTCCAGATAGCTTCCATTCCCAGTTCAGGCCATTCCAGACATTCCACTTTCTTGATATTCTGTTGAGCCAGGATGGCTGCCGGACCACCTATTGAACCAAGGTAGAAGCCACCGTATTTTTGACAAGCATCGGTTACCTGTTGCGTGCGGTTTCCTTTGGCAATCATAATCAAACTACCACCATTTGCCTGAAACAAGTCAACATACGAATCCATACGACCGGCTGTAGTAGGACCAAACGAACCGGAAGGTAAGCCTTTAGGTGTTTTGGCAGGACCAGCGTAGTAAATAGGATGGTCTTTCACGTATTGAGGAAGTGGTTTACCTGCATCAAGCAATTCTTTTAGCTTGGCGTGCGCAATGTCACGACCCACAACGATAGTTCCACTTAATGAAAGGCGAGTTGAAACGGGATATTTTGATAAGATAGCCAGAATATCTTTCATTGGCATATTCAAATCAATTTTCACTGCATTTCCTTCGCCCTGATTGCGAAATTCTTCCGGAATCAATGCGCCGGGATTGTCTTCCATTCGTTCAACCCAAACACCATCTTTGTTGATTTTTCCTTTGATATTACGATCAGCAGAACATGAAACACCCATACCTACAAAACAGGAAGCACCGTGGCGAGATAAGCGAACAATACGAATATCGTGAGCAAAATATTTACCGCCAAACTGCGCTCCAATGCCTGAAGCTTGTGCTTGTTTCAGAATTTTCTGTTCCATTTCCACATCACGAAAAGCTTGTCCAAGTTCGTTTCCTATGGTTGGCAATTCGTCATAGTATTTAGTTGAAGCCAGTTTCACGGTTTTCATACAAGCATCAGCCGAAGTTCCACCGATAACGAAAGCAATGTGATATGGCGGACAAGCCGCAGTACCAAGGGTTTTCATTTTTTCGGTAAGGAATTTTTCTAATGAGGTAGGATTCAGCAACGCTTTGGTTTCCTGAAAAAGATAGGATTTGTTGGCCGAACCACCACCTTTGGCAATAAAGAGGAATTTGTATTCGTTACCGTGTCCGGCAACCAAATCAATCTGTGCCGGAAGATTCGTACCGGTATTCACTTCGTCGTACATATTCAACGCAGCATTTTGAGAGTAGCGCAGATTTTCTTCGGTGTATGTTTCGTAGATTCCTTTCGATAAGGCTTCTTCGTCGGTTCCATTTGTCCACACATTACTGCCTTTTTTAGCGTAAACGGTGGCTGTACCGGTATCCTGACAGAAAGGCAACACACCTTTGGCTGCAATTTCGGCATTGCGAAGCATGGTCAACGCCACATATTTATCATTTTCGCTGGCTTCAGGGTCTGCAAGAATAGCAGCCACTTGTCGTTGATGTTCAGGGCGAAGCAGGAATGAACAATCGCGCATGGCAGCACGAGCCAACACGGTCAAAGCTTCCGGTTCTACTTTCAGGATTTCCTGTCCATCAAATTCCGAAACAGAAACATGTTCTTTGGTGAGTAAATAATATTCTGTTTTGTCTTTTCCCAATGGAAATGGTTCCTGGTACTTAAATTCTTTTGCCATTATTCTTTTATTTACAATTTATTCATTTACAATTTACTATTGGATTGCTGAAAAGCGCTGCAAAATTACAGAAAAAAATCTCTTATATGGCCCGCAAATATCGCAGATATTCGCAGATATTAAAAGAAATAAGTGCTAAACTCTCGAAAAATTAAAATAAGGTCAATTGTCCATCTTCATCTTCTTTAGTCCGATAAATATCCTGAGTGTCGTCAGAAGTTTCAGGTTGTTTAGACTTTGACTTTGGAGATGAGGGACTTTTTGATTTTGGAGTTTTAGAATTTATCTTTTCTGTTTTTATATCTCCCTCATTTCCAACAGTATAGTCATCTTCAGGGCTTTCAACAACAATGCCATTTACAATAAAGGTGATTTTTTTTACTTCCGGAGCAATTATTTCCGGTTCGGTAATCACTTCCGGAGCAACCTTCGTTTCAGGTTTAGGTTTCGGTTTCGGTTCTGCTTTTCTGGCAGGTTTCATTTCTGTTTCTGTTACTTCAACTTCAGCCTCAATTTGAATTTCTTCAACTTCAGGTTCATCTACATTTTCTTCTTCTGAATCTTCAACTTCCAACGTTTTTATCTCTGCTACCGGCTTAAATCTGATTGGTTCAAGTTCATTGATTGTTTCCACTTCGAACGTAGTTAAACGTTTTCCTTTGGCTTTGTAACTCTTCACACCAATAAATTCATCAGCATCAACTACCAACGTTTCACGGTACGCATCGTTTCCTCCCATAATCACTTCAAAACGCGGATAATCCACATCAGTCATCAACATCAACCGTGATTCAGAATTATCACCCAGGAGGTTTTGAGGCTTTGCTGAAGCTTCGAGCTGGAAGCGTTTCAGATAATAGAATTTCTGCTCGGCATCCCACAAAGCTACTGTCCACACTTTGTTGGAATCGAATTTCTCAATGGCAATAATATCCTTATCGTAATGGTTACTCAAATCAAAATTACTGGTGTAGAAAGTCCCTTTGCCCGACACTACTAAAATAGAATCCTCGCTCAGGAATTCGCCCAAATACTCACCACGGTTATCGTAGTTTAATCGCAATACATCGCGATCGAACCAAACCTGACGGCCACCCAACGTAGAACCACCCTTTGTTTTCAGAGCAATTTTCTGAACATCATTTTTGGTAAGCAGATTTCCCATCGACTGACGGCCTTTGATGGCAATATCGCTGAAATCTTTCTCAAATACCAGTTTGAAAAGACGGGGCTTTGGTTTCAGTGTAATACGAATTACTTCCGCTTCGGCATTTGGATTGGAAGTGAAATAAACCACTTTTGAACCTGCTGTTCCCTGAGTTACATCATATTCCTTGTCGCGGGTAATTCCGTTCACAGCAAAGCGTTTGATGTAATGCGGACCGGATTTTCCATCCCGATAAACAGCATTGTAAACCGTCCGTTTGTCGTTTTTCTTGAAAACATCAAGGTGTAAAATATTTTTACCCACAAAAATCTTGTCGGCAACCTTTACCACTTTATATTTTCCATCCTTAAAGAAAAGAATAATATCGTCAATGTCAGAACAATTACACACAAATTCATCTTTGCGCAATGATGTTCCGATAAAACCTTCTTCGTAATTCACATAGAGTTTTTCATTAGCTTCCACCACTTTCGAAGCCACAATGGTTTCAAAATTTCGAATCTCAGTCAGACGCGGGTGGTCTTTGCCGTATTTGGCTTTCAGACCTTCGTACCAGGCAATAGTATAATCCACCAAATGAGCCAAATGATGGTTAATCTCGTCAATCTTTTTCTGAATTGAAATCAGTGTTTCGTTTGCCTTGTCCGTATCGAACTTGGTAATACGCATCATTTTTATTTCCAGCAACTTGACGAAATCCTCGCGCACAATTTCACGGATAAAATCTTTCTTGAATGGCTCTAATCGTTTGTCAATGTGAGCAATTACTTCATCCTGCGAAGTACTGTCTTCGAAACCTTTATCCTTGTAAATGCGGTTTTCGATAAATATCTTTTCCAGCGAAGTAAAGAACAATTGTTCCTGTAATTCACCTCTTTGAATTTCTAATTCCGCTTGTAGTAGGTCTTTGGTGTGATCGCAACTGATGCGTAACATTTCGCTCACGCCGCAGAACCTCGGTTTATTATCGTGAATTACACAGCAGTTGGGCGAAATACTGAGTTCACAATCCGTAAATGCAAAGAGTGCATCAATAGTTTTGTCGGACGACGAACCGGGCAATAAATGAACCAGAATTTCCACATTGGCTGAGGTGTTATCATCCACTTTTCGGATTTTGATTTTGCCTTTATCACTGGCACGGATAATAGATTCAATCAACTTGGATGTATTCGAACCAAAAGGGATCTCAGTAATGGCAAGCGTTTTATTATCAATCTTGCT
>CAZTDH010000194.1:0-4189 GCA_964612615.1 uncultured Paludibacter sp. | reverse complement strand
GTGAACATAGTGTGATTGACGTTTTTCTATTTCTCTGCAAAAGTAACAAATAAAACTGTGATTTAAAACAAACTAACAAAAAGGGCGATATTCAAAAGAGTAACAAGAGCGCCCATTGAATACAACAAAATCTTTGAGAATAAGGTGTTTTTGTATTTTCCCATTATCTTTTCCGACGAAGTGAGGTATACCTGTAGAAAAATGGTGAAAGGCAGCTGAAGGCTCAGTATCATTTGCGATATGATAAGTCCCTGAAATGGATTGGTTATCAGCAAAATAATAGCATAACCAACTAGTAACGAGATAGCTACCCCCATTCGGGAGTGATTATCCTTGATATCGTAAGGTTCGTTATACATACCGGCAAAAATACTTCCGGCCGCCATGCCCGAAGTGGTGGTGGATGCAATGCCTGAAAACAACAAGGCCACGGCAAATACTATCGCCGCATTACTGCCCAACAGCGGAGTGAGCAAATGATTTGCCTGCTGCAGTTCGTTTACCGGTGTTTTTGTTTTGAAAAAAGTAGCAGCTGCCAGTAAAATCATGGCACTGTTTATCGCCCAGCCAATCAGCATAGAAACCAATGTATCAAGGAATTCGTAGCGTAATTGTTTCTTAATCACCACCTCGTCCTGCAGGTTCCATTGGCGGCTCTGAATAATTTCGGAATGTAGAAACAGGTTGTGAGGCATAACTACTGCGCCCAATACGCTCATAATAACCAGCATAGAACCTTTCGGAAACGAAGGAGTTACCCAACCGGTCATGGCACTGTTCCAGTCGATATTCACCAGCGAAAGTTCGTACAAAAACGACAGCCCGATAACCGATACAAAAGCGATAATCCATTTCTCCATGATTTTGTACGAGTTGGTGTACAGCATAATCATTACAAAAATGGTAACCAGCAATGCACCTGCCCGAATGGGAATATGAAAAAGCATTTCCAGGGCTATAGCTCCGCCCAGAATTTCGGCCAGTGACGTGGAAATGGATGCCAGCATAGCCGAAGTCAGAAGCAACTTTGAATAACGCGGTTTGAGGTAAATGGTAGTAGCTTCAGACAAGCAGAGTCCACTGGCAATACCAAGATGCGCCACATTGTGTTGCAAAACGATAAGCATAATGGTGGACAAGGTCACCATCCACAGCAGTGAGTAACCATATTCAGCTCCGGCAGCTAAATTCGACGCCCAGTTCCCCGGATCAATAAACCCAACAGTAACCAATAAACCCGGTCCGATAAACTTAAATATCTCTAAGCCACCATATTTGGGGATATAATTCTTACTATCTATGTTTTTAAAAAGTTCAAACATTCGTGTTAATCAATTGGTAAATTAGTATCTGAAATCCCGCAGGGATTTACTTTGCATAACCCCGTAGTGGGTTCAATTATCTGCAGCTGATTTACTTTTTCTGCTTATAAAATTCAATTGTTTCCTTAATTCCCTGCTCATACGATGTAGGCACAAAACTGAAAGTATCATTAAATTTGGATGAATCAAAATAGTAGTCATTCTCAATTTGGTAAGCCATTTCGTTAGTTTCCGAAATAGTTTTGTCGAATAATCCGGCCATTTGAATCATCCATTTTTTCAGAATAGAATATTTAGGTTCAACACCCAGTTCGCTAGCAGCAATTTCGATAAACTTTTTTGTGGTTATGCCTGGATTTGTAGTTGGCAAATGCCAGATTTGTTGGTAGTTATTGTCATCTTTCCACAGCAAGTCCAACCCTTTGGCACAATCGAGCGTATAGCTAAATGAATGAAATGTTTTGTCGGTTATCAGGCACTGAGGACTTTTTCCGTTCAACAATTTATCAATTACCATAAAATACGGCACACTGTTTTGCGTAATATAGGGGCCATACAAATCGGCAGCACGTGCTATGATAGCCTGTATATTATTGTGTTTCATCTCATCTTCCAGCATATTAGCTATGTTGGCTCTGATTTCACCTTTCACACTACATGGATTGTAAGGAGTGTATTCGGTCATTTTTCCGTCTACTTTGCCATACATATACACATTATCTAAAAAAATAAGCTTCGCTCCCACTGCTTTACAAGCATCAATGGAGTTACGCATAATTTTTGGCCAAAGTTCTGCCCATACCTTGCGGTCGTAAGCCAAACCAACACATAAATAAACCACATCCGAGCCTTTTACACTTTCCAATATATCCTTGTACGAAGAAATATCAGCTTTGAATGACTCAGTTCCGGGAATAGAATAACCGCTGCGTGAAACTAACCGAACGGATTCTTTTGCCTTTAATAATTCATAAGTCAGAGCGTTTCCTATTGAACCTCCGGCTCCTAAAATGGTATGTTTCATGAGTTTTAAAGATTAAAATTTGACAATCTATTTATAAAAACACTTTTGTGTAAAGGTAGTTCATTTTTTATGCAGATTTATTAACTGTAAACTAAAAAAATCAGAATATCGGCGGATATTCTGATTTCTAAAACTTTCGAAATACAAACTCTTACTTCAACAAATAACTACAATCCAACTTTTCGGGTTGTTCAACCGGATCGGAATAAATGTATGCTCCTTTTGGAAATACATATTGATTGCGAAGTTTATATAGCCTGTCCTTTTGATCCTGTGTAAGACTTTTGAATATAACAGAAAATGCAGTTGCCTCATAATACGACATTTCAGCATCCAATTCACCATACCGTTTTATCTGATTATACAGCATTTCTTTATCCGGCTTAGCAGGTTTCAGTGCTTTGCGCAATTCCTGACAAATCAACTGTCGGACGGATACAATTTCGTTTAGTAAAGGCTTTTGACTAGCCAAAGCTCCGGTCAATAATTCTTCTTGTTCGGAATTAAGTGTTTCGATAAAGTCACGACCGCTATCACCGGTAAGTGAAGTGCTTATTGAATAATTACGGTTTCCCATAGCCGGAAAATCTTTCATATAAAATCCACCAAAATAGGTTCCGTGACGTTCGGGGCAGAAATACACATCTGCTTCAACTGAACCGGCATACCAACTGAAAAGCTCGCTGGCATAAGTCATCACCGCCACATGTGCCCGATGCGACATGCTGCGTTTATCCAGGTTCTCTGGTAATATCGGCCATGAAGCAGAATTGTCGAATTGAAGTTTGGCAAGTGCAGCCTTTTGGTCAATGCTAAATGAATTGATAACATTGGCAACCACGACTGCCCGATTATAAGTCAGGTCTGCATCCAGGGCGTAAAGCTCAGCACCAAATTTAATTATTTCTGCTTTATTGAGTTCTTTTCCGGTTTCGAGACAGATGCGGAATGCTTTGATCAACACCATGCGTTTCATGGCAAAAGCATCGTAAATGGGTGCTTGCGTATTAGCCAAATCTTTTAATTGCTGAAGTTGGTTGGGTGTCAGTATTGCAATTACATTGTTGGCAATACGCGTCAGAAAATCAGTATTATGCCCTTTTTCGTTTTTATCATTGTCGCGCATGTACTGAAAGCCAAAGAAATCAGCCACTTTGCCCGGAGGGAAAAAGGTATCTGCCCCAAAATTTCCGGTCATAAATGCCAAACCACTAAAAGCAACCGTATGCAGTTGAGCACGTTCAGAAGTTGCCTGTTCGATGTCATGTCTTTTTCGCTGGTTTTGCTGACTGGCAACAAACTGACAAACAAGACAAAGGGTACATATCAGGCTGATTATTTTTTTCATTAGTAAGGATTTAAATCATGAAATTTTTATCGATAAATTCCTGAAATTGTGCTTTATATTGCTGACTAACCGGAATAATTGTACCATCACCGTACACAATTTCGTTGCGCTCAATCATGTTCACCTTGCTTAGATTGACGATATAGGATTTATGTACGCGCATAAACTGATTAGCCGGTAATTGTGCTTCCAGCGATTTCAGGCTCATGAGCGACATAACTGGTTTCCCCGACAACAAATGTATTTTCACATACTCGCTCATGCCCTGAATGTAGGTAATATCATTGAAATTGATACGGATAATCTTGTATTCGGACTTGATAAACAGAAATTCCTTGTTGATTTCAGTCTTCTGATTCTTCTCTTTACGTACTTCAAACCATTCGGAAGCTTTACTAACCGCTTTGCTGAAATCTACAAAATCAATGGGTTTAAGCAGATAATCTAATGCATCAGCCTTAAAACCATCAAGGGCATATTCACTGTATGCAGTCG
>CAZTDH010000193.1:0-4192 GCA_964612615.1 uncultured Paludibacter sp. | reverse complement strand
ATCCACTGCGGAAACCACATAAAAGTAGGTTCTGCCATTTTCTAAACCGGTATCCGTAAAATTAGTAGATTTAATACCATACGAATAAAGCTTAAATGATTGCTTGTTATCTACGCTCCGGTAAATACGGTAAGCACCAAAATCGGTTTCCTGATTTTTGTCCCAACTCAATTGAACCGTGTCATGTTTTACACTGGATGCCAATTTTTTGACCGGCAACATATTTCCTGCAACCCTTGGTTTCAAAGCACTTCGAACGATATTGTAATATAGCCATGGATCGTTGTCAGGATACTTTTTGGTGGTATTTGTGGAGGGTAAATTTTTGGTATCACAAATTCCCCAATGGATACAATCGCATATATCATCGTATGAGCCATAAATACTATATTCGCTGGAAGCTTTACACCAGTCAACCCTGCTTTTCCACGCTTCTTTGCTAATTCTCACCCATGGATCGCGCGGAGCTAAACCTGATTCAGGACTGGCAAAACGAACACTTCCAGATGCGTTTTGCATAAAATTCCGGTAACCCCAACCATCTGATTCCCCAGGAGTTAACGAAACATTCACCATGTTGGTTCCAAGGCGGAATCTCGAAAAGTAATTGGTTGTATTTGCCGGAAGCGAATTAATTTTTGGATCAACTACTTCTTGCCGATTAAAAACACCTAGGATGGGCCGGTTGTCGCCATATCCATAACGTTTGTAGGCAGCATCTGTTGCCCAATTATCATTAACATATTTGGCAATGCTGTTCCAAAATGTAACCCCACTGATGCTGTCCGGAATATTGCAACCAGCACGCGTATCTGGCATAAGCTGAATACCTATTAGGGCCATGTAGCTCATGTTTTTTTCGGCACAAACCTTCCGAATATTATCCATCATCGGTTTAAACTGATTCCATAGAATGGTCCACTGTGAAGCATTGGTCCAGTCAACCGAAACGGTATTGATACCGGCATTTTTGATCTGTTGCAGAATGGAGCGCGTCACATTGATGTCGGAGTAATCGTGCGCCGGATTCCATACACCATTCACCAGAAACGTTGCCCCTTGGTTGTTCTTCCTGCAACAAATCATAATGTGAGCAACAGGTTCACCGGCAAATACCGGCCACACATTCAGGGATGCAGATAGCAGTAGAAAAAAGACAATCCGAGAGAATGTGTTATTCATTGTTTTTAATGTTTTGTGTGTGTTTTTTAACAACTGGAGTTTGGGATAAGAAAATATATAAATAACACATTTTCAGCGTCATAAATAAGGTAATAAGGTTGAATATGGTATAGATTTCATTTTCTACTAAGGTTAAGACCTTTTTTACTAATTTCTTCAACCTTAGTAGCAATGGCATGAGTCTCAACAAAACCTTATCCCGAACTCAGGTTATCCATAAACCTTATTGATTACTATCCAATTTTTATTCAATAATAATTTTTTGTGTTTTAAAGGATTTAGACCCAATCAGATGAATGAAATAGATGCCTTTTTCTAACGAAATATCCAAGTTTTTCTGACCATTAAAACGTTCATTTTTCGAGAATACGGTTCTTCCTTGCAAATCTATTATTCTAATTGCATCCACCTGACTTTCCCAACAGTTTATGCTAAGTTTGTTGGTTGCCGGATTTGGATAAACACTAAAATACCCTGTATTTATATCGGTGATTCCGGATGTTCCACTTGTTGGATAAAGTTGTGCCATAGGTACAACTTCTCTTGGATTAGTGGTGCTACTCCATTCGAGCTTAATTTTAGCATCGCTTGTCTTTTTAGCGAAATCGACCCGAATAGGCACTTTTTGACCTGCTGTCAAATTCATGGTAGCTGTAAACGTATTACCCAAAGCTGAACCAGACCACTGACTAATAAGAAGCTGATTATTTACCCACAATTTGCCCAAATCCTGAATAGTCAGATAGAATGTATATGTTTCAGTATAAAGTGGCTCTAACTGTCCTCTCCACCGCACATTCCAGAAAGTACTTGGAATGCTGCAACCCGGAGAATCCGTCGAAGCCCAAGTTTGGTTAATAGTTGGATCTACCTGACTGCAAATAGAGTCTTTAAACCAAATGCCGGGTGCGGCACCTTTCCAATTAGAGCGAGCCAATCCGGTACCGGTACCCGGATAAACACCTGATTTATTCGTGAAAGTTATCTTATCCAGATTAAAATCATCGGCGGCTTTATTGATAAAGAATTTTAGAACATGCTGCCCTGCGGGTAATAACAAATCTACATCTTTAGTAGCGAAGGTTTGTAAATTAGCTGTTGAAGGAAAACTGATTAAACCACTTTTATTATTCTCATCCACAAAAATTGTTGCCTGGTTATTTCCTGTTAAGCTTGCGTATTTAATGGAAGCTGTAACAGTACCAACTACATTGACAGTAACTGTATATCTCAACCATTCGTTGCTGTTTGTTTTAGTAACAGCGTAACCTCCACCGGTAGTATTTTCAATGTCCACCGATTCATTCAGGCGATAGGCACCCCCCTGATTACCAAAGGTAGCATCAGCATAAGCAATTTCGGCTCCACCGTTGTCAAAATCTTCAAACTCAACTGTTCCGGGTATTGTCATAGTTTTGTACGGAGTTTCTGGCAATGTAGCAATTTTAGACGTACTGAAATTGTAGTTAAACCTACGATCGGGAGCCGATTCACCATCCGTGAAGAAAGCAGTGATATCGTTCAACTGTTGTGCATTATCGGACCAATGGAAGTAGAACTCCGGAGTGCCGGTAGTCATTTTTAGGGCTGAGCGGGGAACGCTAAGTTCCATTTCATTGCCCACTACCTTATAGGTTGTGGATATGGCATTGCCCCAGGCTGAACCTGTCCATTGTTTCAAGGTGGTTTGAGAAGCGGAAGTAACACCTAAATTAACAACATAATCATATCCTTCCCAACCGGTTCCTTTGTTGCGGTCTGAATCAATAAACAGCAGCATCCAATTCGGATCAGTGCTTGGACTGATGGGGGCAACGGTTTTCACATAGAAATAAATGTTATTGGCATCATAAGTGGCTCGTGATTCAACAATATCGTTACGAGCTGTACTATTCGTCAAGACGCTAGTCCCATAAGCGTTTTTAAAATTCCGATTCTGCACATCGCCTGCTACATCCCTGTAAACAGGAGTTACGGCAGCCCATTCTGCAAAATTACCATCAACAGCGATAGTAGTAGGAGCCGAAAATGCTTGTGGTGCAGCCATTCCTTTGAATTTACGAATATTGGAAATTGCCTGATAATAGAAATTATCTGTATTTTCGTCATTCGAGGGTTCTATATCCCTGTTAAATTCAGTATTGAATTCATCTACAGCATACCAACCATGAGGAGTATGATTTCCACTGGCATCTTTATGACTGCAAGTTGCTTGGTTCACACAACGCCAACTTGGGTCATTCCATTGTTTCCCCATAAACGGAACCGGTTTTGATGCATCGGAAATCCATGCGCGGGCTCTAAGTTCATTAAAACCGTTAATACAAACGATGGATGGATCTACCTGGAAAGCCCGGGACCATTGTTCTGTAAAAAAGTAACCAAATTTTGTTTGATCGGTTTCCCAATATTGGTCAAAAGGCGGAGCTTGCCCATTGTGATAACTTGATCCTTTCGTTTGATAATCAGTACCTAACGGAGCTCCAATCGCCTTACCAACCGGCATTTGCTCCGGTTGTCCGTTATATGTGAAATATCGCTGAGGATAATTATCCGTAAAATTCCACTGACCACCAGCAAATGCCCAGGTTGTACGCCAGGTAAAATAATCTTTAATACCTTTGGCTGCTGCGGGTGGATATTGCGAGAAACATTTCACTGAATCAGCCATCAACAAGGGTTTTCCCTGCCATTTAAAAAGCATGGGTTCATACTCGGGATGAGAATATATCTTTTTTAAGATGCTCTGCATTGCAGTGTTATAGCTTTCATTCAGAAAAAATGAAACTTTTGGTACCGGTATTCCTTTGTTATACATGTCCATAGCTACAGTCATATAACTATCGAGGTTCTGATCACCCTGGTCACCGTTGGTAAAATCAAAATACACGAAGTCAACCCCGGCATTAGCTAATAATTGCAGGTGTCGGCGAATTACCCAGGGGTCAGAAGGATGATAGTAACCGTTTTCTGGCTCACCCCAATAATAGTTCACATTCCATTCAAAAGC
>CAZTDH010000192.1:0-4193 GCA_964612615.1 uncultured Paludibacter sp. | reverse complement strand
ATCACCAATCACAGGTTTTCCACAATTCTTTTCACCTAGTGTTACATTATGTACTATTCTACAGTTTCTCCCAATAGAGGCTGCATTTAAAATAGTACCATAAGCATGAAAAAGTAATAATCCACCTCCAATTGGTATTTTGGTTAGAGTTAGATGCTGCATTCCGTGCGCCAATAAGCTTAGTAACCACTTTAAGCTACCAATTCTAAAATAAAATAGCGAGCGAAAAGACTTATTGTGAAAAAGTAAATTTAACAAACAATATGTATTGCTCTCTGATAAACCATATTCCTTCCTATAAGCATCTAAATCCTCTTTTATTAGTTGCTTATTTTTTGAAAACAGATAACAAAGTATATGCGGCCAAAACCGTATTATATTCAAATACAGTACTATTTTCTTTATACTTCTCATACTATTTTTCATTAATTCACTGAATTACTTTCTTTACTTCACTGTGAAACAGAATGATATTAGCTATTATGTGCCACAATAAATTATAAAATATGAACTATTTTTCTGTACAGCTCCATTATCTGTCTAACAATAACTATATTATCGTACTGTTGGATAAACTCTCTTCCTTTAGTACGTTTTCCAAAAGCAATAGCCTGAATTATTTTATCAGCAACATCTTGTGGACTAAATGAAGTCAGGTATGTTCCTTCTGTATTATTCAGCAATACCTTTATATCGGCTACATCGGTAGCCACTATGGGACAATTACAAGCCATCGCTTCTTTCACTATTTGTGGTGATCCTTCACTTTTAGTTGGCAATAACATTAAATCTGCTGCGCATAAGAGGGCATTGACTTGTTTTCGATTATAGCCTTTTAATTCAATCAGTTGGATATCCTTTCTACCGGTCAGATCAATAGCCTTCTGAGCCAATGCTACATTTTTCCGAAGATTAGCAAATATGCCTCCGAAAATTATATTGATGCTGTCATCGGATAAACCCATTTGCTTGCGGGCTTCATCTTTTGCTATCAGTTGCAATTCATCAAAATTTATTCCACACGGCAAAATTAGCGATTTCCGGGCTTTCTTGAAATAAGTAAGTTTATAAATATGTTCTGCCACATAAATATTATATGCAGAGAACAATGAGGCCACCGATGAAATAAGATTCCCTTTACGAGTTAGTGTTTCTCCATTATGAAAAGTAATTACTACAGGAACTTTACGTTGAATCACAGCTAATGCTCCACTTAATCCGAAATGTGCATGAACTATATCATACTTTTTTGTTTTAAGAACTTCCCTTAACTTTCTAAGATGACTCAAATAGCCCTTAACACCTTTAGAAGTAATCGTAAAATAATCCACATCACAACCAAACTCCACAAGTTTATAGCCCTGTTCGGTAATAAAAGGCATAATTTTACCTGAATTGGCGGAACAGACAATAAGGATATTCATATTTGACATATAATTATCAAAAAAAAAAATTAAAAACTATTTAATCATTCATTACAAAAAAATCATGTAACTGAAAATCATGATTTATATCTTCAATATGATAGAGTAATACATTTCCTGTGTAACTAGCCCATCCTGTGAAAGTAGAGGGAGGTCCTATTAAATAATCGCAACAAGTCATTAACTTTTGATCAATATACCAATCATTTTTTGATATCAATAATTGTTCAGAAGCCAATTCAGACAAATTATCATTTGAAAAAACAGTAAATACAGTATCACTTTTATACTGTTTATGTATTAGCATTTTCATTTGATTAATTATATCAAGATAAGAAGAAATGGAGTAAAAATATTTTCCACCCAAATACTGCTGATAATCGCCCCTTCTGATATGAATTCCAACCACCATTTTATTTTGTTCTTTTGCTAGTTGAATTCCTTTATATAATTCATTATTTACAAAGAACTTAGGTTTTAATGCAAAACGATTCGCATAGATTTGATGAATTTCAGTTTTCTCAGTCATATGATTCATCCGTATTCCCCAACCATTAATAAAATGAAATCTTTTCTTACCTAATCTGGTAATAACTGATTCAAATGATTCATTAATATCATCAAAGTGTTTAACCTTAACAAGTTTCAATCTTATAAATTTCTTTGTTAGTGAAGATAATAACTTTCTGATTTTTTTTGGAAGAAAAGCATTTATTTTATATAAGTCTTCAAAATCATCCAACTGACCTAAATTAATCAATCTTTGATTTGTTTCTTGACAAAATAGCTCAAGATGCATATTCTGAAACAAGATATTGAAATGATTTCCGTAACTGTCAACTAATATAATCATATTTTGAATATTTTTATAACCAAGAACTTTTCTTTCCCCCTTTAATTTTTAGAAGTCTGTTTATATAATGAGGTATTCTTTTAAATCCTGTCCAACCATAAATGGATGGATAAGTATATTTCTTATGTACATATAAATCAGCTTTTGTATTTAATTTTATTTTTACAGTGTACTTTAAAGGATATATTGATTCTAACAATCGTTTTGCTGCCGGATGATCAACTGTGATTGTATGAGTTGCCATATCATCATATCCTATATTAGTTATCATATTATGATAGGGAATTATTGCTACCATATTACAATTCCAGCATGACATATAAAATTGATAATCCCAACAACTCTCATTCATTCGGTCTTTTTTCACAAGCCTGTAAATTTCCAACCAATATGCCCTTTGTCGTGGTTCTTTAAAATATTTTTTGGTAATTTCAGTCATCCTTTTTTTATCTATGGATTCAAGATAATAATCAAAATGTTCCCATGCTCTTCTCCAACTTGCCCAACCCCAGGTTCCAAAAGAGCCACAGCCAAAATAATAGGACTCATTATTCGCTAATTGGGGATTTTGAAAACTGGAACCGGCAATAAATCCAACCTCAGAGCTATTCTTGTATTTATCCAATAATTCTTCGCAATATCTAAAAAAATCAGGATGTGCCAAACAATCATCTTCAAAAATAATTCCTTGTTCTACCTGTTCAAAAAACCAACTTATACCGATAGAAGGACCTTTCCCACATCCCAAATTTTTCTCAGGACTATAATACTTTAATTCACAATTCCATTCTAATGTTTCGTCAAAAATTATTTTTACTACTTTACAATTTTCTATATCAGTCATGTTTCCTTCACGGGGAGCATCCTGAAAAACAAAAACATATTTTGGTTGTTGTTTCTTTATTTCATTCCAAACCTGTAGTGTATGGTCGGGTCGATTAAAAGTTATCAGCAGAACAGGTGTTTGAAACATATTTAAAATTTTTATTTATTCTTACCCTATAAAATTTATATATCACTAATACAATAGCACCCAATAAAAACATTTTTCGCAAAAATAATTTTTCTGCTATTTTTTCAAACCTCCGATCACTAATATAATCGCTAAAGTCTGCATTTAAATGAATATAAACCAGAGATGACGTTTTTCTTAATTGATCAATCAATTTTAAAAAATCGGAAAACGAGTATTTATAAATCCTATTCTCAAATGGTAAATAAGTAATATGAGGATTTAATATAGAATATCTAACAAATTCAGATTGTTTAATTCCTTCATTTTGGATTTTGTTGAGAAAAGTATCACCAAATGCGTATGACATATTCCGGAACGAGCAAAAATGCATTATTTTAGCTTCTTTATCAAAAAGAGGTTGAGTGAACATAACACAATTCCATATATCGTCCAGACGTCCAATTATATAATCAGATTCAATATTTGCTTTTGCAAATGAAGGCTGATCAATTGAAACTCCTTTTTTTTTGCCATCTTGCCAAAAATGATTCCACTTGTCAAAATAATCTCTTGTCAACAAAGTGTCTTTAGCATAAATTACTCCACTACTGTAATAATAATCTTCTTCATTCGCATCCCAACCCAATATTAAAGCATTTTGTTGAACTTTATCGAATAATGTTTGATTAAATTGTTTGACAGGTAAATGTGATTCCAAAACTGCAGCTATTTCATACTGACAATTGTCTATTTCTTTTAAGGTTCCTGTTACAATAGTATCAGAATCAATATAAAGCATATTACCTTCAAGCAGCTTTCTGGAACTTGTTTTCAATTGTCTGGAACGTTCCATCATCGACATACCAGCTGGTAATGGAACAACTATTTTTTCTGAAACATATTCAAATACTTCTGCCCGCTTTCCAACAAAAAGTTTATCAGTTAAATCATCAACAATCAA
>CAZTDH010000191.1:0-4239 GCA_964612615.1 uncultured Paludibacter sp. | reverse complement strand
GTGGCGTCACATTGATTGAAAATAAGGACTATACGGTGGATTACACCATGGGAACAGTAACGATTATTAATACCGGAATAATTGAATCGGGACAAAAAATAGATGTAAAACTTGAAAATCAGTCGATGTTCAGTATGCAGCGCAAAACCTTGCTGGGCACACATTTGGAATACAAATTCGATAAAGATTTCAGTTTAGGCGGTACGATTATGCACTTATCGGAAATGCCGCTTACCACCAAAGTAAATAGTGGAAACGAACCGATTTCAAACACTATATGGGGATTGAATACTTCGTGGCGCACCGAGTCGCAATGGCTGACTAACGTAATCAATAAAATTCCGTTTGTCAATGCCACCAAACCGTCTACCATTGCGCTGAATGCCGAATTTGCACAGCTTATTCCGGGTCATTCAAGCGTGGTTGGTTCAGCCGGACTGGCTTATATTGACGATTTTGAATCGACTCAAACTTCCATTGATATTCATTATCCTGTAAACTGGTATCTGGCCAGTACGCCTTATAATTCAGATGCAACTGCCACACCATATTTTCCCGAAGCTGCTTTGAGCAATAACGTGGATTATGGAAAAAACCGTGCATTGTTTTCATGGTATTATGTCGACCCGGTGTTGAACGGCGATACCCGCACCACACCTGAGTATCTGCGCAACGATTTGGAGGCAAAATCCAATCATTTGACCCGCGATGTGTTAGTTCCTGAAATTTTCCCGAACAAACAAACACTTGCCACACAAACGTCGCGCATGACGATATTAAATCTTTCGTACTATCCAACTGAGCGCGGACCATATAACCTGGATGTCAATGGAATGAATACAGATGGAACGCTTGCCAATCCGACTAAACGCTGGGGTGGAATTATGCGAAAACTGGATGCAACCGACTTTGAAACTTCGAATATCGAATATATTGAGTTCTGGATGATGGACCCTTATATCAACGGTGGTATGAAGAGCGATAAAAGTGGCGATTTGTATTTCAATCTCGGTGATTTAAGTGAGGACATTCTGAAAGATGGAAAGAAATTCTTCGAAAATGGTTTACCGGCCGATGGCGACATATCTAAAACTGATACAACTAAATGGGGACGTGTTCCAAAAACGCAATCGACTGTTCCGGCTTTTGATAATACAGCAGGTGCAAGAAAAAATCAGGATGTGGGGCTGGATGGACTTTCAGACACCGATGAATTTGGATTCGGAACATACAGAGATTATATAACCGGTGTGAAAGCAAAAGTATCGGCGGATGTGCTACAGAAAATGCAGACTGACCCATTTTCTCCTCTAAAAGACCCGGCTGGCGATGATTATCATTTCTACAGAGGTACAGATTATGATACTCAGAAACTTGATATTCTGACACGATACAAACACTATAATGGTGTGGAAGGAAACTCGCCCGATGCAGCTTCGGTTGTGGAAAGTTATCCGACTTCGGCTACCTCGTTGCCCGATGGAGAAGATATTAACGGCGATAATACGATGAACGAATATGAAAAATACTATCAGTATCATGTTCGTATTGACCCGAATACAATGAAAATCGGTTCGAATTACATCACTGACCAAATAACTTCGAACGTTGAACTTAAAAACGGAAAAGTAGAACCGGTTACCTGGTATCAGTTTAAAATTCCAATCAAGAGTGATCAGGCAGAAAGAGATAAGGTAGGAAGCATCCGCAACTTTAAATCCATTCGGTTTATCCGCATGTTTTTGACTAACTTTCAGGAAGCTGCCACTTTGCGCCTTGCTACGCTTGATTTAGTGCGTGGTGAATGGCGTGGGTTCAATAAAGATCTATTTAATACAACAACTGCTCCAGCCAAAACTGGCAAATTGGATGTTCAGTCGGTTAATATTGAAGAAAACTCAAGCAAATCACCGGTTAATTACGTATTGCCTCCGGGCGTTTCGCGCGAAACTGATCCGGGTCAGCCACAGTTGCTGCAACAAAATGAGCAGGCGATGGTTTTACGTGTCAATGATTTAGCACCGGGCGATGCACGTGGCGTTTATAAAAATACGACTTTCGATATGCGTCAATATAAACGCCTGCAAATGTTTGTTCATGCAGAACAAATGACCAGCGATCCATACAACCTGAAAGACTATGAAATGACCTGTTTTATTCGTCTGGGTTCGGATATGGTGAATAATTATTATGAATATGAAATTCCGCTCCGACTAACTCCGGCAGGTATTTACGTGGGCGATAAAATTTCTGATCAGCAAACGGTTTGGTATCCCGAAAATATGTTCGATTTCTCGTTTGATGCGCTTATCAAAGCCAAACTCAAACGTAATCAGGCCAAACAAACCGGTTCGGTCAATGTGTCTAATTTATTGCCATACACAATTTATGACCCTGACAAACCGCTTAATAAAATTACGATAGTTGGTAATCCATCTGTTTCGGATGTTGAGAATATTATGATAGGGGTGCGCAATGCTGCCGAAAAAACTAAATCGGTTGAAGTTTGGGTAAATGAATTACGCATGTCGCAATTCGACGAATCGGGAGGTTGGGCTGCTATGGGTAATCTGGCTGTTGGGCTGTCGGATTTGGGAACGGTGAATTTTTCAGGACGAATTGAAACTGCCGGTTACGGTGGCATCGAAAGTAACGTGCTGACACGCCGAATGGACGATTTATACCAAATGAATTTCTCAACAGCACTGGAGTTGGGCCGCTTTTTGCCTTCCGAAGCCAAGTTGAAAATTCCGGCTTATTTCTCGTACACCAACGAAACGCTTTCGCCAAAATATAACCCGATGGATCAGGATGTGTTGCTATCTGATGCTATAACCAATGCCAATTCTCAGGGTCAGCGTGATTCGTTGAAAATGGTTTCACAAACGGTAAGTACGAGCAAGAGTTTCAATATATCGGGTGCTAAAGTCAATATAAAAAGTAAAACGCCACAATTCTATGACCCTGCAAATGTGACATTTACGTATGCTTATAACGAAACAAATCAGCACAGTTCTGAAATAGAACAAAATCTGGTAAAAGACCAAAAAGCATCGATTGATTATAGTTTCTCGTTCAATCCAAAACCATTTGAACCATTCAAAAATGTAAAGGCGTTGGATAATCCATTGTTTAAAATTATAAAGGATTTCAATTTCAACTATTTGCCAACGTCACTGAGTTTCAATACCAATATGAACCGCCAGTATTCACAGGTTAAATTGCGTGATTTGAATGCCATTACTACCGGAATTGGTTCAAGCCCGTTGGATATGACTTCCAGTAAGGATTTCAGATGGAATCGCCAGTTTGATTTCAAATACGATTTAAGTAAAGGAATCAAACTAAGTCTGCAAACAGCTATGAATGCCAATATTGCAGAACCGTATTTGACACCTGAAATTGGAAAGCAGTATTACGAATCGTGGCGTGACTCGGTGTGGTCGAATATCCGAAAACTGGGAACTCCATACACGTATCAGCAGGTTTTCTCGGCCACGTGGAATGTGCCAGTAAACAAACTGCCTTTGATGGATTGGGTTAATGCTAATGCAGCCTATAATTCAACTTACAACTGGAATCGCATGGCAAATGTACCCAGCATTGTCAATCCGGCTAATCAACCGGGAAATATTGCTACAAGTATGGGAGCATGGTCGTTAGACGGACAGTTGAATTTGGAAACATTATACAATAAATCGAAATACCTGAAATCTGTAAACCAGCAATTCAATCAACAATCCAGTGTGGTTAAAACTAAATTTCAGTCAAAAAAATACACCGAAAAAGTGAAGTTAGTGAAAGACAAACCGATAACCATAAGTCATAAGCTTGGTGTTGATAATCTTAAAGTAACAGCAATAGATAAAACAGGAAAAACGATAAATTTGCCATTCAAAGTTAAAACGCCGATTTCAATAGAAATAACACCGTCAATAAGCACCGACAGCATTCAACTTACAGTCTTTACATTTGATCAGAACGATAAGACTCCGGCTCAAAAAGTTGTAGATATTACGGTTCGCGCTTTGATGATGGTTCGCAAAGCCTCAATTTCTTACCGAGAATCGAACAGTATGGTGCTACCGGGCTTCCAGAAACAACCAACTTTCTTAGGTCAGGAAATGACTGATAATGGTGCTGCTCCTGGCTACGGATTTACATTTGGGGTTATTGATAAAAACATTATCAAAACGGCTATGGATAATGGTTGGCTGTCGAAAAACGATTCAATTGTAA
>CAZTDH010000190.1:0-4262 GCA_964612615.1 uncultured Paludibacter sp. | reverse complement strand
TTTGCCAACAATCGGGATAATAATTAAAATATAATTCAGTTTATAGTTCATAATTTATAGTTTATAATATGAAAACACAAGTGTTATTAATTGCAGCTTTGTTTGCCACAATGGCAATTTCAGGTAAGAAGAAAAATGAAGTTTTTTCGCAGGAAAACTATGGTGTAAATAATTCAGGCACATCGCTGTCCATTCAGTTCGAAAAAGGTGAAGAACATAATCATCCGCTTTTTGCTATTTGGCTGGCTGACGAAAAAGGTAACTATATTCAGACTTTGTATGTTTCCGAAAGTATTGGTAAAGGTGTTTTTCACCGTGCAAACCGAAAAACCGGTCAGTGGAAAGCCGGTGAGATTCAACGTCCTGCAACTTTGCCTTATTGGGCGCATCAACGTGCCGTGAAAAATGAATATGGCTCGTATATGCCAACTCCAACACAAACAGTACCAGATGCATATACCGGCGCAACGCCATCGGCTTCATTTGTTTTGCACACCAAAACTGATAAGCCACTAATCGGAAAATATAAAATTATGCTGGAGTTGAATCAGTCGTGGGATTGGAATGAATACTGGACCAACGACAAATATCCGAATGATAAGGAGTACAAAACTTCGAGTCAGCCTGCATTGGTTTTTTCGACGGATATTGATATTTCCAATCCTAAACAAGAATATGTTCTGAAGGCAATTGGGCATAGTCATTATGCAGGTGCTGACGGAAGTTTAGATAAAGATTTAAGTACAATGACTACTGCACTAAAAATTGCAAAGAGAATTACAGTAAAGTTAGATTAATTCTAACAGTAATAAAAATAAGAATCCTCCAAGACCTCATGTTTTGGAGGATTCTTATTTTTCTCCCCTTTAGGGGTAGGGGGCAACAATTTTATTTATTTATCTCCGGGTATTTTATCCTGTTGTGATAAATGTTTTTGATTTTTTCTTTGAAAACAGCTTTCACCAATTCCACATCGCGGAATGTAATAGGTGCATCTTTGAATTCACCTTCAGCTATTTGGTTATCAATCATATTTTCAACCATTTCACTAATGCTTTCGTCGGTATATTCAGTCAGGCTTCTTGAACGTGCTTCCACGGCATCGGCCATCATCAGAATAGCAGTTTCTTTATTGTTCGGAATTGGTCCTGGATAGGTAAATATCTCGTCATTAGGTTTTTTATCCGGGTTTGCATTGATATACGAGTAGTAAAAATACTTGGTTTTGCTCGTTCCGTGGTGCGAACTGATAAACTTAATAATTTGTTCGGGCAAATGGCTTTTCTTGGCTATTTCGATGCCATCATTCACGTGATTAATTACAATTTGCGAAGCATCTTCATAATCAATTTCGGATAATGGATTTTTACCACCCAACTGATTTTCAATAAAATACTCAGGATGTTTCATCTTGCCAATATCGTGATAAAGCGCACCTGTACGAACCAATAAACTATTAGCATTAATTTTTTTTGCAGCCTCGGTAGCCAAATTTGAAACCTGAAGTGAGTGCTGAAAAGTTCCGGGAGCACGTTCCGAGAATTGCATCATCAAATCGCTGTTTATATTGGTGAGTTCCACCAAAGTCACACTTGAAACCAGGTTGAATATTTTTTCGAAAATGTAAATCAGAACGTAGGCAAAAAGAAGGAAAACGCTACTTAAGGCGAAAACAATAATATATTGCCAGTCAATTCGGTTAATGTCACCTTCCGAAATTAGTTCAAAAGCCACATACATAAGCACGTAACTCAGGAAAATGTATAAAGCCGTTTGTGCTAGCTGTGAGCGTTGCGACATATCCTTCAAACTGGAAACTGCTGCCATGCCTACAGTGATTTGCAAAAGAATAAACTGAAATGCATTATCCACCATAAATGAAATTATCAAAACGGTTATTATATGCGCAAATAAGGCTGTTCGGGAGTCGAAGAAAACACGTATAATAATGGGTAATAAGGCGAATGGAACTATAAAGTAACTTGAAGAAGTAAACCGTATAGTAAACGAAGTAAGACTTACAATTAATAAAATCAATAATAATATAAATACTACATGACTTGTTACTTCAAATATGCGGGGACGGAACAAATAAAGATACAAGAAAAATAACGCAATTAAACCACAAGTCATAATTACTTCACCCAAAATTACAACTGAAGATTGCTGGATAGTTGATTTTCTTTTTTCGCTTTCAATTTTTAACGAGTTGAGAACCTGATAGGTGCTTGGTGCTACAATTTCTCCACGATCGACAATTCGTTCGCCGGATTGTACCATACCGGATGTCATCGAAAGATTCTTTAATAATTCATTTTGTGAAATGGCTGTTGTTACACTATCAAAGGCCAGATTTTCAGCAAGATATTTATTGATATTATAATCTCTTAGTGAGGAAGGAGCATTGGCAGTAATTTGTTCGTAAGCAGTTCTAGGTGTATATACATTCTCCATCAACATTACGTGAGTGAGCCGGTTCGGAAAAATGCATGATATTTTTGTCCGGTTAGTTGTCAGTAGTTTGTTGTATTCAGTTGCCGAAATAATTCCTCCGGCATAAATCGATTTGAATTTAGTTCGAATATAGTTGAGTGTATGTGGCTGAATGTCTTTTTTCTCCTGCAAATCTGCAGTTAGTTTTTGCAATTGCTTGCTAACTAAAGAGGTGTCAATCTTATAATATGGCGTAAAATCCTTCAGTATTTCTTCTTTTTCCTTTGCTAATTGCTGCTCACTTTTATATATTGGAAAATCGAATGAAGCTGTGATTAGCTCATACGACCATGGTTTCCCAACCTCAAACTGATATTTGAATGTATCTTCTGCCGGATAAAGTAATACGATAAGTATTGATAAACAGGTAAATAAACCGATTATCTTTATATTTTGGATTTGTGTTTCCGATAATTTTAATTTCATATCCTAAGCATTTTTGTGTTAAGAAAAGGAGTGTGCTAAAACACCGGAAAATTACAAAAAAAAATCGTAGCAAAACCATTATTCATATTACTTTCATTATTTTTGCATTAAAAATCTGAAAATTAGTATATTACCTGTCATTTTGTAATACTATAAATATTTGTTCATTTTGATGTAATAAATTTATATTCTTTTCGTCATATATGTAGAGCCGGTTATTAAATGGTTTTGATTTTCGGAAAGTTGAGTAAATATAAATCAAAAAACATGGATATTTTGTCAGTTAGATTTGATGCAGTTTAAGCCGAATGGATTCAAAACAGTTTAATAGTCAGGTTATCATGCTTTCCGACAAGTTTTTTCGATTGGCGAAATCGATTTTACGGAATGCTGATTCGGCTCAGGATGCAGTGCAGGACTTGATTGTAAAATTGTGGGAAAAACGAGCTACCCTGGATGAAGTTGAGAATATTCCGGCATTTACCATGAGAGCGATGCGGAATTTATGTCTGGATACTATTCGTCAACAACACGATGAACAGGATTTGCCACCGGAAACCGAGTATGTAGAGCTAAATCCTCATCAGCAAACAGAACAAAAAGACATGGTTCAACTGGTTAAAATATTGATTGATAATTTACCCGAATTGCAACGAACCATAATCAAAATGCGCGATGTGGAAGGTATGGAAATCAGTGAGATAGCATTTGTAACTTCAATTACCGAAAATGCAGTAACCGTAAATCTTTCAAGAGCGCGACAGAAAATAAGAGAAAAAATTCTAACAGAACAAAAACGAATAGACAAAACTGTATATGGAAAGATCTAATGATTTATTGGAAAAATACTTTCGTGGCGAAACAACGTTAGCCGAAGAAAGTGAACTGAAACAGTATTTTAAAACTTCAAATATTTTGCCTGAACATGAAATGTATCGTGCTTTGTTTAAGGCATTTGATGAAGAACTATTAGAGAAAGGCGGCGAATGTACAATTAAAGTTATAGCTGATCAGAAAAAAGCGAAACGTATGTGGATACAGACATTTATTTACTCTGGAATTGCAGCTTCTTTATTGTTGGCTTTGTGGGTGCAATATCCAAAACAGCCTGACAATTATGCAGTTGTAAGTGGAAATAAAATTCAGGATACGGAATTTGCTGAAAAATATGCTGCAAAAAAACTGAATCAGGTTAACGATGTCTTAAACAGAAGCATGAAACCAATGCAAAATATCGAAAAAGTAAGAACTAATTTACATCCGATTAATAAACTTTCAAATGTGAAAGAAAAAATGGACGAGTTACAAAATAAATTACAATTTAAATAAAAATAAGTATGAAA
>CAZTDH010000189.1:0-4272 GCA_964612615.1 uncultured Paludibacter sp. | reverse complement strand
GAAGAATGGTATTTTTCGGTAGTAGATGTTGTTGGAGTTTTGACAGATAGTCCAAATCCAAACAATTACTGGAAAGTGCTGAAAAACAGATTAAAAAAAGAAGGTAGTCAGTTGGTTACAAACTGTAACCAACTGAAAATGCAATCGAGTGATGGTAAATACTATAAAACTGATGTAGCCAATACCGAGCAACTTTTCCGCCTGATTCAATCTATACCATCACCCAAGGCAGAGCCTTTCAAACGTTGGATTGCTCAAGTTGCTAATGAACGATTAGATCAAATGCAAGACCCAGAACTGTCCATTGAACAAGCCATGATGGATTATAAAAGGTTAGGTTACTCCGACAACTGGATTAATCAGCGGTTGAAAAGTATAGAAATACGGAAAGAATTGACCGACGAATGGAAATCGAGAGGATTGGAAGAAGGGATTCAATTCGCAACCCTTACCGATATTATTTACAAAACCTGGGCTGATAAAACAGCCAAAGAATACAAGAAATACAAGGGTTTAAAGAAAGAAAACCTCCGCGATAATATGTCGAATGCAGAACTGGTGTTGAATATGCTGGCCGAATTATCCACCAAACAAATATCGGAAGTAACAGACCCTGATACAATGGATGAACATGCTCATGTAGCCAAACAGGGTGGTGAGATAGCCCGAAATGCACGTTTGGAACTGGAAGCTAAAACAGGCGAAAAAGTTATATCTCCACTTAATGCCAAACAGGGAATCTTGAAGACAAAAGAATCAAAAGAAATAGAAGACTAATTTCAAAGACCTGACAGATTCTAAAACCTGTTAGGTTTGAACACAACAAACAAATGAAACGGGATAATATTATAGCGGGAATTATCTTATTAATTATTGTAATGGCAGCATTTACAAACCCGAATCCATACAGACACAAAGAACTGCTGAAAAGCAAGCTTTATACCGGCTTACAGGAATCGGGAACAGATAAAATACCGGGAACGGACGAAAGCTGGGGGAAAACCAGTGAAGCTATACGGAAATTACTGGGAACGGAATTGATTAATAAGCTGGTAGAAAATCAGATAAGTACCAAAAACTATGGACTGTTTTCCACTTCTTCCATAAATGTGGATGGACAATCAAAGGTGATTGGTATTGGCATTTTTGGGTATGTGTTTTATACCAGTGAGTTTGACGAATCGTTGAAACATGGTTTATTGAATAGTCAGGAATGATTTTTTTGAAAATAAACTGAAAGAAAAACCTGTTAGGTTTGAAAATCTTATTCACAAATGAAACACATTAAATCGTTATTGATTCTTTTTATCTTCTGCAGTATGAGTGCTGTGGGTCAGATGGTTAGAATACCGGGTCGCCCTATGAACTTTCAGCCTGATACAACAAGTATATACAGTGCAAAATATGCATGGAATCTGGCGCGGATAGCCAGTATGATGAAATGGATAGGACGTAATCGTCCGGGATGTTCTGACTCAATTTTAGTGAAGGTGCTTGATTCAACTTACCGCGAATTGAAACTTTACAGTGGGAGTCGGCTGAATTATGCACTGATGGATAAACAAATCAATGCTGCAGGTATCAGGTTGGATAAGGCCTGGGACGAATCGTATCAGAGAAACTCCCCCGAAGGATTAATCCGTAAAGATATACTTCAGCGGAAACCCGATGAAGCAGACCAACTTGTGCTGAATGGCATCCAATTAAGAGATTCGGACAGGCATGAAAAAGCGTATCAGAATTTCAGGAAGGCTGTTGAAAAAGAGCCTTTGCGCCTGAGTTATTACCATTTCCTGATTATGGAGGAATTGAATTATAAACGTGATACCTTGCAAGCTCTTGATTATCTGGACAGGGTTATAAAACTGAGTAAAGGAAAGAAAATTTCAGTATTTCAGCCTTACTTACTGCGGGCATGGGTTTATTTCAATCAGGAAAAATACCAGATAGCAATAGATGATTGTAACAGTGAGCTTAAGCAAGATACAAATAATGTACTCGCGCTGCATTACCGTGCTTATTATAAAAGTGAGATGAAGGATTTTACGGGTTCTATTGCTGATTATAAGCAACTGTTGAATAAAATCAGTTTGAGGTCATTTGCAGGAGCTGCTGATTCGGCCACGGTACTGAATACCATTGGATGGAACTATTACATGTTGAAGGATTTCAAGCTTTGTGTGGAATATGCCGACAAATCACTTCTGTTGAATCCTGATAATGCTCGTTCAATTGATACCAGAGGATCGGGCTATTACGGATTGGGTAACTATGAAAAATGTATTGACGACATGACAAAAGCTATCGGATTTGAACCTGAACTGGCAAACTCGTGGTATCTGCGCGGGCTTTCGTGGCTGAAACTTGATAGAAAGGAACAGGCCTGTGCCGATTTAACTCAAGCTGCTGATCTGGGTTATACTGAAGCCATTGATTCGAAGAAAGGGTTATGTCCTCCTCCGGTTAATACAGAAATTGAAGAACAGCGGAAATTCCCGATATCGAAGTCGACCAATAAGAACCGTCTCGGGATTAATCCCTATAGGATGTTCTACCGGCTTAATTGAATGTTGCTATTCTAAATCATTCAGAAAAGGGAGAGACTCAAAACCGGGCTAATACAGTCCGGTTTTTTGTTTTTAAGGGCATCGAAGACATAAACCGGCAACAAATCAGGGTTTACAAAACAGCTATTATCCATAAAATATAGTAAAAGAATTAGTATGGTATACACAGTTGTGCACAATACTGCACAACTATGCACAAATAGTTGAATAACAGCTACATATGTGATTTTTATTGTTGTGGGTTATGTAAAAAACCCTTACATTTGTCCTGTCAAACGTCACTTCAGAAACGTGTTGTTTCAGGTTAACAACGTTTGCAAATACGGCGATGAGCAAAGCCCAAAACCCTATGACCGGCCAAATGAGTGGATCGATGGCCAATTTTGTAACTACCACACACGGTGGGCAAAATATTATCCGCTCGAAAGCGTTTAATCAGCAGGACGCTAATTCTGATTCTCAGGTAATAGTGAGAACCAGTTTTAAATTGGGTGCTGAAGAGTATATAAGTTTTGGAGGATTAACCGACGAAGGATTTCCGGAAACACCTAAGGGTAAAACAGCCTATAACCTATTTATGGCTGCTAATCTGCCCGGAGCTATAGATAAAAGTGGGGCAGAACCCGCGATTAACTATAGTAAGTTGGTAATAGCCGATGGGTCGTTGCCACCGTTGGTGGTAACCGAAGGAATTACGGTAGCGGAAGGAATTCAGATTAGTTATCAGACCAAGACGCTTATTCCAAAAGTGTCGGAAACCGACGAAATGGTGGCAGTGGCTAAAACCACTGTTGGCGAACTGCTGGTGACTAAACAGGTGCGTGGAGCAAATCCCGTGGGTACTATTCTGATTGAGTATCCGGGTATTCAACCTGCGGAGATTAAGTGCTGCTATTTGTTTGTTCGCAGTGCCGATGGAAGTAAAGCATCGAAGTCGGTGTACATTCCGTTCTACGGAGCACATCCGCACATCTAAGCTGATGCTCTGTTTTGCAAATCAAAGAGACTCTCTGCAGCTGTGAAGTTTGCAGAGAGTTTTTAGTTATATTTAATCTGCTATGGGTACTTGCCTCAACCCCTCCTCAGGCCTTCAGCCTGAGACTCCCCTTCGAACAAGGGGAGAGTAAGAGTCTGGGATGCGGGAATTTGGGTATTAAATACAGTGAGTGAAATTTACAAGTAATCTATCTATTTAATAATATGTTTTAGAGATGACCCCCAAACCCCCAAATGGGGGCTTTAAGACCAAGTATGTAAAAATTTTCTTTAGTGATATTCTTTTCTAGGAACCACTCTTAGACCCCCATTTGGGGGTTTGGGGGTCATGAAAGGAAAAGAAATATATCATTAACCCAGTACTGCATTTGAGAGATAATTTCAAAGAAAATTTAAAATCAATCGAATTGTAATCGGTTTGATTGCGAGTGACCTCGTGCTATCCCATTTCAAAAACATATGTTCCTATTTCCCTCTCAGGTTGGAGAGGGTGCTTAAAGCGGGTGAGGTCGGGGGACGAGCGGAGCGGTTCAAAAAATATCTAAACTATAATCTCTCAACTTTCACAACTAACGCCCTGTATTACAGTCTTTCTAGTCAATAAAACAAGGCATTCGCAGCAGTTTTAAAAATATTTTCGAAAGCTGTATTGCTAATTAAAATATTATGTCTATCTTTGCAACCCATTTTGGAGAAAAACCAAAGGGAT
>CAZTDH010000188.1:0-4278 GCA_964612615.1 uncultured Paludibacter sp. | reverse complement strand
GTCAGGTTTTGCACCCGCTGAACGTATCCATGTTTGGAAAGATAATCAATGATTCTGACAACCTGAACTTTATCGCACGACAATTCGTGAGCTAAATCCTGTTGCGTCATGCCATTGCGGGATTCTATCAACAAAAGCGGATAAAATGAACGGTCGATATCCAAATGGCTTAATTCAGCACGTAAACTAGCCTGATAAAGCTTGCCAATCTTATCCATAATGCGACCTACAGGTTCTTTTAATATGTTATTTTGAGCGTTTTCCATTTTATTTCAGCAAAACAACTACAAAGGTACTTATAATAATAGAATAGTTATCAATGTTATCTATTTTTTAATCTAGTTTTAATACTTGTCGAAAAATAATTGGACAAAATGTTCCTTTGTTAATATTTTTGATTATTTTTGTTGCATAAATAAAAATCCCATGCAAGATACCACTCCTTACTACCAATTAGCTCACGATTTTGCGCTGTTTACAAACCGCTCCATTTTTCTGACCGGAAAAGCCGGAACCGGAAAAACCACTTTTCTGCACAATCTGAAAAAAGCCACCAAGAAGCAAATGGCGGTGGTGGCACCTACCGGTGTGGCAGCTATTAATGCGGGTGGAACAACCATGCATTCGTTTTTTCAGCTGCCTTTTACGCCCTATATCCCAACGGTTGAAGGACATAAAAACCTGATTGAAAAAATGAAAATGCAGGGAAACCGTCGCAAAGTACTGCAGGAGCTGGAGCTGCTGGTGATAGACGAAATAAGCATGGTACGCGCCGATGTACTCGATTCGGTAGATACCATTCTGCGCCATGTCCGGTATCGGAACAACGAGCCTTTTGGCGGTGTGCAGCTTATCTTTATCGGCGATATGTTTCAGCTTTCGCCGGTGGCTACCGACGAGGAATGGCGCTTGCTGAGTCAGTATTATTCCAGCCCGTATTTCTTTCATAGTCAGGCCATTTTGCAACAGCAGCCGGTTTATATTGAGCTGGATAAAATTTTCAGGCAAACGAACGGTGATTTTATTAAGGTACTAAACGAAGTCAGAAATAACTGCCTGTCCGATTCAGGGTTGAAACTGCTTCAAAGTCGCTACAATCCGCTTTTTGTGCCACCTGCCGATGATACTTTTATTACACTCACCACGCATAATTACAAAGCCGATCAGATAAATGCCGAGGAACTTTCGAAAATAAAAGGTAAAATTTACAGTTTCAAAGCCGAAATTCAGGGCGATTATCCCGAAAAAAGTTATCCAACTGAAAAAACGCTGGAACTCAAAATCGGGGCGAAAGTCATGTTTCTGAAAAACGATACGGAAACACCCCGAAGATTTTTTAATGGGAAAATCGGGGTGGTAGAAAGTATTGAAGAAGACACAATCAGCATAAAATGCCCTGATGATTTTGAAGCTATTGAACTGACCAAAGCTGTGTGGGAAAACATCCGTTATTCCACCAATACCACAACCAAACAAATTGAAGAAGAGGAACTTGGTAAATTTATTCAATTCCCGTTGCGACTGGCGTGGGCTATCACCATTCATAAAAGTCAGGGGCTGACCTTCGACAAAGCGGTTATTGATGCCGGAGCGGCTTTTGCTGCCGGGCAAGTTTACGTGGCGTTGAGTCGTTGCCGTTCGTTGGAAGGCATGGTGTTGCTGAGCAAAATCAATCCCACAACCATTCAGAATGATCGGCAGATTGTGGAACACGAGCGAAATAAACTTCCCATAGAAGAGCTTGAAATACAGTTGGATGAATCGCGAAACACCTACCGGAGTTTTATTTTGCTGCAACTTTTTGATTTCAAAAATATCGTTGGACAAACATCTCGATTGCTGACCGAAACCAAAGAAGTGGAAAGTTCGTTCAACGAAGAAACATTGCCGTATTTGAACGATTTATTACGTCAGGGACAGGCATTGCAGGAAGTTGCTACTAAATTTCAGGGACAATTGCAGCGCATACTTGATTCACGACCTGTGAATGAGGAATATTTGCAGGAACGCATTGCTGCCGCCATTGATTTTTTCATGGAAAAGATGCAAAATCTGGCCGAAACCCTACGTCAATCTCCTGCTGTGTCGGATAGCAGGACAAATGGTTCGGATTATACCGAAAACATAAAGATGATTTTCTCGAATATTACACAGAAAATCTACTTAATGAAAGGACTGAAACTTAAGTTTTCGGTGGAAGATTATTTTATTCTGAAAAATACTTTTACTCAACCTGAATTCAGCGTAAATGCTTATGCCAAAACAAGTTCGACTAAAAAGTTGACCACTCGCCAACCGGAATTGTATCGTCGATTGATGACCGTGCGAAATCAATTGTGCGAACCGCGCGACTTGCCGATTTACCTTGTTGCCGGAAGTCAGACTTTGAACGAAATGTCGGATTATCTGCCCCAGAATGAGAAAGAATTGTTGCAGATAAGCGGTTTTGGTCCGGCGAAAGTGGAAAAATACGGTAAACCATTTTTAGATGTCATTCAGGCCTATTGCAAAGAACATAAACTTGAATCGCTGATGCACGAAAAACTAACGACTAAGCGTGAAAAGAAGGAAAAAAAGCCGGTTGGGGAAACTTTCCGAACAACCCTGGAGCAATTCAATGCAGGCAAAACTATCGACGAAATTGCTTTTACCCGTAACCTTGCCAAAACAACCATTATCGGTCATTTAGAGCGATATATCGTTTCGGGCGAACTGAGCATCGAAGAATTTGTTTCGCTTGAGAAGCGTCAGAAAGCCATGGAAATGATAAAAAACGGACCGGAAATTGGTTCAATTTTCGAAATGCTGAGCAGCTTTCTGGATTATACCGAAGTTAAAATGATGATGGCATGGCTCCGTGGAGGTAAAAAATAAACTGATAACGTATTATAATTCAGATTGTCGTACCTTTGTAGCATGAATCAACAAACTATTCTCAGCAAACTGGGCATTGATACGCTCAACCCCATGCAAAATGAGGCATTTTCTACCATAGAGTCTCATCCCGAAGTGGTTTTGCTCTCGCCCACCGGCACTGGAAAAACAGTTGCTTTTCTATTGCCTATAATCGACGAATTAGACGAAAGTTGCGCCGAAGTTCAGGTGTTGATAGTCGTACCATCTCGCGAATTAGCCCTTCAGATTGAGCAGGTTATCCGCCAGATGGGAACAGGTTTTAAAACCAACGCCGTGTATGGCGGTCGTGCAGGTTCGCAGGATAAAATTGATTTGAAACACCGCCCGGCTATACTCATTGGCACTCCGGGGCG
The DNA here is from genome assembly GCA_964612615.1 of uncultured Paludibacter sp. GTDB lineage: Bacteria > Bacteroidota > Bacteroidia > Bacteroidales > Paludibacteraceae > Paludibacter. The sequence continues at coordinate 1,009 of CAZTDH010000188.1, read as the reverse complement.
TATTGCAGACCATTTGCGCAAGGAAAGTTTCTCTACTGAATTTATCAAAACACTGGTACTCGACGAGTTCGACAAATCGCTGGAAGTGGGTTTTGAAGCCGAGATGACCGAAATAGCAGCTGCTTTGCCCGGTGTGAAGAAAAAGGTACTGACTTCGGCTACACAAGCGTTGAAAATTCCTGCTTTTGTAGGGTTGAAACATCCTAAATATATCAATTATCTTCACGAAGAGATAACTCAGCTGACCATCAAAACCATTCTTTCACCCTCGAAAGACAAGCTAGATACGCTGGTGGATGCGTTGAGTCATATTGGAAATCAACCGGGAATTATCTTTTGCAATTACAAAGAATCCATTCAGCGAGTAAGCGACCATCTGACTGCAAACAATATTAGTCACGGCACTTTTCATGGAGGTATGGAGCAAATCGACCGTGAACGGGCGTTGGTGAAGTTTCGCAACGGCACCCATCAACTCATACTGGCAACGGATTTAGCAGCCCGCGGACTAGATATCCCTGAAATAAAATTCATTCTGCATTACCAACTTCCGTCTAAAAATCAGGAATTTACGCACCGAAATGGGCGTACAGCACGTATGAACAGCGACGGCACAGCCTATATTCTGGTCTGGAAAAACGAAGAATTACCCGACTTTATTGGCAAAACAGCCATCGAAGAAATTCGACCTGCTCCATTGCCCTTGCCATCGGTATGGAAAACAGTTTATATTTCGGGCGGAAGGCGCGATAAAATCTCCAAAGGTGACATTGCCGGACTATTTCAAAAACAAGGCAAACTCAAACAGGACGAACTCGGTGTGATTGAAATTAAACAGGATTGCTCATTTGTTGGCGTGCTGGCTTCGAAAATTGACGACCTTATTTTCCTGACTAACAACAGTAAACTGAAAACAAAGAAGATAAGAATAAGCGAAATATAAATTCAAATCTATACGATTATGGCAAATCTGACTATTTTTGGCATTCTCAGCGCAGGCATATTTTTC
>CAZTDH010000187.1:0-4283 GCA_964612615.1 uncultured Paludibacter sp. | reverse complement strand
ATGGCGATGGCCATGAATATCTTGGGTGGACGAAGTAATACCGGTGAAGGTGGTGAAGACCCCGAACGTTATAAAAAACGTGAGGATGGCCTGAGTACACGTAGTGCAATTAAGCAAGTTGCTTCCGGACGTTTTGGTGTTACATCGGAATATCTGGTTAATGCTGACGAAATTCAGATTAAAATTGCACAGGGAGCAAAACCAGGTGAAGGTGGACAGCTACCTGGTCATAAAGTGGATAAAATTATTGCCAAGACCCGTCACTCAATTCCGGGAATTTCATTGATTTCTCCTCCACCCCACCACGATATTTATTCTATCGAAGATTTAGCACAGCTGATCTACGATTTGAAAAATATCAACCCAACAGCTATGATTAGCGTAAAGTTGGTATCTGAAACAGGTGTTGGAACAATTGCAGCCGGAGTTGCAAAGGCAAAAGCAGATTTAATTTTAATAAGTGGTGCAGAAGGTGGAACCGGGGCAAGTCCTTCAAGTTCTATCAAACATGCCGGTCTTCCGGTTGAAATTGGTTTGGCCGAAACACAACAAACTTTGGTATTGAACAACTTACGTGGTCAGGTTCGTTTACAGACTGATGGCCAATTGAAAACTGGTCGCGATATTATTCTTACAGCTCTTCTGGGTGCCGAGGAATTTGGTTTCGCAACCAGTGCTTTGTTGATTTTGGGTTGTGTAATGATGCGTAAATGTCACTTAAATACTTGTCCGGTTGGTGTTGCCACTCAGGATGAAGTTTTGCGCAAGCATTTCACCGGTAAACATGAATATCTGGTTAACTTCTTCAAGTTTATTGCTGAAGATGTTCGTGAGCATTTAGCTGAGATGGGATTCCGCAGTTTGGAAGAAATTATTGGACATGCAGAATTGCTAGAACGTAAAAAACTAGAAGGTCCTGCCAAAGTAAGCAAAGTTGATCTGACAAAAATTATGTTTGTTCCTACTAATGGTAAAAATGCACTTCGTCAAATTAAAACTCAGGATCATAAACTTGAAAACGTATTGGATCGCGAATTAATCAAAAAATCGCTTCCTGCGTTGGATTTGTGTATGCCTGTTCAGATAAAATCTAAAATCAAAAATACCGACCGGACTGTAGGTGCAATGCTTTCGGGCGAAATTGCAAAACGTTACGGACAAGCCGGTTTACCTGAAGATACAATTAAAGCATACTTCGATGGTTCCGCCGGCCAAAGTTTTGGAGCATTCCTGAGTAAAGGAATTTACTTCGAACTGAATGGTGAGGCTAATGATTATGTTGGTAAAGGTCTTTCAGGAGGTAAAATTATTGTGAAAGCGCCAAAAGAAAGTACTTTCAAACCTGAAGAAAATATAATTGCCGGAAATACGATTCTTTACGGTGCTACTTCGGGCGAAGTATATATCAATGGTGTGGTTGGTGAGCGTTTTTGCGTTCGTAACTCAGGTGCCATTGCAGTTGTTGAAGGTGCCGGTGACCACTGTTGTGAATATATGACCGGTGGCCGTACAGTAGTTCTTGGATCTACAGGACGTAACTTCGCAGCCGGTATGAGTGGCGGTGTGGCTTATGTGCTCGACGAAAAAGGCGACTTCGATTTCTTCTGTAACATGGAGATGATTGAACTTTCGCTGATTGAAGACAGCCACGACAGCAAAGAAGTTCAGGGATTGATTGCAAATCACCTGAAATATACAGGAAGCGCGCGTGCAAAACAAATTCTGGACAACTGGAGTTTTTATGTTGACAAATTCAAAAAAATTGTTCCTATTGAATACAAAAAAGTATTGCAGGAAGAAAAAATGGAAGCCATCAACAAGAAAATTGCTCAGGTTGAGCGTGATTATTAATAATTTTTCTAACTTTTCCAGCGTTTTAAACGTTGGAAAAGTTTAAACAATAAAACATTATGGGAAATCCAAGAGCATTTATAACCATACCCCGCAAGGATGCAGGCTATCGTCCTGTTAACGAACGAATTTACGACTTTGGGGAAGTTGAACAGACATTAAACCGAGAGGACCGCAAGTTGCAGGCTTCACGTTGTATGGACTGTGGTATTCCTTTTTGTCACTGGGGCTGTCCACTCGGCAATAAAATGCCTGAATGGCAGGATCTTATTTACAAAGGGAAATGGAAAGAAGGAATTGAAAATCTTCACGAAACAAATAACTTCCCCGATTTTACAGGCCGCATCTGCCCTGCTCCATGCGAAAAATCGTGTGTATTGGCTTTGCACGAAGCACCTGTAACAATTCGCGAAAATGAAGCTGCAGTTACTGAAGTTGGTTTTATCGAAGGAATGATTAAACCTCAGCCACCTAAAACCCGTACCGGCAAAAAAATTGCAATTATTGGTTCAGGACCTGCCGGATTGGCTGCTGCACAGCAATTGAACCGTAAAGGTCATAACGTAACTATTTTTGAAAAAGATAATACTTTAGGGGGTTTGATGCGTTATGGTATTCCAAACTTCAAACTGAATAAGAATATAATCGATCGACGATTAGTTCAGTTATCGGAAGAAGGTATTGAATTTAAACCGAATACAGAAGTTGGTAAAGATATAACCGGCAAACAAATAATGAAAGAATATGATGCGGTTTGTCTTGCCATTGGTGCAGGTCACCCACGTAACATTACTCCTGAGGGTCGTGACTTGAAAGGTATTTATTACGCAATGGAATTCCTGAGTCAGCAAAATCAGCTTATCATGAACGAAGAAGTTGCTCCTGAAGCAATTATTTCGGCAAAAGATAAACATGTACTTGTAATTGGTGGTGGTGATACTGGTTCCGACTGTGTGGGTACTTCTATCCGTCAGGGAGCTGTAAAAGTAACGCAAATTGAAATTTTGCCTCAACCTCCGGTAGACAAAAATCCGGATACTCCGTGGCCATACTATCCAAACATTCTGAAAACTTCAAGTTCTCACAAAGAAGGTTGCATACGTAAATGGAGTTTGAATACCAACAAGTTTATTGGTCAGGATGGTCAGTTGACTGAAGTGGAAGTGGAAGAAGTTGAATGGACAAAAGATGAAAGCGGACGTTGGAACATGAAACAAACCGGCAAAACAGAAATAATCAAAGCTGATTTGGTGTTTCTTGCTCTCGGTTTCATTCATCCGGTTCATGAAGGTCTTCTTACAGAACTTGGCGTAGAATTTGACGGTCGTGGCAATGTGGCAATTGACAAAGCGAATCAGAGCACTGTGAAGAAAGTATTTGCTACCGGCGATGCCGCTATGGGTGCAAGTCTGGTGGTTCGTGCCATTGCTTCGGGACGTAAAGTAGCTGAAGACATTCACCGTGCTATATAAAAAATAATAAGACTTTAAATAAAACTATAAAAACAATCTCTTCTTAAAAAGAATACGGAAGAATAAAAGAGAGGGAAATATTATGTGTGGAATTGTATGTGCATTTGATATAAAACAACCGGTACAGGCTTTACGGCCGCAAGTATTGAAAATGTCAAAACGTATCCGGCATCGTGGTCCGGACTGGTCGGGGGTTTACTCTGACGAAAAAGCTATTTTAGCACACGAACGTTTATCTATCGTTGACCCTGAATCGGGTAAGCAACCACTGTTCAGTAAAGATGGTAAACTTGTTTTGGCCGTTAACGGTGAAATTTATAATCATCAGGAAATCAGAAAACGTTTTGAAGGAAAATATGAATTTCTGACAAAATCTGACTGTGAAGTTATTTTGGCTTTGTATCGCGAAAAAGGTCCAAACTTTTTGGAAGATCTGAATGGTATTTTTGCTTTTGCACTTTACGATATTGAAAAAAATGTATTTATGGTTGGACGTGACCATATTGGCATAATTCCACTTTATCAGGGTTGGGATGCTGAAGGAACGTATTATGTTGCTTCCGAATTAAAGGCACTCGAAGGATATTGCAATCGGATTGAAGAATTTTTACCCGGAGAATATCTTTACAGCCCCGATAAAAAACCAACTCATTGGTACAAACGCGATTGGGAAAGCTATGATGCTGTAAAGGATAATGTTTCAAGCATCGATGAGTTACGTGACGCATTGGAAGCAGCTGTTGAACGTCAGTTAATGTCGGATGTACCATATGGCGTTTTGCTTTCAGGTGGATTGGATTCTTCCATTATATCAGCTGTGGCCAAAAAACATGCAACAAAACGGATTGAATCCGGTAATAAAGAAGATGCCTGGTGGCCTCAACTTCACTCTTTTGCTGTAGGACTGGAAGGTTCACCCGATTTGATTGCTGCCCGCAAAGTTGCTGAACATATCGGAAC
>CAZTDH010000186.1:0-4290 GCA_964612615.1 uncultured Paludibacter sp. | reverse complement strand
TAACTATAACCGGAATAGTTAACCTCAGATTAATGATTGGGATTATCGCTGTATTTTTTGCTTTGATGGGAAATTATATGCAAACACTTCGACCCAATTATTTCTTTGGCATTCGCTCACCATGGACATTGGAAAATGATGAAACTTGGCGCAAAACACATCGATTTGTAGGTCGGCTGTGGATGGTTGGTGGAATAATAAGTTTAGTATTATCGATACTTATAACCAATAACAATAGCTTGCTGGGTATATTGTTTGCTATTATTGTAACCGTTTTTGTACTACTCCCATTTATTTATTCATATCTTGAATTCAGAAAAATACACAAAACCGATGAAAACTAAAATTTTTATTATCAGCTTAATCCTGACTTCATTCAATTTAATGGCTCAGGATATTACCGGTGAATGGAACGGCGCTCTCAAAGTTGGTGGCATGCAATTACGTCTGGTGTTTCACATTACCAAAACCGATGTGGGTTATACAGCCACTATGGATAGTCCGGATCAGGGCGCAAAGGGAATTCCAATGACAAAAGCCAGATTTGAAAATCAAATGTTGACAATTGAATATTCAGCAGCCCGAATTCAATACAGCGGAAAACTTGACAATGCAGGCAATATAACCGGCACATTTAATCAGGCCGGACAATCATTTCCAATGAATTTAGCACGAAAAGCCGTTGAAAAAGTAGAGTTAAAACGCCCGCAAGATCCGGTGAAACCTTATCCATACTACTCCGAAGAGGTAACATTTGAAAACACGAAAGAGAAATTTACGCTAGCAGGAACGTTAACGCTACCGAAGAAAGAAGGAAAGTTTCCAGTTGTTGTACTGATTACCGGCAGCGGTCCACAAAACCGGGATGAAGAGTTGATGGGTCATAAACCTTTCTTAGTTCTTTCTGATTATCTAACCCGAAATGGTATCGGAGTTTTACGTTATGATGATCGTGGCTGCTTTGCATCCAAAGGCGATTTTGGAAAAGCAACAACAACTGATTTTGCTACCGACGTTGAATCAGCTGTAAAATATTTGCTAACCCGAAAAGAGATTGACCCAAAACAGATTGGATTAATTGGTCACAGCGAAGGTGGAATCATTGCTCCAATTGTAGCCGTAAACTGTAAAGAGGTCAGTTTTATTGTAATGATGGCAGGAACAGCTGTTTCGGGAGCTAATTTATTACTTAAACAACAAGATGCAATAGGAAGAGTTTCGGGAATGAAAGAGGAAGAACTAAAAACTACTGCCGAATTGAATTCATATATTTACAAAATGGTAAATGAAATTCAGAATACAGACACACTTAAAGCGCATATTGGTAAGTATTTGGTTGCAAAATCAAAAGAAATGCCTGATATGAAAATTCCTGAAGGAAAAACCATTAATGATGTAATTGACATACAACTGGCACAACTTATGTCGCCATGGATGCTAAATTTTATCCGTTACAATCCTGCCGTAATGCTTGAAAAAGTAAAATGTCCAGTGTTGGCAATCAATGGTGATAAAGATTTACAGGTAGATTCTAAAATCAACCTGGAAGCTATTGGGAATACTTTAAAAAAAGGTGGAAATAACCGATTTACAACGAAAGAACTATCCGGTCTGAATCATTTGTTTCAGGAGTGCATAACCGGTTCTCCAACCGAATATGCTTCTATCGAACAAACCATATCTCCGGTTGCATTAGAATTTATGACAACCTGGATAAAGAAAACTCAAAATCCCTAAAGGGACTTTAGGACATATTCTATGAAATATTTATGGGAGTACGACTTTAAGTCATGCTCCCTTTTGTTTATAGATTTCCTGAAAATTGATTATCTTTGCAGTTCTGAAATAGAAATGCAAAATAGATAAATATAGAGATGGCAAAAGAATTGACTTCGCGCAGCGAAAACTACTCACAATGGTATAATGATTTAGTTGTAAAAGCCGATTTGGCTGAAAACTCAGCCGTTCGTGGCTGTATGGTTATAAAACCTTACGGTTATGCAATATGGGAAAAAATACAGGCTGAACTAGACCGAATGTTCAAAGAAACCGGACATGTAAATGCTTATTTCCCACTTTTTATTCCTAAATCATTTTTGAGTAAGGAAGCTGAACACGTAGATGGATTTGCCAAAGAATGTGCAGTAGTAACTCACCACCGACTGATGGCAGATCCAAATGGAAACGGTTTGATTGTAGATCCATCTGCCAAACTGGAAGAAGAACTGATTGTTCGTCCAACATCTGAAACTATTATCTGGAGCACTTATAAAAACTGGATTCAATCGTACCGCGATCTACCTATTCTGGTAAATCAATGGGCGAATGTGGTTCGCTGGGAAATGCGTACCCGCTTGTTTTTGCGTACGGCAGAGTTCCTTTGGCAAGAAGGTCACACAGCACACGCAACCAAAGACGAAGCTGTAGAAGAAGCCCGTAAAATGCTGGAAGTATATGCCGATTTTGCCGAACGTTTTATGGCTGTACCGGTACTTAAAGGTGTAAAATCTGCCAACGAACGTTTTGCCGGAGCGTTAGACACCTATTGTATTGAAGCATTGATGCAGGATGGAAAAGCATTGCAAGCAGGCACTTCACACTTTTTAGGTCAGAACTTTGCGAAAGCTTTCGATGTTACATTTTTAGATAAAAGCAATAAACTTGATCACGTTTGGGCAACTTCGTGGGGCGTTTCAACCCGACTAATGGGTGCATTAATAATGACTCACTCCGACGATAATGGATTGGTTTTACCTCCAAATCTTGCTCCTTTCCAGGTTGTTATTGTTCCAATTTATAAAAACGATGAACAATTGGCAGCAATTAGCGAAAAAGTAAACGAAGTGGTTGTAAAATTGAAATCACTTGGAATAAGTGTAAAATTTGACAACAATGACAACAGAAAACCGGGATGGAAATTTGCTGAATATGAGTTGAAAGGAGTTCCGGTACGCCTGACAATGGGTGCGCGCGATTTGGAAAATGGAACGGTAGAAGTTGCCCGTCGCGATACCTTAAGCAAAGAAACTGTTTCGATTGAAGGCGTAGAATCTTATATCGCTCAGTTGCTTAAAGATATTCAAGCCAATATCTTCCAGAAAGCTCTCGACTACCGCATTTCAGTGACCCGAAATGTGGATTCATACGACGAGTTCAAAGTTGAAATTGAAAAAGGCGGATTTTTGATGTGTCACTGGGACGGAACACCCGAAACAGAAGAAAAAATCAAAGAAGATACCAAAGCTACCATCCGTTGTATCCCATTAAATGGTGATATGACTCCTGGCGTATGTATAGTTACCGGTAAACCTTCGGCTCAACGCGTAGTATTTGCAAGAGCATATTAAATCATTTCATCGGTATAGACGTAATATACTGCATCTATAATACGAACAATCAGAAGGCTTCATGGTTATGTGAAGCCTTTTTGTTTGATGTTATTTTCAGAACCCTTGTATATATTAAGTGAATTTCGTATGTTTGCGTGAATAATACACTATGTATATAAAAAATTAATTACAAATAGAGAACACCACCAATGAAAAAACAAATCTTTATTTTACTATTCATAAATATACTTATGAATGGTTTTAGCCAAAGCTCAGGAAAAAAATCCGATAATTTATTAAAAGATTTAGCAGAGAAAGCCTGCAAGTGTATTGACTCTGTAGATACAAGAAATAAATCAGCTGAAGAAATAGCAAAAGATGTTCATATTTGCATAGACAAACAAACAGGAGCATATCAAATGGGGGCTAAATTATTAGATATCGATCTTGCATCAGCTTTGACTTCAGGGAATAAAACCATTAATATAGAAGTAAATACCAATAAAAATTCTAAGGATTATAAAGATTATTATTACAAACTGGAAAAGAATTTGATGGACAATTGCAAATCTCTAAAAAAAACAATGGCTGCAAGTAATATAGAAAATGAAAATTCGGTCTCTTTGAATTCTAAATCAAAAAACGAATATTCAAAAGGTCTTAAATACTTTAATAAAGATGAATATCAAAAAGCTTTACCTTATTTTCTAAAAGCTGTTAAAATTGACTCGACTTTTGCTTTTGCCTGGGATAATATTGGGATATGCTATAGGAAACTCAATAATTATGATGCAGCAATAAATGCTTATAATAAATCTCTTTCAATTGACCCAAATGGTATAATGCCACTCCAAAATATCGCCGTTGCTTACGAATATAAAAAAGAATATACCAAAGCGTTAACTGCATATGAAACCTACATGACCGCTCTTGCTCACCAAAGATGATGAAAATATTGTAC
>CAZTDH010000185.1:0-4320 GCA_964612615.1 uncultured Paludibacter sp. | reverse complement strand
ATTCATAACCTGAATTGTGGCTATTGTGGTTTTGAATCCTGTGCCGAAAAACAAAAATTTCCGGAAGTTCCATGTTCAATAAACTCGGTAGATGTGGGGATTGCAATTGGTTCTGCCTGCTCCGTTGCTGCCGACCGACGTGTAGATAGTCGGGTAATGTTCTCGGTTGGTCGGGTGGCACAGGAAATTGGATTAATGCCCGGATGCAGCAATATTTATGGCATTCCGATTAGTTGCTCTTCAAAAAGTCCGTTTTTCGACAGAGTTTCCAACAATCCGGCAAAGTAAATCAGTTGTTTAGTTCTCGCGTACATTCCACAAAATCAGCTATCATAGCCGGGTTTGACTCAAAAATATTACCTACCACAACCAAATCGGCTCCGGCTTCAAAAGCGGCTCTCAGTTGATTGGTGTTTTTTATTCCTCCACCAACGATAAGTGGAATTGATAAGCCGTTTTTTACTTTTTCAATCATTTTTGGTGTTACAGGATGCTTTGCACCACTTCCAGCCTCCAGATAAATAAGTTTCATTCCCAGTAATTCCGCTGCTACTGAAGTTGAAAGAGCAATCTCATTTTTATCTGCCGGAATTGGTCGGGTATTGCTGATATATTCCACAGAGCTTGGTTTTCCACCATCAATCAGTAAATAACCGGTTGGTATCACTTCTATATTTGAATTTTTAATTGCCAATGCAGAGTTAATATGCTGTCCGATAAGAAACTCTGCATTTCGACCTGATAAAAGCGAAAGATACAAAAGCGCATCAGCACGCACACTGAATTGTGATGCATTACCGGGAAATAAAACAATTCCGGCTTTGGTTTCTTCTTTCAAAAGCTCTATTAACGAGTCAGTTGAAGAAAGTGTATGGCTACCGCCCACAAAAATAAAATCGGGAACATTTGATTTTAAAGCAGCAATAGTACTTGCAAGTAAACTTCCGCGACATTGATCCGGATCGAGCAAAACCGCAAGCATTTTTCGGTTCTCCTGTTGGTTCAAGAGTATGTGTTTATAAATACTATTCATATGTTTAAGAGATTAACCGATACAATACACAAGTGTATATGACTCGTTTTGAATATAATGCAATTGATATTTTTGTTTTGTCGGAATATGTTCAGCATTGAACGTTCCTTCTTTTTTATTCTCAAAGGGAAAAAGATGTAATTGCTTTGCAAAGTCAACAGCTTCTTTTCCAATGATTTTATATAAAGCTTCTTTTCCCGACCAGGCCAGCAACAACTGATTCAAATTCTCGCCATTGGCAAATGCTGTCTGTTCTGTTTCGTTTAAAAAACGCTTATAAATATTTTGAATCTTTGTTGTTGGCACCTCAATATCAATTCCGACGGGTCTGGTTGGATGAACCATCACTGCAATCCAACTACCACTGTGTGAAACACTTATCTGAAAGCTATTATCTGAAAGCGTTGGTTTTCTTTCTGTATCATATTGTATTGTTTTCTCAACACCTAACAAGAGTTTCAAAGCTATCCGAACGCCAAGATATTCTTTCTTTCGTTTATCCGAAACTAATTTTGAGAACTCAATACTATCGGCAAAATCAAGCTGCCGAAATAAAACCTCAACCGATTCGGTTATTTCAAAAATAAATAAACGCGCATCGTCTATTGAAATAATATCTTTTGAAATTTGGTTCATTTTTTCCACTCAAAGCTTTCCATTAAATGGATAATATCTTCCCGAATATACTCTGACATGGGCCCAATTGAATCTTTATTCGGCACATTGTTGAAATACAACGCTCCACGAAAGAAATGCTTCACACTATCTGTCAGTACAAACTGAACAGCCGAAGCTGTATTTCCTTTTAAATCGTAAAGAATTCCATGCACATTGTTCTCGTTATGATCATATACTTTTTCAGCTATTCCATCGGCACGTATGCTATGTTTGTAAACTATTTTTCGCGTATCTTCCAGTAAATCAATCAAATTCCCGTTTACCGGCTTATAACTGCAATAAACGCTCGCATTAAGGTTTGGATAAAACACATCCACCCAAAACTTGCCATCTTTTGAATCACGACTGATCAATTTTGCATTCAATGGCAAATCAAACCGATACGGCAAATTGAGCGTATCGACCATTCTATAACTGTGTGGTGGCAGGTCAACCCTGAAATAGCCATAGGGACGTGGAACGGCTATTTTAGTACAAGATAAAGCTGAAACTAAAACGCAACTAATAAATACTGTATTCAGCAAATGGGAGATTTTCATTTATTATTTTTCATCTGATTTTGCAAAGTCATCTTTAATATACAATTTCACTTTTTTTATCCGGCGGTTATCAGCAGCAACGATTTCAAACACATATCGTCCGTGATCAATGCGCTCATTTTTAGCCGGAATATCGCCTTTCAACTCCAAAATCAATCCGGCAAGTGTCTCAACTTCATCTGTTACTTTGAGGAAATCATCTTCTTCTATTTCAGCTATTTTGAAGAAATCATTCAGTAAAATTTTTGCCTCAAAAATAAAGGTATGATTATCTATTTTAGTAAATAATTGTTGTTCATCATCGTATTCGTCGGAGATATCGCCCACAATTTCTTCCAAAATATCTTCCAGTGTTATAAGACCGGAAGTTCCACCATATTCATCAACTACTAAAGCCAAATGCACATGATTTTCCTGAAATTCAATCAATAAATCATCAATCATTTTGGTTTCAGGAACGTAATAAGCCTGACGCATAAGACTTTGCCAACGAAAATTAACCGGCTTATCCAAGTGCGGCAATAAATCTTTGCTGTAAAGCAATCCTTTTATATTATCGCGTGTACCTGCAAAAACAGGAATGCGTGAGTAACCTGATTCTATAATAATATCGAGTAATTGTTTGTAGTTTGATTTAATGTCAACAACTACCATATCAACCCGGGAAGTCATAACTTCTACCACCTGAATATTCCCGAATTTGATTATACCTTCAAGAATTTCTTTGTCTTCGTCCTTGCTGTTTGAAGTAAGTTCCAGTGCTTGCGAAAGTTCATCCATCGAAATATTTGATTTACTGTGCTTTGCAAGTCGATTGTTTACTATTGAGGTTGAATTCACCAGCAAACTAACGAACGGTCCAAACATTTTTTCCATGGCTGACAGAATCGGAACTGTATTGTAAGCAGTTTTCAGAGCGAACTGAGTTGCATAAACCTTGGGTATAATTTCGGCAAAAAGGAGAATGGCAAATGTTATGATGATGGTTTGAAAAATAAAACCGATTAAAGGAACAGTATCAAAACTGAAAATTGAAGTAGTAAAATGAGTAATCAGCAGAATAACAGCCACATTCAAAAGATTGCTACCAATAAGGATAGTAGCCAGCAGCCGTTGGGGCGACTTAAGTAACCTGAGAATCCGGGAATCAGCTTTTCGCTCATTTTCTTCCAACTTATCCATAATCTGAGGAGTAAGCGAAAAAAACGCAACTTCCGAAGCTGAAATAACAGCTGACAGACACAACAATAATATGCTAATTACCAGTGATATACCAGCCGAAACTGTAACCGGATGAATTGTTATTCCGGCAATAGTAGTATAAATAATATCCTTATCCAATTTATTTTGAATTAATTATTTGTAAACAATTTACAGTTTTCATTCTCTGCAAAAGTAATTAATTTTTCTGACATCAAACGAGCATAAACACTGTACCATACTAAAGAGAAAAAAATCTCAAAATAATCAGCAAAAACAGAACAGAATGTTTTAAAGATGTGTTATATTTGTAAACATATTTTAAATGTAAGGTTGAGTTAGTTCTGAAAAAAAACGCTCATTAATCAACCATTTATTTAAAAATGGCTATCTTTACAACGTTTTCAAATTACATGACCTTAAATCAACTCAAATTTCAATATTAATTTGTAAATCAATAAATTAGTTCATCATGGAAGACAAATTAGTAACACTGGCAATTCGCACTTTTCAGCGGGCACAAATGATTAAATCCGTTTTAGAAGAAAATGGTATTGAAACAGTCATTCATAATCTAAATCTGGAGCAACCTGAACTGGCAGTTGGTGTTCGGGTGCGCATTAAAGAAAGTGATTTGCCACGTGCATTAAAAATTGTGGAAGAAATGGAAAGTGCATGGGAAAACGAACCTGCAACCGGAAGCAATGTTTGTCAACAAGTTCTGATACCGATTGATTTAACCGATCAGGTTTCAAAAGCAACTGATTTTGGATTCCATTTTGCCGATAATCTGGCTGCCGAAGTGGTATATTTGTATGTTTACTTCAGTCCGGCATTCACCATCTCGTCGAACAACGATTTGAGTACCTA
>CAZTDH010000184.1:0-4350 GCA_964612615.1 uncultured Paludibacter sp. | reverse complement strand
AACAACAAAATAGAAATTAGTTATTAATCTGTCAAGCTAATTTAGGACAAGACAGGACAATCCAATTGGTATTCTGCTTATTCCAATCAGAATATCTCCTGTTCCAATTAGAATATTACTTTTTCCAATTGGAATACCTCCTGTTCTAATTAGTATTTTGCTTTTTCCAATTAGAATACCTCCTGTTCCAATTAGAATATTACTTTTTCCAATTGGAATACCTCCAGTTCCAATTGGTATTTTGCTTTTTTTAATTGGAATATCTTCTGTTCCAATTGGTATTTTGCTTTTTCTAATTGGAATATCTTCTGTTCCAATTGGAATTTTATTTATTCCAATTAGAATTGCTCCTGTTCCAATTAGAATATTACTTTTTCTAATTAGAATACCTCCTGTTCCAATTGGAATTTTGCTTATTCCTGTTGGAATTAATGCAATTGGTATTTTCACGGATTCTTTTGCTCGTACGGCAGCCCTTTTGGCCTTAATAATCCGACCTGATACAACCGGAGTAGGTGTCAACATTTCAGTTAGCATAAGTGAAACATACCGTTTCAGACACATTCCCGGTAGTGTTTCAAAAATGCAGCACAGTCGGCCTATTATTCTTTATCAAATTGCCCTTTGCTATGTAAGAAAAATGGAAAAAAGGAATAATTGTCTGTGTTCACTATTTTTTATTAACCGACTGCACTACACTTAAATGGATTTCTGCAAAATTTCAAAGATCTTCTGTTTTGAATTATCAAATTCTACGGCAATAACTTTTCTCTTCAGTATAGGTTTATTGTAATTCTATTTGTTATTTTTTGAATTACAAATCGTACATATAAGTTACTTTTTCAACCCTGACTGATTTCGAATTGCTTGTATGCAAATAAATATAAAATAAATCCGATATTTGTTGAAAATACCGGATTTATTTTATGGACACGACTTGTTTTGTAAGCACAAAACAAGCTGAAAAACAACACTTTACAGATACTGAAAATTAAGAATATATGGACATAAGAAAAACAGCTCTGGATTGGTTAATTTAGGGGTTGAAAATGAAGGAGGTAATCGGTCAGATTCTCGGAATTTTGCAATTTTAGTTTTGTACGCAGTCGGTAGCGTGCCTTGTTTATGGATTCAGTCTGAACATTCAGAATAGTTGCAATCATGCCAGAGTCAAATTCAGCGAGCAAGAGGCAGGAAATAAAAATATCATTATCGGTCAAAGCAGGATGCTTTTCTTTAAGTCGGGATGTGAAATTGTTGTATTCCATATCCACATAGGTTTTGAGTTCATTATAAAATGTTTCGTTTTGTTTTTCAATGGTTTCTTTCGAACCTTCCCGCCAAACAGTTGGTCTCTTCACTGTATTGGTTTGATGCATTTTAATATTCGAAAGCAATATCGTTTGTAGTTTTAATTGTCGTTCCAGTAAAGCGTTATTTTCCTTTTCATTGGCAGCTTTCTCTATTTCTTTTTCCAACAATGCCCGTTGGTAATCTACTTCATTTTTCTTTATGCGTAATCGCCAGAATAAAAATGCAACACTAAAAATACACATGGCCAGCAATAACACCAACAAAAAAATACCTTTTTGTTTATTCTTGATAGTCAGATCCTGATTGGCTATTTGCAGCCCCTGATACTTGAATTTCTTTTCAAGTCCGGCAAAACTGGTTTCAAGTTTCTTTTTATAAAGTGAATCGGTGGCAATACTAACTTTATTAGCATACGACAATGCCAGTATTTTATCGCCTTTTTGTTCCGCAATTTTTTGCCATAGTCTATAATAATCAGATGCCATAGTGCCTAATTCTGTAACTTTTCGAAGGTAAAAGGCAGCAGAATCGGGTTGCCCTGTTTTTACAAATAAATTACCAATCAGATAATATTTATTGCTATCATATATCTTATTATCAGTCAAAGGTACTTTCCTGTACTTTTGTAAAGCAATTTGATAATTTCCCTGTTGATAATAAGTAACACCCATTTCACGATAAATAAGTGAAATAATCACTTTTTCATTTGTATGGTAAGATAATTTTTCTGCAAGATGATAGTAGTATAAAGCACTGTCAAACTGTGTCTTTCTCACAAATTCATAAGCTACGCTTAAAGAGGAGATAATACTGTTACGATAATCTTTGTTTATTTTAAAAGAGTAATATGCTTTTTTATAGTAGCAAATTGCACTGTCAAACTGCCTCTGTGAAGCATACAGATTTCCCTTGTCACCATAAATCAGCCCCAGTAATTTGAAATCATTCGTTTTTTCAGCATATTCCTGAGCTTTAAAGAGATTTCTTGCCTGTTCATTCACACTATCGCGGTTATTAGCGGTATGCGAATGATAAAGCCACGCATATCCTGCATGCTCAGGGTCGGACTCATCAAAATAATCGGTAGCTACTGTAATAAGTGAGTCCGATCCTACATAAATTTCTTTTTTATCCAATGCCTGACTCAGTAGCAAAGCGTATAAAGCACGGTTATAACGACTGTAAATTTTTGTACATTTTAGTTTCTGAAGTATGTAAAGGGCAGAGTCGGGAGCGGTTTCCATAAGCTCTTCTGCAGTTTTCAGTTCGGGAAGTACACGCGTGCAACTGAAATTAAAAAAACAGAACAAGGAGATTAAAAAACAGTAGAAATATCGTACCATAAGGTTTTAGTTAAGAATAATAGTACAAATATAACCAGATTAACTCTGTACGCCTTAGCGTAACATTATTGTTTGCGATGTTTGGCATACATCCACTGACTGTTGCACAACAAAAATACCAATCTTTATGCCACAAGATGTTGCCAAACTTCCCTGTCAATCATTATGCTACAGTTGAGAGCTTTTAATTCTTAATGCAACGTACCGAGAAGCCATCAACTTTAGAAGAGAGACTCCAACCAATACTACTGCTATTGTTATTCAAAAAAATAAGCCACGAACTATAGTCGGAGCTGGAAGTAGTACTCCACCAGTTTCCAGATTGTCCGGCATCGATATAAGCAGCTGTATAATCATTGCGGTATCCTGCAGGAAGTCCTGTAAATCCCGACGAATTGTTTAGGGATAAGATATTTCCTACTGCCGCTGTGGTATTATCCGAAACCCAATCTGTTTTAGATGCAAGAGCTTTGCCGGCACTTAGTGAATTTCCCACATTAGACGATAGATAATTAATCAGTTTATCAAACTCATCGTACGATGGAATATGCCATCCTACCGGGGCAAGTTTATAAGTTTGCACAGCAAACCAATTGTATAAGCAACCATACTTTATACCCATGTTAGCATCATTGTTGTAATAACAATATGCACCGGAACTAAGCGTTTTCCATGTCGAATTGTCTTCCACTTTGAGTATAGTGGTGCCGTCGTTATAGCGTGTTGTTTTCAGGTTTTCAACCATCCATGTTTGATCTCCAATTTTTAGGGTATGGTAAATATTGCCATCAATATCTGATATGGTATTAGCTTCATTGGTTTTAATCTGATAAGCACTTCCATAACATGTACCTTCGGCATTGGTAGCATAGGCCCTAACATAATAGCTTGTATTGGCAGCAAGACCCGTAATAGAGCTATTAAATGAACCTACACCTGCTCCATCGGTTGTTTTTGAATCAGCTATGGTTGGGTTTACCTTAGTACTCCAACAAACGCCACGCGCTGTAACTGTTGAGCCACCATCTGTGGTCACCAGTCCACCCGACACGGCACTATTCTCGGTAACTGATGTAACTTCGGTAGTATTAATGGTTGGAACTAAATTAGAATTTGTAACTGGTGTGCATGACACAATGAGGATTACAATGAATGAGAAAATAATGGTTTTTGTAATGGATTGCATACGTTCTTTTATTTATATAATAATGCAAAAATACAAAATTAAAATTAAATAAAAAAAGCCTGACACTTTGAAAAACAGTATCAGGCTTAAAATTATGTTCTTTATTTATCAGATAATCAGCATCGCATCGCCATATACTCCAAATTTGTATTCCTCTTTAATAGCTGTTTCGTAGGCTTTCATAATTAAATCGTAATCGCCAAATGCAGCAGTTAGCATTATCAGGGTAGAATAAGGCAAGTGAAAATTGGTAATCATGGCATTAGCCACCGTGAAATCGTAAGGTGGGAAAATAAACTTATTCGTCCAGCCATCGTACGATTTTATCTTGCCCTCAGTACCAACTACGGTTTCCAATGCACGCATAACAGTTACTCCCACAGCACAAATACTGCGATTTTCGTCGTGCGTTTTATTCACTTTATTGGCAGTTTCAACCGGAACTGACATTTGTTCAGAATCCATTTTGTGCTTGGTCAGATCTTCCACATCTATTTCGCGGAAATT
>CAZTDH010000183.1:0-4360 GCA_964612615.1 uncultured Paludibacter sp. | reverse complement strand
ATGCTGCCAGCACTCCTGCACCATTTACTCCCGTATCACCGATATTAAAATCAGAACCAACCATCGATAACCGTCCATCGGCAGTTCTTCTTTGTATTGATTCACGAGCCATTAGTAGTAAATTGCTAGAATCACCTATTTCTAATAAAGCTTGCATGGCTATTCCTTGTTCCCACGAGTAACGTTGCATGCACAACATAGCCGATTTTACCTTTTCTATTGTATTATCATCGCATTTTTTTAATACTTTTTCTTGACCAAATATGTTTTGGATTAATAAGCAAAGGAGTATTGGTATAAATAACTCCAAAAATTTAGACTTATTCATATTAAATCTTGTTTTATTCACCTATCATATAATACATTAACCACAAACAATCTTCTTTTTATTCATTTAAATACGCTTATAATTCATTTTCCGGGATATTATTTTCTATTTTTGCTTTTTTCTGTGCTTTTCTTTCTGAATTATTAGCGTTATTTTTTTTATGATTCAGTTTCTTTTCACCCATTGGAGTTTTCATTTCAGATCGCCAAGTTTCATATTTAAGTTTCAAATCATTAATTTTCTCGGGATATTGACTTGCCAAATTAGTGCTTTCACTCTGATCCGTCGACATATCATACAATTCAAGAACAGCTTTTTTATCAAAAACCAACTTCCATTTACCTTCGCGCACTGCCCATCTATTTTCAGCACCATCCCAGAAAAGATCCTTATGTAGTGGTTCTTCTAATTTTCCCTGAATGGCAGGAAGAAAGTTTTTTCCATCATAAATAATATCAGATGGAAGTTTGATATTCAGTGCAGCACAAATAGTTGGCATAATATCAAATGAAATAACAGGTTCATTACAAACTGCATGTTTCAATTTTGCAGGCCAGCTCATTACAAATGGTACGCGCAATCCGCCTTCATATACACTTTGTTTAAAGTCTCTAAGTGGAAGATTTACGGCACTACTGGCTTTAGATCCACCATTGTCTGAGAAATAGAAAATAATCGTATTCTCGTAAACACCTCTATCTTTAAGTTCTTGAATAACCTTACCAATACCAATATCCATTCGGTAAATCATGGCTAATTGAACATCTCTGTTGTGGTTACCAGTGTTGAAGCGTTTAATATCCTCTTCTGGCGCCTCCAATGGTGTATGCACCGCATTGAAAGGCAGATATAAAAAGAAAGGTTTGTTATTCTCTGAATTTGTATTAATAAAATTGATAGCTTCTGTAGCAAGAATATCGGTGAGGTATCCCTCATCAACAACGGGCGTAAAGTTGCGAGTTATACATTCATAATTTTTATCTGCAGGACATGTAAAGTTGTAATAATCATGACCACCATGACCCAAAAATCCGTAAAAATCCTGAAATCCTCTATTCAAAGGATGATAAGCCTCTTCAATTCCCAAATGCCATTTGCCAAAAATTCCAGTTCTGTAACCTTCTTTTTTCAAAACATCCGCAATTGTAATTTCACTCAATGGCAATCCCTCTCTGGAATCATTAGCTGTATAAAACCCAAATCGTTGCTGATAACGACCTGTCATTAAGCCAGCCCGTGTCGGAGCACTTACGTATCCACTAGCATAACCATTTGTAAACACAACTCCATTTGCTGCAATTTTATCAATGGAAGGAGTTGAGATGGTCGACGGTGATCGTTGAAATCCACAATCGGCATTTCCCTGATCATCAGCTAAAATTATGACAACATTAGGTCGTTGATTTGATTTTGAGTAGGCATTAGTTGTCAATGCCAAAGCTGGCAAGGTGAGCAGGCATGATTTTAAAATTGAAGGTGTCATTTTTTAGATTTAAAGTATAGCAACTGTAGAACTATACAAAATTAACAATCCATTCATAATCAATTCATCCTGAAAAAAGTCAAATTATAATTTGATAACAAACTATGAAACAATTTATTGGATTAATATCTTTTGAATAGTCCTTTCTTTGTTTTCATTCAAAAAATCGACTAAATAGATTCCGCTTGTTAAATTTGAATCGATGCTTTTTTTGTGTGTAGCTTTCAAAACTTCTACGCCCTGAAAATTGCATATCCTAAAGTCACCAATAGTACTCGCAGATATTGTTTTGTTTTTTACATAAATAAAGCTATTGTTGTAACTTCGAAGATCAGACATACCTGTTACAACATTGGGTGCAGACAATGTTTTTAGATCTGCGTCAGTCATATCTTGACGGTAAATATTGAATTTCATAATCTGACCGTTAAAATTAAAATTTGATATGTCGGCTGAATCTACCAATGCATAATCATCATGTCCTAAAATAATTTTACTCTCATTAGCACCATTGATTGTTTGAATCGGTAAAATCATTTGTCTTTGACCAATAAATTGTCCATCGACATAAAGCTTGACGAAATTATCAAAATTCTCTATAACTCCAACAATATGAGCCCATCTATTGGCTACCGAAGCAGAAGCATCCACAAAGTGTTGCAAACCTGCATGAGCAACAACAAAACCAGGAATTCCATTCTCAATATACATTGCCCAGCCGTTTGTTACATTTCCTGCCGAACAGACAACGCCGCTTGATGAATTTATTTTTACCGTACAATCAACAATAAAGTGACCATCGGACGGGTTCAAATCGGTCGTATTTGTAATTGAAACTCTGGAATTAGTATTAAAAGCACAAGAGACTTCATTATCAGAAACCGATTTGCTTACTGCTGTCAAAGTCATTCCATTTTGGGTAGTTTTTGTGTAATCAAGTGTTGTAAAATCGATTTGAAGCACTTTACCTGTTTTTAAAGCTGAAACTGGACGTGTTTCAGGACGTGGAACCCAATCCTGATATCCTGTAAGCGTTTTAAATGAATCCAATTTCTGATTCATACTTTCTTTCAAAGCAGCATAAGTAGGATTATTAGCTAGATTTATCATTTCTGCAGGATCAGCTGCATCATTATAAAGTTCATCAATATCATTTAAATCCGGAGCTTTAGAATAGAGGTAATTTTCAGTTCTTACTGCTGTCAGACGAGGTAAAAATGGCTTTAAATCAACCCAATAGGTAAACATGAATGAAGTACGCCAATCGGATGGAGTAGAATTAAACAATGGAAGTAAGCTTTTTCCCTGCATTCTAGAAGGAATGGGCACACTGGCTAAATCCAAAAAAGTTGGGGCAAAATCTATATTTAAGGACATTTTATTGACAGTGCTGCTGGCTGTAATTAAGGGTGGATAACGCATTACCAAGGGTACACGCATTGCCTCATTATAACTTAGTCTTTTATCTCCAAGTCCGTGTTCTCCATGAAAATAGCCATTATCACCAGTAAATACAATTATAGTATTATTTAGGATCCCTTTGCTTTTCAATAAATCATAAATTTCACCCAAACCGTCGTCAACGGCAGAAATACATCGATGATAATCTTTCTGACTACCTATTCCGTTTGCAATTGGCCAAGTTCCGAATTGACGTTTCGACATTGGTGTAATTAAGGCAATATCTTTATCCCTCAAACGCTGAGCATTTATGGATTTCGTCAAATACAATCGCTGCCATGCCGGCTTAGAGGTTAAGTCATCAACCCAACTTGCAGGTTCAGGTACCTGATCACTAGCATATAAACTCTGGTCACGAACGGCTGGTATAAATGGCTCATGTACAGCTTTATGTGATAAGTATAGACAAAATGGCTTCCCAGTATTTACATTGTTTGTTATAAATTTAAGGGCAAAATTATTTAGTTCGTCAGTTATATAACCATTATCAGTTGTATCTTTACCATTGATATTTAGTATATTACTATTGTAATTTCCTTGCCCTGAAAATGCACACCAATAGTTGAACCCAACACGTGGACTTCTGCTATCATTCATATGCCATTTGCCTATAAAAGCTGTCATATATCCGTTGTCCTGTAGAATTTTTGGAAAAGAAGGTGTTACATCCGGATTAAATTCCCGCCCTTCCTGATTTGTGATAACACCATTTGATTGAGGATACATACCGGTTAAAATACTTGCTCTGGAAGGAGCACTCAATGAATGAGTACAATACGCATTAGCAAAATGAACTCCTTCATTTCGCAATTTATCAATGTTAGGAGTTTGAAGATATGGATATTTACCGAAAAAGCCCATTGCATCCCAACGTAAGTCATCCACCAAAACGAAAATAATATTCGGCTTAGGTTGTGCTACTGCAGCTTGCTGCAATAAAGGAGAGGCAAGTAATATTGGAAGTAAAGTTTTATTTTTCATTATTTAATTTGCCATTAAAGAAAGTCATAAAGCATTAGAATTAACTCTTATCTTATATTGCGACCCAAGATTTCTTAAACAACTTGTTATGGGAGTATATTTTTAAT
>CAZTDH010000182.1:0-4401 GCA_964612615.1 uncultured Paludibacter sp. | reverse complement strand
CGAGCGGATGCATGATGTAAGGTTCGCCCGAACGTCGTTTTATGCCTTTGTGAGCTGCTTTTGCAAAGTTGAATGCCTTGGTAATCAGTTCAATTTTCTGACGATGATTTGTATGGCGGTAATCCTCAAGCAATGCTTCAAATTCAAGTTGAATTTGTTCATCTTCAGTTAATTGTTCAGGTTGGGTTTGCGACATGGATATTCAATTGACAGTTGATAGTTGATAGCTGACAAATGAAAGCACTTCAACATCATTGACTAAGTTTGAGATGCAAATATAATAAAAAAGCTCAGATTAATGATTAATGATAAATGCTAAATGATTAATGTCAACACGATTAATTGATAACTATAAACTACCAACTATAAACTATTTAGTATCCTGCCAGCAACAATCCTATATCATTCGACGTAATACCATAGTAATCACCAATTAAGCGATTGACGAGCACACCACCGTAAATATATGCACCGTGCCTGAAGCCGGAACTTTCATTAATAGCAGATTTCACGCCACCTGAATTTCCTATTTTCAGAATAATAGGAGCGAAGATGTTGCTCAATGCCATGGAGGATGTACGTGCCACCCGTGCGGAGATATTCGGAACGCAATAATGGATTACACCATGTTTTTCAAAAGTCGGATTTTTCAGTGTTTTGCATTCCGATGTTTCAAAACAACCTCCCTGGTCGACACTCATATCAATAATAATAGAGCCTTGTTTCATGGTTTTTACCAAATCTTCAGAAACCATAAAGCGTTCAGAACCATTAATATAGCGCAGATTTCCAATCACAGCATCAGCTGAAGCTAATGCGCGAAACAGAACCGATGGTTGAATGACAGAAGTGAAAACCTGTTGTCCAAGATAATGGCGTATTTTGCGGAGTTTGTTGATATCATGGTCGAAAATTTTTACCTGAGCACCCAGTGCCAGCGCTGTGCGTGCTGCCACTGTTCCGGTGATACCTGCACCCAGAATCA
The DNA here is from genome assembly GCA_964612615.1 of uncultured Paludibacter sp. Taxonomy (GTDB): domain Bacteria; phylum Bacteroidota; class Bacteroidia; order Bacteroidales; family Paludibacteraceae; genus Paludibacter. The sequence continues at coordinate 3,416 of CAZTDH010000182.1, read as the reverse complement.
CCACCTCGGTAGGTGTAATTCCCGCAATTCCTCCCAATAGAATTCCTTTACCGCCCCGTTCGTTGCTCATCAGTTCGGCTGCCACATTGATGGCTGTACTTCCCTCAATTTCCGATATGGAACTAACCACCGGAAACGCTTTCTGTTCATCCTTAATTAATTCAAATGCAATGGCATTCATTTTTTTCTTCATCATCAACTTAATGCTTCCGGCCGACAGATTGGTAAGTTGTAGCATGGATAAGATACTCGACCTGTCCTGCATCATGTTCAGTTCTTCGATGGTGGGCGGAGCAATTTTCAACACAATATCCGCTCCGTACACTTCGGATGCATCATTTACCAGAAAAGCACCTGCTTCGCTGTATTGTAAATCGGAGTACGACATGCCTTCACCGGCACCACGCTGAACATACACGCTGTGTCCTTCTTCAGTCACAATGGCAACCCCTTCGGGTGTAAGCGTCAGGCGGGTTTCCACTTCTACATTTTCTTTCGGAATTCCTATGGACAATCGGGGCTGGCGGGCTATTTCGCGTAACAAACATTCTTCGGGGAAAAGTGAACGTTGTTCTTTTGGGTCTTGCTTCATAATAGTTAAATTTCAGTTAGGCTACAAATCTAATCACTATTCCCGAAATAAACAATGCTTAAGCTAAAAAATATTTCAGGGAATTGCCACTATTGCATTCGGGTTCAGACCAATATTTTCTACTTTATACATTAGTTTCCCTTTTCGGCTGAAACACAACAAATCACCTTTGGTAGTATAATTTCGCGCATCGGTCAGGTAAACATTGCCGTTGGTGGGATGAATATAAATGCCGAATGGACGCTCCAGTACAGTGCCATCTGTTATGAAACTTTCAGAAATGATTTGCTCTGTTTTACAATTAAAAGTTTTTACCCAATAGGAATTGTTGATATAATCAAAATTGTATAAATAAGCTGTATCATTTTTAATCGTAAAATTCATTACGGGCAGGTTGAAAGTCTGAACCACTTCGTCGGTTTGGCTGTTGATACGACAGAAACTTCCTTTCACGTCCGAATTATTTCCACGAACCACCGTGTACACATCGCCCTGACTATCAGCTTCCAGCTTAAATGGATTTAGTCCGACGGTAATCTTCTTAACTTCGGAAAATGTGTTTATGTTCAACACCGACACCGTGTTATCATAATTTCCTCCACTTGCAGCATCTAATCCGCCGGAATTAGCAACATAGAGTTTTTCATTCGCAGATGTAATACCATCGGGATTTCGCCCAACAGTTGTTACTGCTTCAATAGTCAGCGAGGTGGTGTCTATCCGTGCTACCGTTCCATCGAAAGAACATACATACGCTTTATCTCCTGAGAAAGCTATGTATCGCGGTTGCCGTGCCACATTATTGGCATTGAAAAATGGTATGCGTTTGAGTGAAATTCCCGATTTTAAGTCCAGCACTTCCACCTGCGACGACACATTCACTACAATCCACAACTTACTGCCATACACTTGCATATCATTGCCCGTATCGCCCAGACTACGGTTGTTTATGTACAAAAAGAAGTCGGAATTTAGCGTGTGGTTGTCGAATTTCAGCTGAATTAACCTGCTGTTATTCATATTGAAAAGACCTTCGGAAAGCACGTACATTTTGCCCGTTTCGCCCGGAGTAGCAGGCAAATCTACAGGAGTAGGCACATTTTTCATGTCGTCGCACGCAACGAAAAACAAGATAATGAGCAGATAAATATATGGGAAATTTTTTTTCATTCAACTAGAAAATGTTCCGCAAAAGTACATCAAGAAATTCATAAAAATGTGGTTTCAATTAAAGAATAGAATATCATTTATTTATTTTAATAAAATGAGTCAGAAAATTGAAATACATAATTTGTTTTGAAAAATTTAATCAGATATTTTGTGATTTCAATTTATTTTTATTCCTTTGCACAAAATAATACAATCAGGTAGTATATAATGAGATTGTCCAAAACATCCGAGTATTCTTTACGCATTTTAATTTTCATGGCAAAAGAGCCGGACAAATTGTATTCTGCCAAACAGTTGGTTGATGAATTGAATGTTTCGGATAAATATCTCCGGAGATTGATGACCGATTTATCCAAATCCGGATTTATCCGCAGCGTTCAGGGTCGGGTAGGCGGATACACTTTTGCGAAACAAACTAAAGAGATTCTTTTGTTTGATGTAATTGATTCGGTTGAAGGTATGGATAAACTGAATGGTTGTGTACTTGGATTTGAAAAATGTTCATGCACAAACCCCTGCGCGATGCATGAAACCTGGCAACATGTAAGAGCAGAACTGAATAAAGTTTTCAGGGAGACGCGGCTTGCTGATATGGATTTTGAGAAAATAGTACGGTATTAAATTTTTTTATATATAAATACTACACCGAGGTAGTATATATTATTACTACAATTAAATTAAGAATAATGGAAATAATAATTTATCAGAACGCTGTGAAAGTAAATAACCCACATGGAGTGGACGCGCGTAAACTTCTTAGCAATGAGCACGTACAGGTAGTTCACATTCATTTGAAGGCAGGTGAGTGTCTGAAAAAACATGCTACTCCCGTTGACGTTTTTTTCTATGTACTGGAGGGTAATGGAATCGTGGAAATTGGAGATGAAAAAATGGCCTTAAGTAAAGATATGCTTATTGAAAGCCCGAAAGGTATTCCACATTGTCTGTACAATGAGAGCAATGCCGATTTTAGAGTTCTGGTGGTGAAAACTCCCGGACCAACTGCCGACCAAAACAAACAAGCAGTTCAAAGTATAATGAATTCAAAATAAACAATTCAAAACAAAAATTATGAAAGCAATTCAAATTCTTGTAAAAGAACATGACAGTATTCTGAAAATGATAGGGATTACCCAAACTATCCTGAATACTAAAGATAAAAATAAAATCAATATTGAACATGTTGAAAACATCATTGATTTTATTCAAAATTTTGCCGATAAATACCACCATTTGAAAGAAGAAGATGTGCTGTTTGTCGAAATGGTAAATCACGGTATGTCGCGCGATGGTGGACCGATAGCTGTTATGCTGTCCGACCACGATGCCGGTAGAAATTACGTGAAACAGGCTGTGGAAGCTATTGAAAAGTTTAAAGCCGGTGATTATTCGGCATTTGAGCTTATTCAGGAAAACCTGCTGAATTATTGTGAATTACTAACTGGTCATATCTATAAAGAAAATAACATCCTTTATCCAATGGCAGAGCGGGTTGTGCCTGCAGCTATACTTTCTGATATGTCGGTGGGGTTTGAAAAAACAAATAAAACCACGAAGGACAACGAGTATTTTGATAAATACCTGAAACTGGTGGACGAATTAAGTGCAATTTATATGAATGTTTAATTTAAAAAACAACAACAATATGAATATC
>CAZTDH010000181.1:0-4413 GCA_964612615.1 uncultured Paludibacter sp. | reverse complement strand
ACGCCGAAATAAAAGATATACACTCTACTGCATTCTATGATAAAGATAGAAATGTAGTATTTGGTGTGATTCAGGATATTACTGACCGTAAAGTGGTAGAACGAAAATTACAGAATAACCGTAATGTATTAAGCAAACTTTTGTTTGCAAGCACCGAATTTATTGACTCTGATTCTGATGTAATAGATTATAAGAAAATTTCAGATAATATTCTTGAAATCTCGGGAGCAAAATACTGTTCATTTAATATTCTCAGTCAAAATCAATCCAGTTTCAGAACCGTTGCAATTTCAGGAATAGACACTATTCAAAAAAACATTAAATCAATTTTCGGATTTGATCTTATGAACAGAGAATGGGAACTCGATCCAAATAAACAGAGTAAAATTAACCATAAAATTATATCTAAATTCGATTCACTTGTTGAATTAACCGGAACAGTTTTACCTAAAAGAGTTGTGAATTTAGCAATACAAATGTTTAATGTGGGAGAAGTTTGGATTGTTCAGATAACCAAGAAGGAAATTGTTATTGGTGATTTCACATTAATTTTTTCAAAAAATGAAACACTTCAGAATCAGGAAATTGTAGAATTATTTGCTAATCAGATTGCTTTATTCATTGAACGAAAGCATATTGAAAACGAATTGCAGGAAAGCGAAAAGAAATACAAGATTTTATTTGCCGAAAATCCACAACCAATGTTGGTTTACGATCTGGAAACACTTGCATTGCTGGAAGTGAATCAGACAGCTATAGATTATTACGGATATACTAAGGAGGATTTCTATTCAATGACAATAAAAGAACTTCATCCGAAAGAAGAATTACCTTCATTCCTGAAATCGGTTGAAAACACCCGAAATGGTATCAATTCTGATGGTATTTCAACTCATATAAAGAAAAATGGTGAAAAAATTTATGTCAACATAACCTCCACATCAGCACCTATATATGGTAAAAATGCCCGACATGTACTTATTGTTGACATTACTGAAAAGTTAATTGCTGAAAGAAAGCTTATTGAAAGTGAAATGTTTTTCAGGCAATCGCAGGAAGCAGCTAAAATAGGCTCGTACCATCTTGATTTAACAACAGGTTTATGGAGTTCGTCTGATGTACTGGATGATATTTTTGGTATCGACAAACAGTATGTCAGAAGTATAAAAGGTTGGGTAGAATTGGTAGCAGAACAAGACAGAGAGATGATGGATGATTATTTTACAAATTATGTTTTGGGTCAGAAACAGCGATTTAATAAGGAATATCGTGTGGCTCGAAGGTCAGATGGCAAAGTCCTTTGGGTATTAGGTCTGGGAGAGTTGACAATTGAGAATAATGTTGTAAAAGCAATGACAGGTACTATTCAGAACATTACTGAACGAAAAAATGCAGAAATAGAACTTGTTGAAAAAATGAATCAGTTGCAGCGATTCCACAATATTACAGTTGATAGAGAACTAATGATGATAACTTTGAAAAAAGAAATCAACAAACTGCTTGAAATGACAGGTCAAGAGCCTAAATACAAGATAGTTGAATGATGATTTTGACAGACTGTTGATATTCTGGTGACTGATTTTATAGTCTCAGTGTTCAAAACAAAGAAAAATTGTGTGTAAAATCATTACATAAACATTTAGACATTAATAAAATAGGCTTTATATGTTAGACATGAAAAGATGAATGAGAAAAACCACAAAATAATTGATTTGCTATTTCGATTACGGGATTTAGATGTTTCAAAATATGATGAAATGTTTTTGAACAAGGCATTACATGCCAGAATTGCTGAAAAAAGCTGTAAATCGGAAGAAGAGTATTATCATTTGCTGAATCAATCAGATGACGAAGTAAATGATTTTATTCAATCATTGTCAATTAGTTATAGCGAGTTTTTTAGAAATTCACTTACTTTTTCGGTTTTGGAGAAAATAGTGTTGCCGTCGATTATTCACAAAACCGATGTGTTTAACAGAAAAGAAATTAGGATATGGTCTGCTGCTTGTGCTTCGGGACAGGAAACTTATAGTTTGGTAATGCTATTAAACGAGTATTCTGTTAAGAAAAATAATTATTACCGCATTTTTGCAACAGATAGTTCTGAAAATCAGATAGAAAAAGCACAAAATGGAAGTTATTATCTTCATGATTTAACTCAGTTGACGGTTAAGCGATTGGATAAATGGTTTGTAAAGAATAAAGATATTTATACAGTGAAACCTGATTTGAAGCACAATGTCGAATTTTCAATATTTGATTTACTGGATAAAGACCATTCATGTCCACCATCTTCAATTTTTGGTAACTTTGATTTAATTTTTTGTGCTAATGTATTGTTCTATTATAAACCTGAATTCAGAAAGAAAATAATTAAGAAGCTGACTAACAGTCTTTCTGCTAATGGGTATTTGGTAACCGGAGAGACAGAGCGTGAGATGCTTTTGAAGTATGGATTTCATGAAGTTTATCCACAGTCGGCTATATTTACAGTCTGACAGCTATCCGAACGTCCGCTGAAAGTGGTCTGTTGGATAAAACAAGAAAACTAACTAATGCGTCAAACCACCAAAGAAACTGTTGAACGCTAAAACAAAAATATCATGAAAATAAAAGATTTTAAAATCGGAACACAGCTCTTTTTGAGCTTTTGTATTATGTTTATTTTTGTCATTTCACTTGGATTAGTGGCTTACCGTCAGTCCTCACTAATACATGAGCAGACTGAGACTCTTTACAATCACCCCTTGAAAGTACGACAGGCAATAGGAGCTTTAAATGCAGATATATTGAGCATTCGTGTTGATGTGAGGGATTTCCTGATTGCAACAAATGAAATGGAGAAGAAAAATGCACAGGAAGAAATAGCAATAAAAGAAACCGCTGTGCATAAACAAATAGATATACTTCGGAGTCAATTTTTGGGTTCACAAAAGGATGTAGACGATGTAGAAGATTGTTTTATTAAATGGCGTTTGGCGACTAAAGAAACTTTAGAGCTTAATTTCAAGAGTGAACATGATAAAATGCTAGCCAATTTTTCACCTGCTGGCTCAGTTGGACAGTTAAGGGAGCGGCTGATGAAAGAAATTCGGGATATTGACGAATTTGCAAGTAAGAAAGCTGAAACACTCTACATGAATTCGCAGCAAGAGAAAGAATCCCTTAACCGACAATTAATATGGCTGGTTCTTGCTATTTTGGCTTTGATGATGTTGATCAGTTATCTTTTAATCTCCAATTTCAGCAAATCTATTAAAGAGCTTTCTGATGCCACAAAACGATTTAAAAATGGAGATTTGAATGCCAGAAGCACAATAAATTCTAAAAACGAATTTGGTGAATTGTCCGATTCATTCAACAGCATGGTTCAGGATATTCAGGATACTACTGAGCAACGTAAAAAAATGACTGATTTAGCCGAATTAATGCTTTCCGAGGAACAACCAAAGAATTTCTTTATATCATTGCTGCCTGCACTTGCAAACAATACAAATTCACAAATGGCTGCAGTTTATTTGCTAAGCTCTGATAAAAAACAGTTTGAACATTTTCATTCATTTGGGATGGATAATTCAGCACGAAAATCATTTGCGGTTGATAATTTTGAAGGTGAATTTGGATCGGTACTTTCAACGCGTAAGATTCAAACTGTAGAAAGAATTCCCATAGATACCCGATTTTTATTTCATACAGTGAGTGGAAAGTTAGTCCCTCGCGAAATAATTACCATTCCAATTTTGAGTGCTAATGAAGTTGTTGCAATAATTTCTCTTGCAAGCATTCGTTCGTATAGTCCACAGTCGGAGTTACTGATTCATAATATCAATGACACACTGAGTGCAAGAGTTGCAGGCGTACTGGCTTATCAAAAGCTTCAGGACTTACTTAAAAAACTGGAATTACAGAACACCGAACTTGAATCGCAAAAAACAGAAATGATGGTTCAGTCGGAGGAATTAAAGGAACAAAACCGTGAACTTGAGGTTCAAAAAATACAATTGAATGAAGCCAATCGCTTGAAAACCAATTTTTTGTCGAATATGAGTCATGAGCTTCGTACTCCACTCAATTCGGTTATTGCACTTTCAGGAGTGCTTAACCGGCGGTTGGAAAATAAAATTCCGGCAGACGAATACAGTTATTTGGAAGTGATTGAGCGAAACGGAAAACATCTACTTGAACTGATTAATGATATTCTTGATATTTCGCGAATTGAGGCTGGTCGCGAAGAAATTGAAATATCAACGTTCAATACAAATGATATGATTAACGACCTGATTACCATGATTCAGCCTCAAGCTAAACAAAAGAATATTAAACTATTTCAACCGGAAACCAATCAACCGGTTTCAATTACCAGCGATGGTCATAAATGCCGTCATATTTTACAGAATTTGATTAGTAATGCCG
>CAZTDH010000180.1:0-4543 GCA_964612615.1 uncultured Paludibacter sp. | reverse complement strand
TTTCATATAATTGGATTTGAAAATACTATGCTGATTTATTTCAAAACAATCTACATTATTTTCTATTTTTTAAGATAGAAATTTATTTAATATTTTCCAAATATATAAACTTTATTTTAATACTCAATACAATAATTGAATTATTTTCAAAAAAAGCTAATATTTTAATAATCAATACTATAACCTGAATTAATTATGACGAATGTAATCGTAAATAAATGGAATACCTGTAGTAATACGCGTATTTTTATGTAGCAATAAATGCTACAAATTAATATTCGGTACTGAAATTGAATTTTTAGGTGTATTTAGAGGGGGAATAATACTAGAAATCACTATCCTGTTGACGGCGTACGAGTTCTTTTGTGGAAAGTAATCCACATGCAGCAAAAATGTCCTGACCACGTGAAGCACGTATTGTAACTGTTAGTCCTTTAGCTTTGAGCAGATTTTGGAAGGAAATAATAGCACTATCAGGAGTTCCTTCGAGCGGTGTATCAGGAATAGGGTGGAAGCGAATCAAATTGATGCGGCATTTGATTCCATTTAAGAGTCTGACAAGTTCGGCAGCATGACGGGCAGTGTCATTTACGCCTTTAAACATAATGTATTCAAACGAAATACGGCGTTGTCGACCTAAATCCCAACGTTTTATTTCTTTTATAACTTCAGTAATGGGATAAACACTCTGAATTGGCATTATTTCTTTGCGTTCTTCATCGAAAGGTGAATGCAGGCTAACTGCCAAATGTGCCTGACTTTCTTCCAGAAAACGAATCATAGCCGGAATTATACCAATTGTAGAAACCGTTATACGTTTTGGACTCCAGCCATAGCCTTTATCCGAGGTCATTATTTCAATACTACTAAGCACAGCATCCACATTATCAAGTGGCTCACCCATACCCATATACACTATGTTGGTAAGCTTTTCAAATTCAGGTAAAGACTGCAGCTGATTAATGATTTCACCTGAACTGAGATTTCCCTGAAAACCTTGTTTTCCCGTCATGCAAAATAAACAGCCCATTTTACAGCCTATTTGAGTTGAAACACAGAGTGTTGCCCTGTCAGCATCGGGAATATAGGCCGCTTCAATAAATTTATCGGTTTGAGTTGGAAAAAGGTATTTTCTTGTTCCATCGGTCGAAGTTTGAACCTTTGTAAACGAACTTATTTCGATAGAATAATTCAATTCAAGCTTTTCTCTGGCTTGCTTCGACAGGTTTGTCATTTCGGCAAACGAACCTACACGTTTTTTATACAACCAATCCGACAACTGAGTTGCCGTAAATTCCGGCAACTGAAGCGATTTTACGACTTCCTTGAGTTGAGGATGAGTTAATCCGAAAAGATTCTTTTTCATTACCGGCAAAAATTAAAAATACGTTTCAGAAATTAAATTCTGGAACGGAATTCCTTTGGAAATCAACAAATCACGTACTTCAACTACCATTTCGGCACTTCCGCAAAGGTAATACTTAGCGTCTTTGGGCAAACTTTGATTATTCCGTAGCCATTGTGTTAGTCTTCCTTTAAAAAAATGCGTATCTTCCTGTTGCGAACAGCAGCGAATAAAACGTTCACTCATTGTTTTTTCAAGTAATTCAGAAAAATAGAAATTCTCATCAACCCGGGCACCATGAATCAGCATTTTTTGACCTGCTAAACCCGACCGAACCATCGAAACAAAAGGTGCAATTCCTGTGCCGGATGCAATCCAAAAGCCTTTTCCGGACTCAGTTCTGTATGTCCCGAATGGTTCTGAAACGTATATAAAATCACCGGTTTTGAGTTTGGAAAGAAAAGGAGTGAGCTGACCGTTCTTTTTTTCATCGAAAAGTATATCAACTTCTGAATCATTTATACCACTTGCAATGCTGTAGAGCCGTGGTCTACCATCCGGAATAATATCAATGGCTATAACCTGACCGGCTTCAAAATTAAAATCGCGATTAAAAGATAAAACGTATACTCCGTAAGCTACTTCACGGACTGATTTTACTGTTTGTTTGTGGAGAATTCTTTTTTCAGACACTATTTAAATCATTTAAAATTTAGTGTCAAAACAAGAAATAAAGGGTGATTGTTCAGAAATGAAGAGTAAAAATGTCAACAAATCATTTTTTCAGGTTAATTTCAATCACTTCTTTTGTATTTTCGGTAATTCTGAAGCGGTTATCAAGCCTGTGACCCACAATCCATACAATTTTTCCTTCCGAAATTAATATCCAACATTGTTCTTTCTGCGGAATGCTGAATTTTTGATCGATAAAGTAATCACTGAGTTTCTTTTTCTGAGTCATTCCGAAGGGGTAAAACACATCTCCTTCATTCCAACGACGTAATTCAAGTGGAAACTGAATTAATGAAGCATCAATATGAACGCAATTGGGCAATTTTGAGGGTTTAAAACTGTCATCAATAGACATTTTTCTGATAGTCAAATGAATAGGTAAGGTTAGTTCTTTTTCCGTTTGCGAAATAGTGTAAATATTTTTAATTTCATCACCTTTCGCACTGATTATCAGATATTTTCTATCTTTGATCAATCGATGTGTTTCAGAGTAAAAAATCTTACCTGATTCAGCATTTAGTGCCTCCCTAATTTGTTCTATTTGAGTGGAACTAAAATTATAAGGAGATAATAACTCATGCATAACCGTTGGAACATGAATTTGTTGGTTTATTTGGTCAATATTAAGTCTGATTTCATTACCTGAGTTATGAACAACCTTATTCCTGATTTCATCGATGGCTTGTTGATAAATAGCAAAATTTCCTTCCAGATTAGCCAGTGATTTGTACAAATTTTCTCTTACGGAAGGATTAATGTCTGTCAATAGTGGTAAAAGTTCGTTTCTGAACTTATTTCTAAGGTAATTATTCTCCTGATTTGTAGAGTCTTCCACATGTTGTAGTCCGTGTTCAACGAGGTAATTCTCTAATTCTTCGCGGGTGCAACAAAGCAGTGGACGAACTACATTTTTATTCCGAGGTTGGATTCCTGTCAATCCCCGAAGTCCGGTTCCGCGAACCAGATTCATTAACATGGTTTCGATGTTGTCGTCGGCATGATGAGCAACTGCTATAGCCTGCGCATGGTGTTTTTCAATCAATTCTTCGAACCAGTCATAGCGCAAATCGCGTGCAGCCATTTCAATGGAAATTTTGTGTTTCTCAGCATATTTAGTTGTTTCAAAATCAATGAAATAAAAGGGAATAGAGTAGGAGTGAGCTAGTTTGCGAACAAACTCTTCATCTCTATTTGATTCTTGCATTCTCAAATGAAAATTGCAATGTGCTGCTATACAGTCATATCCAAGTGAAATAAGAACATGCAACAGTACCACTGAGTCAGTTCCACCACTTACACCAACAATTACAGGCTCTTTTGGAGTCAACAATTGCAGTTTTTCAATATAAGTTTGTACTTTTTGTTGCATATAATCTTTGATTTGAATTATCTTTGCAAACCTCAAACACCATAAAAGGAATTTAGAAGCTTATTTTGCAAAGATATGTTTTTTTTAGAGAACACAAAAGTCAATCAAGCACACTGATTTACTTTGTGTAGGTTTGTTATTATATAATATGAAAACATTCTTAGAATTAGTACATTCGCGCCAAAGCGACAGAGCATATTCCGATCAAGCGGTTGAAAAAGAGAAACTTGAACGGATTCTGGAAGCTGCACGATTAGCTCCATCGGCCTGCAATGCACAACCATGGAAAATAATTGTAGTATCGGATGCTGAAAAACGCATGAAAGTTGCTGATGCAACTGCCAGTAAATTGCTGGCAATGAATCATTTTACCAAGCAAGCCCCTTTGCAACTGGTTATTTTGGAGGAAAATGCCAACTTTACATCAAGCGTTGGTGGTTGGGCTACAAATAAACATTATCCACACATCGATTTGGGAATTTTGGCTGCACATATAAGTCTTGCTGCTGCCGACGAAGGTCTTGGTTCGTGTATTATCGGTTGGTGCGACGAGAAAAAAGTGCAAAAAGTACTGGATATCCCTAAAAATAAACGCGTTATGCTGGTTATTTTGTTGGGATACTCTGCTCAACCTCTACGTGCAAAGAAAAGAAAACAGAAAGAAGATATAATTTCGTATGACCAATATTAAGTACGAAGAAGCCATTCAGTATTTATACAATCGCCTTCCGGTTTTTCATCATGTGGGTGGCGCGGCATATAAACCGGGATTAGACAATACGATAAACCTAATGAATGCATTAGGTAATCCACATAGACGCTTTCGGACTATTCATATTGCCGGAACTAATGGTAAAGGCTCTGTTTCTCACATACTTGCGGCTGTTTTACAGAGTGTAGGATACAAAGTTGGATTATATACATCACCACATTTAGTTGATTTTGGCGAACGGATTCGCATAAATGGCGATATGATTGAACAACAATACGTTGTGGACTTTGTTGAAAATAACAAGAATCTGTTTGAAGAAATTCAGCCTTCATTTTTTGAAGTTAGCATGGCAATGGCATTTAATTATTTTGCTGATTGTGAAGTG
>CAZTDH010000179.1:0-4564 GCA_964612615.1 uncultured Paludibacter sp. | reverse complement strand
AAATATTTAGAAAAAAGTATATGGAAAATATAATAAAAAACTTAAATGAAAATTTAATCTCTCAAACTGATTTTGTAATTAAGACATTATCAAACAGTTAAATTATCCTACAAATGAAAATTATTTTATCCAGACTTCTATTTTTCTACTTGATAGTACATACTGTTTCTGTTTTATCTATAAATCATTTTTACACAATGAAATCAAAATTGTATGATCCTTGTGGTATTGAATTTAACATGAAAGGCGTGAATTATGCACCATATAATTGGGGATATGCTGGAAATGAGCTACTGCTGAATGAAATAGCACAAACGGGTGCAAATACGGTTAGACTTTCATGGTATGCAAACAATCCAGACGCCAAGACACACAGTGTTTATACAGCTCTTAAATTGGCTGCAGTTCTGGACAAATGTACCCTTGAAGGAATGTTACCTGTAATTGAACTTCATGATCAAACTTGTCAGAATAACCCTCAAGCATTGATTTCATTGACCGATTTCTATTTACGGTCTGATGTGAAAAATGTATTAATGGCTCGTCAGGACAAACTAATAATCAATATTGCCAATGAGTCACTATTCGTGTTATGGGCAGGTAACGTGAGCAGTGCTCAAAACACGTTCAAAATTACCTACAATTCGATTATTACAAAGCTCAGAGATGCAGGTTATACCTGTCCGTTAATGATTGATTCACCGGATTGTGGTACGAATAGTGATGCTCTTGCAGCTGTTGGTCAGGAAATTATCAATGCAGACCCGCAACATAATATTATTTTCAGTATTCATACCTACTGGTACTCATTTGCAAACAATAACCCAACCACTATGCTGCAAAAGCTACAAGTCGTTGTTAATTCAGGAATTCCCTTTGTGTTAGGTGAAGTGGCAAATCAGCAAGATGATGCACAAGTATGTCAATATACATTACCTTATCAGCAAATGCTTGTCGGTTGTCAATCATTGGGCATAAATTGGTTGGCATGGTCGTGGTGCAATGATGTTTGTCCCAACAGGCAGCTGACAAGTACAGGACGATTTATCAATCTCACAACTTATGGAAATGATCTGGTAAATAATAGTATATACGGACTGAAAGTCAATGCCATTAAATCAACTTATCTTTCAACGAATACTTGTAATACATCTTCAGGGATTCAATCACTATCGGCAAGCAATTGTTTTGATGTCACGATTTTAAATGAAATCAACTGTTGGAAAATTAAATCGTCTCACTCAACTCCTATACAAATAAAATTATATAGTATAATTGGTCAACTGCTGGACTACAAGATAATTAAGCCAAATGAATCTAAATCTATTCTAAAATCAACTGAAAAAGGCGAATACATTCTCAAAATAACAGACAATGAGAATAAATCAGGAGTAATCAAAATAGTCAATAATAATTGATTTTTTAGAAATATTTTTTTAATATTTGAAATTTAATAAAAAAAACGCATAAAAATATATTAACAAAAAGATTGCGGCTTCAAGTCACTAATTTATTTACCAATCAAATTTATGAAACGAGCATTTAAACAGGCGTTTAAACCAAAAGACCATGTTCATTGCGAACCAACGGTCAACGACCAAAGGGAGTTAATTCCATGCGACAAAAAACTAAAAATAAGAATGAACGCATGAAATACCTACTTGCATTTTCAAATCGGACGAGGATTCAAACAACACTTACCCTTTCAACTTTGGGATTGAGTGTTGGTGTGCTATATTCTCAAAATAGTGAAATAAAAACTAAACCAAATGTGATTTTCATATTGGCTGACGATTTCGGCTATACAGATGTAAACTGTTTTGCAACCAGAGTAACAAATACGCCGGCCGATAAACAGTATTATGAAACCCCCAATATCGATAAGCTTGCCAGGCAGGGAGTTGCATTCGACCAGTATTATACTTGTCCGCTAAGCTCACCTGCCCGTGCCAGTATCCTTACCGGAAAATACGCCTCCCGGCTTGGGTTCATGACTGCAACAGCCGGAAGTGCCAGTACATATTATGCTCAAGGGGTGGAACCACCGTCAGGTTTTCACGAGCAGGATTGTTATTGGTCGGATAAAATAGAAAATCCATCGGCTTTGTTAAATGGAAGTACGTTGATAGCACTTCCTTCGGGTCAACCACAAGATAAGGGCAGAGATGAAATCACTTTTGCCGAAGCCATGAAAGATTATCATTCGGCATTTTTAGGAAAATGGCATGTCGGCGGTCATGGATCGGAAGGCTATCAACCCCACAACCAGGGCTTTAATGAATTGGCTTATTTTGATGCAGGTGGCTCTCCCTATTATAATTGGCAAAAATCATGGAATAGAAAAGTAAAACACTTCCCAAAAATGAGACAAGACTCATTGTATCAGGGTAAATCGGGTGTGAATTTGGGTATTCCATACTTAACTAATGATTTAACGCAACGCGCATTGGATTTTATTGATGAGCGAGCCACTACAAAAGATGGAAAACCATTCTTGTTGTATTTCTGCGAGTTTGCTGTTCACAGTCCCAATCAGGCACCTGACGAAACCATAAAATATTTCGAAAATAAAACTACCAAAGGATGGAAGGGACAAAAAAATGCAACTTATGCAGCCATGATTAAAAAGATGGATGAGTCAGTTGGAAAAATAATGGATAAGCTGAAAGAAAAAGGAATAGATGAAAATACGATTATAGTTTTTGTTTCAGATAATGGCGGAATAACAATTGGCAAAGGCGGTACTGATGAAGAAATAACTACAAACACCCCTTTGAAGGGTCAAAAAGCGTCTGTGTATGAAGGAGGTATTCGAGTGCCGATGATAATATCCTATAAAGGACATATTAGTGGTTCGAAATGGTGTAGTGTTCCTGTAGATTGTAATGACTTTTTCCCAACTTTATTAGAACTTACGGGAGAACCAAAAGCAACACATCAAATTGATGGACAAAGTATAGCCGGTCTTTTGAAGGATACCAAAAACTCAAAAAAAAGCTATACGCGCGACACTTATTTTTGGCATTATCCATTAACGGTGATTTATAAAAATCCCGAAGATGGACTCCCATTTACGCCTCATTCGGCAGTTAGAAAAGGAGATTACAAGCTGATTTTTGACTGGTATGGTCGATTAAGGCTCTATAATCTTAAAAATGATATTTCAGAAAATACAAACCTAGCAAAAAAAATGCCTCAAAAGACCCGTGAATTATTTGCAGTATTGATGACCTATTTAGAAAAGAATGTGGAGAAAAAATACTGGCCAAGTAAAAATCCAAATTACGACCCTAAAACTGAAGTTCGAAAAGTGCCTTATGTGGATCTTTACAAAGCATACAAAGATGGAAAAAATATTGTAGAGTTGGCAAATTGACAATCTCATAGCAAAAAAAAAATCTTACAAAATGGTCTTTTAAAATATAAAACACGAATTCAAAATCTTTGTATTGACGGCATTTATTTTATGCGTTCATTTTGCTGTTGCCATAAACAATTCAGCGACTTTTTGCCTAATAGAAATTGAGTTATATCTATGAATATCCTTAAAATATTCAAACCAAAAATACCAATTTATTTACCAATCAAATTTATGAAACAAGCAATCATACAGCTATTTATTTTGTCGGTTGGCCTTCATTTGTCAGCTCAACAGATCATTAGCTTATACCCTACAGCAATACCCAATAGTAAGCCCAATACCATGAAACAAATTACTGTCGAACATAATGGGCAGTTTTATGGATACAGAAGTATTTTCGATCCAACTTTAACAATATATCTCCCGGATTCAAAAATAGCTACCGGAGCAGCTGTAATTATTTGTCCGGGTGGTGGCTATGGCGTTGAAAGTTATCGCCTCGAGGGAACTATTATTGCTGAAGCATTTTTACAAAAGGGGATTGCAGCTTTCATTCTCAAATACCGATTGCCCAGTGATTCAATCATGATAGACAAATCAATTGGGCCTTTGCAAGATGCCCAGCAAGCCATTAAAACAGTGCGTATGCATGCAACCGAATGGAAATTGGATGCTGCAAAGATAGGGATTATGGGTTTTTCGGCTGGAGGTCATTTAGCGTCAACAGCAGGGACTCATTTCGACAAGTCATATATCCCCAATGATGAAAAAATAAGCTTGAGACCAAGTTTTATGGTTTTAGTTTATCCTGTAATTAGTATGAAAGATGAATTGGCCCACATTGGATCTCGATCTAATTTACTTGGGAAATCTCCGGAAGTAGATAAAATACTTTTCTTTTCAAATGAATTACATGTTCAACCCAATACTCCACCAACCTGGATAACACATACAGGAGATGATAAAGTGGTAATTGTTGAAAATAGTATTCGCTTTTATCAGGAGTTGATTCGAAATAATGTTCCTGCAGAAATGCACTTATTCCCAAAAGGCAATCATGGTTTTGTTTTGAAATTATCTACTGACGAATGGATGCAACCCTTGTTTGCTTGGATGAAAAAATTACAATAGTCAAAATAATATTCAATTTTACAAATCAATTTTTATGAAAACAAAAATCAAATTAGTTCTTATTTTATTCGT
>CAZTDH010000178.1:0-4596 GCA_964612615.1 uncultured Paludibacter sp. | reverse complement strand
CACCATTGAATGTTACTGCACTTTGAACACCTGATGCTCCCGAAGGAATAGCATTGTTTATTCCTAATATTAATGAGCCACCATCAATCTGAGTTGTTCCTGAATATGTATTGGCAGCCGACAAAGTAATGTTGCCTGTACCGACTTTTGTAAGTGAATTATTTACAGAAGTTGTTGTGCTGTTTGCGGCAAAACCATTAGTCAATACTCCTGAAACGCTAAAGCTACTATTGCTTGAACCCAATGATATAGCACCTTTGTCGGTTAAAGTATGTTGAGTACCTACAGCACCTAATCCCCAGTAACATCCCATATTTCCGGCTCCATCCCAGTCATCTTCCTGGTAAATACTGTAATCGGTGATTGGGTTTGATTGAGCCAGTTGAACATCAAAAAAGTATGAAGTTGTAATGCCATCAGTCATAGTAATATTCATTCTGTCGGCAGCTGTCAGTGTCATTGTGAATGTAAAATTTTTAAAAGAAGACTGTGTCCCCAAAATAGTCGAAGCCGATACTGTTCCACCATTCGATTTAATTTTCCAGTATCCAAATCCATCCATATAAACTGATAACGCGTAGTTATTTTCTTTATCGGCATTAGCAGCGGTAGCCGTTGGTGACGACAATAATGCAAATCCAATATACTTATAAACCCGGGTTGCCGATACAGTAACCACAAATTGGTCGCCAATTTGCATACTTCGGTCGCTCGAACTTCCGGCAGAGCCATCTTTTCTGAACTTTCTCCAGCAAACAATTTGTTTCGGAGCCGTTGTACGGGCTGTCATCCCTACCTGATAAGAACCGGAATTGGAAATTGCACACCCTGTTCCGGAACTATAGCTAGCATAGTAATTTGCAACTTGTTGCGTATAAGTTACAGTTGTTTGAGCCTTGCTAATTGTTAGCAATCCAAACAACATAAAAAGTCCGAAAATGATTCTTGTATTAATTAAAAGTTGCTGTTGTATGATTTTTGTTGTTTTCATAATCACATTTTTATTGATTGAACGAAGTAATTTGATTAGACTATAAGGCTGAATTGTGTTTGGTTATTTAGCACAATATAAGGTACTTATTTTTTAACTAATAAATAAGCCAGTATGAAGGTGAAACCAGTATGTATTCTGATTTATTGTAACAAAAGAATAATGTCATTAAAATTACCTCCCACTGTTTATAGCAGGAGGTAATTCATGTTTTAGTTTTTTGTAAATTTGAAAGTCTTATTTTCAGCCTTTAAAAGGTAGATTCCTTTGTTGAGATTAGAAACATTGATAATTCCATTTTCAGAATTTCCAGCTAAAACTGAAGCTCCGGTAACATTAAAAATCCTATAGTTGAAGTTGCTGGTATTTTCAATTTTTAATTGATCACTAACAACATTTGATACTAATGATGGATATTCTTTTGTCAATGTTTCGTTTACAGTTGTAGTCAGATTTACAATACTGATTGCCAATGTATTTATATTAATCGTAACCTTATAATTAGCTGCTGTGCTGATGTTCCATTTTACATCGCCACCTGCCACTAATTGCATTTGGGTGTCCGATGCTTTGATAAAGAAATCCTGATTCCAGCCCCAGTTGCGGTTTACCGGAAATTTCATTTCGCCTACTACTAATGCTCCGGTGTAACTGAATTCAAATGGATTCGTTGGATTTTTGGTCAATTCGGTTGCTTTTCCTAAGTCCCAACCGTTTGGAGTTGCACCGCCTACCATAAAAATAGTATTGAACATAATTGCAGTTGGTTCACTCATTGGTGTTACACTAAGGGTTAATGCTGCAGTATCTAATACAACTGCATAATTTCCCGCTGTTGCGTTTGAAAAAGAAACATCAGGGTCGGTTAAAGTAAGTCTTTTTAGTACTGCAGTTTCAGTAGCCCCTTTATTCCAGCTTGGCACCCAATCGGAGTTTTGTTTTAGAAATTTAAAACTTCCGGCATTCAGATAAGCATTGTAATAAAATTTAGAAGGATTTACACCATCCTGAGTTAACGGAGATGATTTGTCTTTGTCCCATCCGTATTTGGTAGCATCACCAATCATACACATTGGATTTTGGGCATTTATACTGCTAAATGCCATTGCGCTGAATATTAATAAAGCTGCAAAACGAGAAAGTAAAGTTGTTTTCATTAGAATTTAATTTTAAAGATTATAAATTGAGTTTTAATTATTTCTTTTTTTGAAAGGCAGGCATGCCTGAATTTTACATGCCAAGCCTTTGTACGTCAGCTAAATAAACTTATTGTTTTACTGAACTCAATGTCAGAGTTTCAATATTGGCTGTTATCACATAATTTCCGGCTGTAGTGATTGTCCATTTTTTATCATCAGCCTGCCCGCCAATATGCCGGTACATGTGAGTATCGTCAGTACGCATATACATATCCTGTCCCCAATCCGAATTCCGGTTTACCGGAAATTTGAATCCGCCGGCAAGCATTGGCCCTGTATAGCTAAATATACAGCCATCTAAGGCATCTTCAGTCATTTGAATGGCATTTGTAATAGTCCAACCAATGGATGTAGCATCTCCTACCATAAATAATTTTTCCCGATAAATTGTAATGGTATTATCCTGCTGATTCAGCGTAAGAGTGTAGAATCCTTTCTTGGCAATAGTCCATTGGTCATCGCCAGCGGTTCCGCCCTGATGAGTGTAAAAATGAGTATCATCGGTACGCATAAACATATCCTGATTTCCATCCGAATTGGTATTCACAGGGAATTTGAAGTTTCCGGCTTTAAGCACTCCCTGATAAGTGAATATAAAAGGATTGGTGGCACTTTGGGCGAGTTTGGTTGCTTTGCTGAAATCAGTTCCGTTTGGTGCAGCAGTTCCGGCAAGATACACTTCGCCGTAAGCCGGATAATTAATTTTTGTAACCGAAGCTGTAAGGTCAAGTAAACTGATTTCCAACCGGTAAACACCGCTCGATTTGATTGTAAACAGGTTATTTGCTTGTCCGGCATTGTTGCGAAAAATAATTTTGGTTGTATCTGATCCTAAGTTATATGATGGTATTTCCAGGCCTAATTTAGTTATAAACTTCAGAGTTCCGGCATTGAGCATTCCCTGATAGACAAATACGGTAGGGTCGGTTTGAGGGGTAAGTCTGAGTGCATTATACAAATCTGTGCCTTTTGGAGATGCTGTTCCGTAAAGATAAAGTGTTTTACTGACGGGCTGATATGGAGTTGCTTTCAAACTGATAACCGGGGAAGTTTCGCTGGTTTGCGGGGTTGAATAAATGGTTGATACAACACGGACTTCCAATTCGGCAACTGTTCCGGGAGTGGAATTCCAGTGACTGAGCAGACTGTCATTCAGTTCTTCTACCGTAAAACTGCGCGAATAAACTCCCTTACCCAGATTCAGGCTAATTGCTTTTGAAAAATTATTTCCCTTTATGTCGAGTTGTAGGGTGTACGACATGGATGTTCCTGTTCCACTATTTGTTCCGGTGGTCCAGCTAAAATTCAGTGCAGTTGTGGTTAGGCTGTTTTTCTGATTCAGTACCAACTCAGATTTAGTAGCACTTACAGCAAGTGCTCCGGCTTTTACCACATCATCCGGCAAATTTTGTTCGCAGGATGTAAAAATGGAGGTAATAAGCAGAAATACAAGTTGAAAAGAGCTAATTAATTTTATTTGTCTCATATCTTTAGTTATGAATTGTGCATTGTTAATTAGGAAATGATTTAATATCCCGGATTCTGAGACAGGTTTGGATTAGCATCGCGTTCTTTCTGCGGAACCGGAAAAAGCAGGTACTTTGAACTCATGTTCGATTTTCCGATAGAATGAAGAAAGTCAATACCATATTGTCCTCCTTTTACCCGAATCAAATCGAACCAGCGTTGACCTTCGAAAGCAAGTTCCATCCGGCGTTCGTGCAAAATTTTTTCACGTAAATCGCTTTGATTCATTCCTGTAATGCTCAATAATCCGGCACGAACACGTACTTTGTTGAGCGTGGCATTAGCATCGGTGGCAAGTAACTGTGCTTCATTAGTTTTTCCAAGTTCATTCAGAGCTTCAGCTTTCATAAGCAATACATCGGCATAACGCAACACGGGAAAGTTTAACGGACTGTTGTCATACGATGCTGATACTGTTTTGGTAACCAAGAACTTACGAAGAGTATATCCGGCCGTTGAATAGGATTTCTGATAAGTCTGACCGTCAAAGCTTGGACATCCCTGATAGAAAACAGTTGCAGACTTACGTAAATCACCTGATTCGTATGAACTCACGAACTCCTCGGTGGGTTGATCCCATCCCCATCCACCGGCTACCATATTCGAACCGCGTGGACCTGTGAATGCACTTAACCACGAAGCCTGATTTTCATTACTCCAGAAATCATATCCGGCATTGCTCACATACTGAACTTCGAATAGTGATTCCTGTCCGTTTTCTTTTGTCGGGTCAAAATTATCAGCATAATTAATGTTCAGGGTATAACCAAGATCTTTTACCTGATTACACAAATCAATGGTAGCCTGCCAGTTACCCAATGTAAGCTGCACTTTGGCAAGCAAACCAGCAGCTGCACCTTTCGAAGCAAGATCGGAAGA